>CAXSHQ010000085.1:0-14949 GCA_964236875.1 uncultured Acidobacteriaceae bacterium | reverse complement strand
CTGCCGCCGAGTGTTTCCACGAGCACCGATGGATCGTGCTGCACGCAGAACGTGGTCTGCCAGGCGTTGGCCTCGGTGTAGTCGCGCCATTTAGTGATCCTGATGGATTTGGGATTGAACGGAGTCGCCCAGTGGCCGTCAGCGTACTTCGGACGGATGAAGCCCGACTCCTTGTCATACAGATTCACAAAGGAATGTGAGCGCTTTCTCAGCATGTCCGCCTCGGCTTGCTGCCCGGCGGCCGCAGCGATGGCGGCAACTGCACGGTCGTCGTAGCAATAGTCGAGCGTCTTGCTGGCGGACTCTTCCTGCTCATCGCAAGGCACGTATCCCAACTTGCGATAAGAAGCCAGGCCGCGGTAGTCGTCGACATCCGCTCGCTTTCTGAAGACAGCATAGGCAGCTTGCGGATCGATGCCCTGGAAGCCCTTGGCCAGCGCCTCAGCGACCACTGGTGCCGAGTGGTAGCCCACCATGCACCCTGTCTCGCGCCCCTGAAGGGGCCACACAGGAACGCCTGCAGGGCTTTGCTCCGCCATACGGATCATGCAGTTGACGAACGCCGGAACACGGTCAGCGAGGAAAAGCGTGTACAGCGGGTGCGCCGCGCGGTAGGTATCCCACAGCGAGAACGTGCTGTAGTTGTGCTGGCCTGACGGCAGGGTATGGATCTTGCCATCCATTCCGCGGTAACGGCCATCCGCATCGTCAAAGAGCGTGGGCGCCACCATCATGTGGTACATGCCCGTGTAGAAGATCTCCATATGCTTCTGGTCCGGCGAAGTGACGTCGATTCGCCCGAGTTGCTCGCGCCACGCCGTGTGTGCGGAAGCCCGCACTGCGTCGAAGTTCCAGCCCGGCACTTCCCTGGCGAGGTTGCCGGCCGCACCTTTGACATCTACGCCGGAGATGCCGGTCTTTACATGCACAATCTCGTTTTCATGGGTCTTGAACCTCAAGACGCAACGCAGAGATTTGCTCTTCACTTCTTCAGAAGTGCCGGGAATCTGCTGACCTTCAGAGTAGATCTCCACTCTTTCAAACGGCTTCGAGAACTTCATTAAAAAGTAGATCTCGCGACCTTTCGCCCAGATGTCGGTGGAGCGACCGCCGACAATGGTGTCGTTCCCTACGATCTGGACGGCCGACCAGTTGATCGCCGGAAGCACCTCAACATCGGGGTGCAGTGGATCTTTGCCTGTGTCGCCTCCATGCCAGAGGTCTAGCAGGAAGACTGCATTCTCCGACTTAGGAAAGGTGTAGCGGTGAACGCCGACACGCTCCGTAGCGGTGAGTTCCACCTTCACTTTGGAGTCTCGCAGCAACACGCTGTAATAGCCGGGCGTAGCGACTTCCTCTTCATGCGAGAACGACGAGCGGTAGCAAGCAGCAGAGCTGGGTGTGGCTTTGGGATCAAAGCTGAAGTCTTCCGTAGCGGGCATCAGAAGGAAGTCGAGCATGTCGATGCAGCCGGTGCCGCTGAGGTGCGTGTGACTGAAACCGAGGATCGCCTTGTCATTGTAGTGATAGCCCGAGCAGTGATCCCAGTCCTTGGTTCCGGTGTCAGGGCTCAACTGGACAGCTCCGAATGGAACCGTAGCTCCAGGGTAGGTATGGCCGTGGCCGCCGGTGCCGATCGCGAGCTTCACGTGCTTGGTGTGATCCACGCCGGGAGCCGCTGCAACCGGAGACGCAAGGAAAGGCTCGAACGAGGCCGGCAGGCCGAACGCCTCCTGAACCAGACAGGCAGCGGTAGCGGCGGAAGCACCGCCTAGAAACGTCCTTCTTGAGACCATGTAGACCCTCACAAACTAGCTAGGCCGTTGCAGTAGCGAGCATTCTTACTTAGTCGACGGTTCCAGTAGAGAATCGTCGCAGGCCGCTGGCTTACTGATCGGATTGCAGCGTGCCACCCTGCCACCCGGCAGGACGACAGAATATCCCGTCCACGAGGAAGGCTCCGAGCCCGGGTAGTCCGTGCTCAGCATCTGCGCACCAGACAAAAGGGCTCGATCGCGGCGTGTGGTGTCGTTCGTGCGGGCCTGCTCTGTACCCTCGTCTGTCCGCGTACGGATGAGGTACCCCTGCTTGACGAGCGTGTTGATCTGCTCCGGCGTTCCATCGTTCTGTTCGATGAAAGCGGCGTCCGGCTCACCGGCAACAGAATTGATGAAGATGGGACGGCCCTTCAGCGATGGGTGGCCCTGGGCGTAAATGGGGCCTGCGGCCTTCTGGTCGAGAAGAAAAACAACACGGCCGCGCGCCTTCGCCAGCGTTGGCCACTGCCCAGCAAGGACGGCCTTGTTCAACGTCGTGGCGCTGCCGCGTACTTCGTCGGGTGTGATCATCTCCGCCGGTTTGAACACCGAGCGGATTTCGGCATCCAGCGCGTCGAAAACAGCCGAGGTGAACGGCTCAGCCAAGGGAGCATTGGGCATCTCCTTGGGCCGGCCTTCCTTGGTTTCAACGAGGATGAAGAGCGGCAGGTGCTTCGGATGAGCCTTCGACCAGTCGCGCACAGCGTTCAGGCAGATCACGAAGGTGTGGCAGGTGCTGCGCTCGTCGAGGCCCTGCACATGCATTACTTTGAAGCCGGGCTTCTCTAACTCATGCTGGGGATCGAAATCCGGATCAGCCGGCAGGCCCTCCTTTGCAATCGCGTTCACTATTGCAGGATGCGCGAAGCGGCCGCCATTCGGATCGGAGAAGACATCGATCTCGATCTGCCGCACACCGCCGGAGAGCTGATCCGCCAGCGGAGCATGGCTGTAGTCGAGACTACGGAGTGCGCTGGGGCTGTGTGCTTCAAGGTACTTGCGCTCACTCGGCGCAAAACCGGAGTGATAGCTATTGTGTGAGCCGATGACCTGGATTTGATTGATGCGAACCGTTCCGTCCTGTGACGCCTGCGACGGCTTCTGCGCTGCAGCGGACATGGCTATCACTAGCGCGGCAGTACCGGCCACAATGTGTTTCGTTCCGTGGCGCATTCGTCTTCAGCCTTTCGTGCTAACGCTTGAATGGGATACAGTGCGTCCGGCATGTGCGGCGTCGTCGCGGAACGGCGCCACAGATACTCAGGCGTAACGTGGCGTGATTAGAAAATGATCTTGGCTGCCACCTGGAGCTGGCGAGGAGGCGCAAATCCGGTGATCGTTCCGAAGCTGCCGTTGGAAATGTTGCCGTCTGGCGCGGTGTAGTTCACTTGGTTGAAGACGTTGAAGGCTTCCGCGCGTATGTCGAGCTTCGTGTTCTCACGGAACAGGTCGAATGCCTTGTGCAGCCCAAAATCGGTGTTGTAAAAAGCCGGTCCGCGGAACTTGTTGCGTGAGATGTTGCCGTACGGCGTAGTCGCTCCGTTTGTGATCGAAGGCACGACGAGCACTGCTGGTGACGCACTCGTAGTTGTTTTTAGCGTTTGGTCGAGGAAGGTAAGACTGGTATCCGATTTCATGCGTGCTCCAGACGCCAGCTTGACTGCTGCGGCTGGATTCAACAGTGTCGGACGAAAGGTGACCAGATCCGTGGTGTACAGCTGATTCGAAGTGGATGAACTGTACGTGAGGTTGAACGGAAGGCCAGCCGTCATCGTGTTGATCACGGTCACCTGCCATCCGCCCAGCAGCGCGTTCACTACAGCGTTTGAGCTATCTCCGAAGCGCCGGCTATGCCCATACGGAAGATCGTAAACAATCGACGTCGTGTTGTTGAGCGGCTGATCATATCCCGATGGGCCGTAGTCGTTACGCGGATTGGCGTAATTGACGCGAGAGTTATCCCCAAATGACGTCTCCAAGTGGCCGGAGGAAAGATCGAAAGTCCGGCCCCACGTGAACGAATCCAGCAGGTAAAGCGCTCCCACACGCTTTTCTACTTTAGCCTGTAGCGCATTGTAACTGGAAGAACCTCCGCCGTAGGCAATTTCAATGTCACCGAAGGTAGTGACAGGTCGGCGCGTCTGGTAAGCCGCACAGCCGGTGGTCAGCAAACAGGGCACGGCTTGGTTATAGTCCGCCAGAATCTGAAGATGCGTTCCCTTATTGCCTATGTAGGCCAGATCAAGGAGAACGTTACCGGGCAGTTGCCGCTGAACGGCTAGGAAGTAGCTCTGTACATAGCCTGTCTGGAAGTTCTTCGGGATGTAGCGGGACGTGACCTTCGATGGAAGAAAGTTCGTCGGACTAGCAAGACCAACCGCATAGCCCTGCTGCATCTGGCGGAAGCAAGTGGTTTGGTCTTGCGTATCGTTTACGCAGCGATTCGTCGTGGTAGGCGTCGGATTGTTGATGGCAGCATTGACGACGTTGGGTCCGTTATAGGTCAGATTGTTTTCGCCGCCCGCGCGGTTGAACTGCGTAAAGCTGATGCCGTAACCACCCCGAACGACGGTCTTCAAATTAGGGCTGAAGGAGAAGCCAAAGCGCGGAGCGACATTCTTTTTGGGGGTGATGACGAGAGCTCGGTTGTAGATGCTTCCATCGGAGGCTTGCACCAGCGTGTTGGTGCCAGGGTCGAAGTTTGCGAGCTTATTATTGGCCTCAAACTGTGGCGTCACCAGTTCGTAGCGAACTCCGGCATTGACCGTCAGGCTTGGAAAGAGCTTGATATCATCCTGAAAATAAGCAAAATTGAAGCGCTGGCGGAGATTGACGATCGTGTAATTGGTCAGGGAGTAGGACGATTGATTCCCAAAAAGGAAGTCTGCTAGGTTGGAAGCCTGCGAGAGCTGTGTACTCTGAGTGTTGCCGATGGCGGTATCCGCTGAGGCAACACTGGCCGCGGCGTAGGCGCCTGCATAATTGTCCTGCCCATAGCTTGGATTGAAGTCGTTGACCTGCGTGTGGACTTCCTGGTTCTCGAAGCCAAACTTCATCGACTGCTTGCCGTGGACGAAGGTGAAGTTGACCTTCGGGTTGTAGATGGTCGGATTCTGGAACTGCGGATTGGATGGCTGCGCACCGAACTGCGTGAAGCCCGAAACAGATTGAGCGTTCAGGTCACGAACCAACATCGGGTCAGTTGGAATGCCGTTGGTGATGCCGTTTTCAGTCAGCAGCGACGAATGTCCCTGGCCGTAAGGGGTCTTGCCGCCTTCGTTCTTGGTGTAAGCGAAGCGAAGGTCCAGCAGCTTGTTGGTGGAGAGTATGTATGTCGTCCCGCCGGCAATCTGCCGATTGAGCAGATGCACGTTCGTGTTAGCGTTGCCGCCGGCACGCCCCAGCACCATGGGAGGATCAAAAATCGTCCCCCGGTGTTCACTGTAACGCCCAAACATGCTCCACTTCTGGCTGAACGTGTGGTCGATGCGCCCGTCCGCCTTGTCATCCTGGATGGTGCCGCGCGGCGACGTAACGTAGTTGTTGGAAATGCCAGCGTTGTACGCAACGGCGCCCGTGTTGTTCGCAGGAAGAGCTGCAAGTACAGCTTTGGCGAACGGTGTCGATTCCGCGGAAACGTTGCCGGTCGCAAAAACGGTCCCGGTAATCGGGTTCTTGAGGATGATGGGAGTCGTGCTGCCATCCACCTTGTGCAGAAGGAAGGTGCCTTGGCGCTGTTCAGCGTTGGGCAGCGTCACGCTCGTAACAGCGTTGAAGAATATCTGCCGTGTACCTTCATAGTCGACGAAGAAGAAAGTGCGGTCTTTGATCACCGGCCCGCCAAGCGTTCCGCCGAATTGGTTGCGAATCAGGACTGGCTTGACTCGGGCGCCCGTGACTGGATTCAACGGCGGAAGAAATGGGCCGATCGCGTTGAGGCTTGTGTTGCGAAGATAGTCGTAGGCCTTGCCGTGAAAGTGGTTGGTCCCGCGGCGCGTGGCCACGTTGATCACTGCGCCGGATGCTCTTCCGTATTCGGCAGAGTAATTGTTGGTCTCGACACGGAACTCCGCGACTGCATCGGGCGACGGAGGGATGTTCTCGTTCGCGAAACCCTGGTTGGAGGTCCCGTAATTGTTGTTGTCCAGGCCGTCGAGCAGGAAGTTGTTGAAGGCCGAGCGCTGTCCATTCACGTTGAATGAGGCTTCGCGGCTGGATGCTGTCTGGTTCTCCAGCGTCGACCTGCGGACGCCAGGTGCGAGCAGGACGAGATCCGCGTAGGAGCGACCGTTCAGCGGAAGGTTCTCTACCTCACGTGTCTCAATTACCTGGCTGCGCGAGCTGGTTTCTGTTTCCAGTTGCGTGGGCGCGGATGTGACAGTCACCGCCTCATTGACCGAGCCGCTCTTCAGGGTCAGGTCCACGCGCTGCCGGGCGTTTGTGGTGAGGGTGAAGCTGGGGGTCTGTGTGCCCGCGAAGGTGGTAGCCTCTCCCTTCACCACATAGACCCCGATAGGTACGCTGGCGAACTCATACCTGCCCTCGCTGTCCGTCTTGGTGGTCTGCGCCACATTGGTGGACACGTTCGTCAGCGTGATCCTGGTATTACTGACGGCTGCTCCGGATGCATCCTTCGCATAGCCGAGCACCGAGGCAGACTCGAACTGGGCAAAGGTCTTCGTGCCGGTCAGCAGCACCATCAGCACCGCCACCACGAAGAACCAGAGCGTTGAGCTGGGCAGGCCAGTCGGTTTCGTTTGGCTGTCTGTCTTGCGCGGGAGCATCTTGGCTTCGTTCGTCTGCATAAAATTGTTCCTCTTGCGGTGTTTGAGTTGTTCTATCAGTCCCGTGTGAAGGAGCGGTGAACAGCTCGCTTTTTACGCGTTTGTGGGTCGGCGAAACAGTACGCACCGCTGGCGCGAGTGTCAAGAGAAATAACTACGACACCGCTAACGTGAAAGTGTAGCGCGAATAGCAGATTCCACATCGTTTTTTCGGTTGGCGAGCAGCTTTGCGGCTTTAGCGCGAACTGACGATTCATGGCCTGATCGCATGAGCTTCAAGAGCGGCATCCTCAGGCATCGCGGCTGGTAGAAGTCGCGCCCCACGAAGCAGTAGAGGAACGTAGGAATCGGTTCAGCATGCCGCAAGGGGGCTTCTGTTTCATTCACTCGCAGCAAAGCCCTGAAGCAGGGACGCTTGCAGGGCTTGTGCCTTAAAGTCGGCTGACAGCTACCACGCGATCTTTTCGGGAAAGAACTCCGCAAACAGGTCGTCATAGTAGGGCTTCAGGGCTTTCATGTCCGGCTTGGTATGGCCTTTGGAGTACAGGTCATACACATTGAATTTGTTCACCCACTCCAGCATTTCCACGTCGTGATCGTTCATCAGGTGGCGATACGCTCCATGCCGATGCGCCGCATAAAACGAGTGATACCGCAGCATGTAGAGCGATTCCTCCGGCATATATCGCTTCATCACTTCGCCGATGTACCCGTCGTGGCCGAACGAGAGATGCACCTTGTCAAGCCCACAGTTTGTCTCATAAACGCCATATTTGGTCCGGTAGACCGGGTTGTGAATGTCGGGATTGCTGCGGAAGTATTCGGGGAAAACGATGTCCTTGGAGTACGCGCAGCCCACGGGGAAGGTGTCGCCCACTACGCCCCACTGCGGCTCGCCCCAGAGGCAAAGCACTTTGCCAAGATCGTGGATGAAGCCGGTCAGCACGAACCAGCGAGGATGGCCGTCCTTGCGGATGGCTTCGGAGGTTTGCAGCAGGTGCTCGATCTGCGTGAGGTCGGTGTCCGGGTCGCTGTCATCGACGAGCGTATTCAGGAACTCCGCAGCCTCCCAGATGGACTTCATGCCTTTGTTCAGACCGAAGTACTCCTTCTCTTTGGTCATCACGTAGTCGTAAGTCTGGAACTGGTGGTTAAGCCGGTAGAACTCCGCCACGCCGGGTGTCGCAGTCGCATCGTATTGACGGAACTGGTCCTCGCTTTTGCCTTCCTGATAGCGGCCAGTCAGAAAGTCATCCCACTCGTCCATGTCTTTCAGTGGGGCTTCAAGAGAAACTGCGGTGGTGGCCATTGAATATCCTCCTCTGGATCGCTGACGACGTTACGTTATCGGTAACTTTCAAGGAACTATACGTGCTAGAGCAAAGCTTTCGCAAGCGATATGGACGTGGAGGTGGACGGAAGCTGTTGCCGGCGCACTGGCTCAGGAGGCACTGACACTGGATTCGCGGATCACCAGCTTCGACGGAACAAGCACACTCTTCGGCTCCTGCTGCGGCTCCGCCGAAAGGGAGAGCGCGAACTCTCCTGCTACCCGGCCCAGCTCAGAAGTGTCATGGTCGACGGAACTCAGTGGCACTCTCAGGTAGTTGGCGTAGCGCAGGTTGCCGCAGCCGATGAAGGCAACATCCTGCGGTACGCGCAGACCCGCCTGCAGGGCAGCATCGATTGCGCCGATCGCGGTCAGATCGTTGTAACAGAACACAGCGTCGGGACGAGGTCTGACCTTTAGCAGCTCGTTCATGGCTCGAAAGCCCACAGCGTCACCGCCCTCTTCCAGGCGCTCATTGATCACCACGAGGTTATCCGGGCTCGGCAGACCGGCCTGGACGAGCGCATTGCGGTATCCGCGCAGACGATCAAAGGATGGGCTCGTGTTCTTGCCGCCGATATGCGCGATGCGCTTGCGGCCGGTTTCGATCAGGTGCCGCGTCGCCATCTCGCCAACGACAACATCGTCCGAGCCGACGAAATGCGCCGCCAGGTGCGGGAAGTTACGGTCGAACAGCAGGTAGGGCGTGCGGTCGTCAAGCTCGTAGAAATTGCGCAGTTTGGCTTGGCAAGAGGCGATCAGGAGGACGTCGACGCCTCTGCTGAGAAGGGTACGGATCTCCTGCCGCTCGATCTCGGGGTCTTCCTCAGAGGAGGAGAGCACCAGGGCGCGCCGATGCGTGCGCAAGACGCCGCCAAGGGATTTGGCGAACTCCGCAAAGAACGGATGCACGAGGTCGGGCACAACGAGACCGACCGTGTAGGTGCGGCCGCTGGCCAGTCCTCGCGCCATCATGTTGGGCTGGTAGTTCAGCTCCTTCATGCGCTTCAGAACGCGCTTACGCGTGGTGTCCCCGATGTCCGCGTTGCCACGGAGGACCTTGGAGACGGTTACTACGGAAACGCCTAGATCTCGCGCTATGTCCTTGAGCCGGACTGCCATGGTTGCACCCCACGATCATCCCACAGGCAATGCCGTCTAGCCTACGCGACAGAAACACGCGCGGCCCGTTGACTGAATGGCCCCGCTAGCTGAATCTTGTACGCCGCCAAAGACTCCATCCACCGATAACCAGGCTTAGCACCAGCATCGCTCCTAGTGCGGCAACCCAGCGAAGATCCATCTGCAACGGCGGCACCACCGCGCGAAGACCCAGCGTGACAAACACCGCCGTAGCGACTGCAACAATGGCATAGTCCCACCATCGGCGCCCTTCTTCTTTGCTGCCGAACTCGTCGCCAGCTTGAGCAAGCAAAGTCTTGTTGTAGTCCAGACCATACCGGTCACACTCACGTGCAACGGCTTCGTTGGTGGAGCTGTGCTCCTTGGCGGAAGCTACGGCAGTGCTGATGGCGAGCGCGCCGAAGATCATCAGCACCGAGCCGCCAATGACCAGCAGCATGTGCTGGTGGTCTGCGGTAGCCAACTCACCGAACACGAGCGCTCCCCATGCAAGGCCCCAAAGCTGGTTGGTATTGGACAGCGGAATACCGCGCCCGATGCCCAGATATTTCGCCGCAAACTGCTGGAAGAGATCGCCAATGACCCAGACGAAGCCACCCAAGAACAGCCAGAAGAGCACGCCCGGCATATGAAACAAGCGAAATGCAGAGGAGTGGATGCCACCATCGAGAACCAGTGTGAGCGCCAGCACAGTCCCCAGCTCGCCGACCGTAAACGCTGTCACGAAAGAGAGTGGATTCATGCCACTGAGGTAAGCCTTCCGGTACGGCACATACATGGTGCCCCACATCAGGCTGGCGCCCAGTGCGGCAGCGATGCCACGCACTGAATGCTGACCCATTGCTCCGCCGTGCAGCGTGCTGAAACCGAGCATCACGGCCGCGATGACGATCGTCACGCCGCCCAGCACGACCTTCGCGATGTTACGTCCGCTCGCGCCTTCCAACTCGCGGAACAGCACGCGTCCCCAAAAAAGACCGATCAGCGAGTTCGCGTTCCACATAGGAAATGCGACCGCCAGGCCTACGTCACGAATGGCGAAGACGGTAAGTGTGTTGGCCACCGCCCAGAGCGCGCCCGCCAGCAGGGCCCACACGATCAGGTGCTTCTTCTCCGCGAGGTCCGCAAAAACGTACGACGTTCCTTTCAGCAGCGTGGGGAACGTCCACCGTGCGGTGAAAACACCGGCAACCATGCAAAGCGAGATCGCAAAGGGGGAGAAGCCTGCGTTCACCAGCTTCGTAGGGGCTTCGGCCGCGCCCAGCCAAACACCGGCTGTCAGCCCACAGATCACGCCCAGGCCGTGAAGCGAGAGCCGGCCCTTGCCCGTAGTGCTCAAGGTCGTGCTGACTGCGGTTGCGCCCATGTACGTCCTCCTTTGTGCTGTCCGCCGTCGTTTCTAGTGCAGGACCACCAGCAGCACGACGCCGGCAACCAGAACGCAAAACGGAACAAGGAAGTGGCTGTCCGTGACGATGGTCTTGATTGATTTTGCGAATGCCATGACTCTGCTCCGGGTGAATATGGCTGCGGCCGCGTAAGCGGTAACCCTATCGCTCGTGTTTGGCTCTGTCAAACGGCACGCTGGATGAGCTGCGCTCTCGCAGGCTCACGGTAAGCAGCGAAGCACCATGGTGAGACAGCGTATCCCCGAGAAAGCCCGTTTGCCTCCACGGGCGTTCGTGGCGTGCCGCTGAAGAAGCCGTCGATGATGCCAGAACCACCTGAGCAGGTCGGCAGGGGAGCACCACTGAAAAGATATCTTTCTCTGGCGCAATCACCCTCCCTGCCGTTAGCATGCACGTCTGGCGGGCGACGATCTTTTCGGCTTGCTGATTTGCTGAATACCGTCTCCATGGAGCATGCCATGCCGCAGTATCTCGGGGCTTTGGATCAAGGAACCACCAGTACACGGTTCATGGTTTTCGATCGCCGCGGTCGCGTGGTCGCGCAGGCGCAACGGGAACATGAGCAGATATACCCGCAGCCCGGATGGGCGGAGCACAACCCGCTGGAGATCTGGCGTCGCGCGTTGGAAGTCATCGACGCGGCATGTGCCTCGGCGAACCTTGGACCTGGAGACATCGCCACGATCGGCGTGGCCAACCAGCGCGAAACAGCGGTAGTGTGGGATCGCCACACCGGAGAACCGGTCTACAACGCGCTCGTGTGGCAGGACACACGCGTGGGAGAGTACATCGCCGAGCTCTCTGCGGATGGCGGCCAGAATCGCTTCGCCGCAAAAACAGGCTTGCCGCTGGCGACGTACTTCTCCGGGCTGAAGATTCGCTGGATCC
Source organism: uncultured Acidobacteriaceae bacterium (assembly GCA_964236875.1). Lineage (GTDB taxonomy): Bacteria > Acidobacteriota > Terriglobia > Terriglobales > Acidobacteriaceae > Granulicella. The sequence continues at coordinate 3,578 of CAXSHQ010000085.1, read as the reverse complement.
TTGATCATGTGGCAGGCGCGCGTACCCGTGCGGAACGCGGTGATCTTCTGTTTGGCAACATCGATGCATTCCTCCTTTGGAATCTCACGGGCGGCACGCAGGGTGGCGTTCACCTCACCGATGTGACCAACGCAAGCCGCACGCAGCTGATGGACCTCGATACCCTCCAGTGGGACGATGAGCTGCTTCGTATCTTCAAAATCCCGCGCGCAATGATGCCGGAAATCCGCTCCAGCTCCAGCCACTTCGGCACGCTGGCGGTCACCAGCCTTCGTGGTGTGCAGATCGGCGGCGTTCTGGGAGATCAGCACGCCGCACTGGTGGGACAGACCTGCTTCAAGCCCGGCCAGGTGAAGAACACCTACGGGACCGGCTGCTTCCTGTTGATGAACACAGGCGATAGAAAAGTGCTCTCCAAGAACGGGCTTCTCACCACGCTGGCGTACCGCTTCGGCGATGCTCCCGTGCAGTATGCGCTGGAAGGTTCTATCGCGATCACCGGGGCGCTGGTGCAGTGGGTACGGGACAACCTTGGCCTTATCCAGCGCTCGGAAGAGATCGAGTCCTTGGCGGCAAGCGTTGAAGACAACGGTGATGTGTACATAGTACCTGCTTTCTCAGGCCTGTATGCGCCATATTGGCGCGACAGCGCGCGTGGGGTAATTACGGGGCTCACGCGGTACGCGAACAAGGGCCACATCGCGCGCCGTGCTGGAAGCCACGGCCTTCCAGACTCGTGAAGTGGTCGAGGCGATGGAAGCGGACTCAGGCATCCGGCTCGATCAGCTGCGAACGGATGGCGGCATGGTGGCAAACGACATGCTGATGCAGTTTCAGGCCGATCTGCTGGATCGCCATGTGCTGCGTCCGGTCATGCGCGAGACTACAGCACTGGGCGCAGCTTACGCCGCCGGCCTGTGCAGCGGCTTCTACCTCGATACCGGAGACCTAGTTGAGAACTGGAGTGTGGACAAGACCTGGACCCCGCAACTGGACGAGTCCAGGCGAAGCTATCTCTACAGTCAGTGGAAGAAGGCAGTCACCCGCTCCTTCGACTGGGTAGAGTAACGCGGCACGGTTGCGGAAAACGGAAAGGTCACGACTATGAAGAAGGCGTTTGTCGGAGAGCTGATTGCGGAAGCAGTAGCCATGTGCATCATCATTGCGTTCGGGGATTCCGTGGCCGCGATGTACAGCTTGTATGACCCCAGCCCGTATCAGCAGGCGTACTGGGGCGTCTGCATCGCGTGGGGATTGGCCGTGATGCTCGCGATCTACTGCACGGGCTCCATCAGCGGCTGCCATGCCAACCCAGCTGTCACCCTGGCACTCGCTTGCTTCCGGAAGTTCTCCTGGCGGAAAGTGATCCCTTACTGCGCAGCCCAGGTGGCGGGCGGTTTCGTCGGCGCGACGATCGTGTATGTGCTGTTCAGCCCAGTCATCGATCAGTTCAACGCCGCCCATCATTCCTTGCGCACGGCCGGCGGTGCAGCGGGTGTGTTCTTCACGCATCCGGGGCTTGCCGTCACTCCGCTGCACGCCTTCGGCGATGAAATCATCCTCACCGCCTTTCTCCTGTTCGGCATCTTCGCCATCACCGAGCAGTACAACGAGCAGGCGCCCGGCGCGAACTCCGGCGCGCTGATCATCGGCTTCCTGGTGGCGACGATCGGCGCTTCCATGGGCTACCTGGAGGCCTGGGCCATCAACCCTGCGCGCGATTTCGGGCCGCGCCTGTTCTGCTTCTTCGCAGGCTGGGGGCCGGCCGCACTGCCTTCGCCGCAGGGCTACTGGTGGATACCGATCCTCGGTCCGCTGATCGGAGGGGTGATCGGCGGAGGGGCGTATCAACTTCTCATCCATCCATTCCTTCCAGCGCGCAACCGGGCTCGGCTGGCAGAGATTGCCGCGGAACTCCAGGCAGAACAAAGAGAAGCTTCGTGATGGATCGGGAGAGTGAGCATCGGTTCCCGATCCCGCTCTCTGCGGCTCAGACACTTCCCGGCGCGCTGCCCCCCACCCCTCCGATGGGTATTTGGCACCAAGTCTAATGTTTGCCACAAGTTACGGCTAGGTATATCTGGCAAAGTGTTGAAAACGCGGCTACTTAGCCGCAAAGTATTGCAATTGCGGGAATTAATATCTGAGCTCGTGGCCAGGTGCTCGATTAAGAGTTGAGCGCATCTCGGTTGCAGGGCGGAAATTACTCCGCGTGAGGAGTATGGCTTCCTGTTTCGCTGAGAGGGCTATATTCAAGTCTAGCAAATTGACCTAAATTCGCTGTCTGTTTTCTTAAGAGTTTCTCGCCTTTGCTTTGTTGCACTTAGGGACTTTTTACAGGAAGCAGGGCTTGACAGCTTTCCGCCGATCACGCGTGTTCGCTCATGCTGTTGCGCACGAGCGGCTACGCACGCGATCCCATCTTAGAAACGCGCACGTGCGCCCGAAGATTCGGCAGCAGTTGCGGCTGCTGCGGGTCTTGGGTATGCGGACGCAGGATTCTCTGCCGACTCCCCAGCCTCTATATGTCGCGCCTTCTGCGCTCCTGTACCTGAAGACACGCTCACCTGGGTCTTCGGCCCAGGCTGGTATGTCGTCGCGCCTTCTGCACTTTTCAGCGGCGGTGCGGCTTCGCGAAGAAGGTTGCACACGGTCTCTTCACAATGCCCCAATACCGGAGAGAGAGAGAGAGAGGCGACTCTACCCAGAAGAGCAGTGACGGGCCGAAACGCAGATTCCCTGCGGGAATGACAACAAGAAAGGCAAACCAGAACGGCAGGGCTCGCGCCCTGCCGTTCTGGTTGTTGCTGAGGCTTGCGGTTAGACGATTTCCGCGCCCATCTCTTCCTGTTCGCCTTCCATGCGCATCTGCTCAAGCTCGCGCTCTTCGGCTTCGTGGGCTTCCTGGACTTCGGCCTGGATCTGGGCAGCCGCTTCTTCGAGCTCTGGGGAGAGCTGGACGTTGCGGTAGTACTCCATACCCGTGCCAGCCGGGATCAAGCGGCCTACGATGACGTTTTCCTTGAGTCCGCGGAGCGTATCGACGGAGCCGTTGATGCTGGCTTCGGTGAGGACGCGGGTGGTCTCCTGGAAGCTCGCCGCCGAGATGAAGCTGTCGGTGGAGAGCGACGCCTTGGTGATGCCGAGCAGCAGCGGACGGCCGATGGCCGGGCGACCGCCTTCCATGAGCACGCGGGTGTTTTCCGCGTTGAACCGGAAGCGGTCGATCTGCTGTTCGAGCAGGAAGTTGGAGTCGCCGACTTCCTCGATGCGGACCCAACGAAGCATCTGGCGGACGATGGTCTCGATGTGCTTGTCCGAGATGGACACGCCCTGGAGACGATAGACCTCCTGGATTTCGTTGACGAGGTAGATCTGCAGCTCGCGCTCGCCGAGGACATCGAGGATGTCATGCGGGTTGCGGGGGCCGTCGATCAGGGCGTCGCCGGCGCGGAGCCGCTCGCCTTCCTGCACGTTGATGTAAACACCGCGAGGAACGCTGTACTCCTCTTCCTGGCCGTTGTCCGCGGTGACGTAGACCTTGCGCTGTCCCTTGGAAACATCGCCGAAGCGAACCA
>CAXSHQ010000084.1:0-14954 GCA_964236875.1 uncultured Acidobacteriaceae bacterium | reverse complement strand
ACCCGCGCCGCTCCCGTGCCGGGCCCGGTCGGGTTCAACGCCGCCACCTCACGATGCGACTCGGCGGAAAACCAGTCCGCACACCACTCCCACGTGTTCCCCGTCATCGAGTAGAGCCCAAACCCGTTCGCCGGAAACGCCCTGACCGGACACGTCCCTGCGTACCCGTCGTCCGCCGTATCGCGCTTCGGAAACTCCCCCTGCCAGATATTGCAGTAGTGCTTTCCCCCCGGACGCAGCTTGTCTCCCCATGGATACAGCTTCTGTTCCAGCCCGCCCCGCGCCGCATACTCCCACTGCGCTTCGCTCGGCAGGCTCTTACCCGCCCATGCGCAGTACGCCTGCGCGTCATTCCAGCTCACATGCACCACCGGATGCTCGCCGCGGCCCTGAACATCGGACCCCGGCCCCTCCGGCGCTCGCCAGCATGCTCCCGGCACACAGCACCACCACGGAGCCGCCGCCACAGTGTCCTGCACCAGCGCCTCGAAGCGAGCCGACGGCACATGTGCCCAGAACACAAACGACCACCCAAACCGCTCCGCCTCTGTCTTGTATCCAGTCTCCGCAACGAACGCCGCGTACTGCTCATTTGTGACCGGACAAGCATCGATGTAGAAAGGGTCCAGCGTTACCGGACGAACCGGCCCTTCGCCATCCACAGGAAAGCCCTCCGGGTAGTCGGTTCCCATCAGGAACGTGCCTCCCGGCAGCGACACCATGCCCGCCAGTGTCGCCTCTCTGTCGGCTCGCACTGCACTATGGCCATAAGGAATGGCAGCGCCCGCCTGCCTGCCGCAGGACGGTGCACAACAGCTTTTCTCGCCGCTCCCCTGTTCCGTCATCGCCACAACTCTTTGAGCTTACGCGACCAGCCCGTCCCCACCGCACCCACGCGGTTCACACCAGGTACATGCGGTCATGAGTCGGAACAAAGCGCGTCGTGACGCCGGGGACCGCGTCGTTCATCCATCGCGTGAACAACTCCATCCCGGCCTCTTCCCCCACCTCATGCGCAATCACGATCATGCCCTTTCGCGCGCCCGACGCGATCAGGTCCCGCGCATACTCCACCGACTCCCACTCGCGCACCTCGAACGACAAAGCCACGTCCGCGCGCTGCAGCGCGGCAATGTTGCCGCCCAGCGTATGGCCTCCGCGAGCCACCGTCTCGACCCTCATCTCCGGGTCCCCAACAATCCGCACACTGCGCGAATACAGCCGCTGCGCCACCTGTTCCGCCACGGCGCGCAGCTTTGTCGGGGGCAGCCGGTCTACCCGGGGATCGGCAGGATCGTTCGGCCACTTCAACAGTTCGTTATTGCCCGCCTGCATCGGCTCCGGCGCCACGCGATGCCAGTGATCGTGAATCCGCCACACCACCATCCCGTTGTCCTGCACAAACCGCAGCTTCTGCAGATACAGCGAATCCGCCTTGATGGGCTCCTGCAAATCGGCATCCGTCCAGTACGTCGGCTCATGTGTGATCACGAAATTCAGTCCCTGCCGCTGCGCCCGCTTCAGCACATCCAGCGTGTCCATGAAACACGCCGCGACCCCCTTCACCGGCGTATTCGGATCGCCCGCCTTGAACGTGTCGCGGTACGTCTTCGCGTCCCAGCTCATATGCAGAGCCTGCTTGATTTGCTCCACCACCTGTGCCGCCGTCAAAGCACTCCCCGCCTGGGCCCGGCCGGCTTGGGGAAGCACCGCCGCCGCAGCCGCAAGGGCCGCTGACTTCGCAAAGTCCCGTCTGCTCCAAACATCGCTCATGCGCGCAGCCCTCCCGCGTGCACCGGCGTAAACGGATCGCCCACCGGCAGGAACTCGACCCTGACCGGACCCACCACGCCCCGCACCCACTGCGCGAACTCCGCCGCAGCCGTGTCCGAAACCACCGCCAGCCCAAGCATGATCAGTCCCTTCCCACGCCCGCTATCGATCCAGTCCTCGAAGTACTCAAAGCTCTCCCACTCGCACCCTTCGCCGGTGATCACGGCATCCACCCCGGCAGCCTGCCCAATCCGCGTCGCCGCCTCTACCGTCAGGTACGCGGGATGCACCGCCACCCGGCGCACCATCGCACTGCGCTCGCCCAGCACCCGCACACTCTTGCCGCCCGTACGATCCCGCGCATAGCCCGCAAGCTCCACGAGCGTCCGAGCCGGCACCTCCACCACACTCGTCTTCACCTGGGGCGTGTGGTCATCCGCAACAAAGCTCTTCCCCTCGCTCCACCGCAAAGCCTTTAGCAACCCATGCAGCGAGCGCGAAGACGCTCCATCCCAGTTCTGCGCAACCCGCACAACATTCAGCCCGCTGCTCTCCACCAGTTCCTTCTTCAGCTTGTACAGCGAAGTGCCTTCGACCACGCTCCAAGACGTAGCCCCGGCAGAGCCCTCCGTCACACGTGGTATCGAATCCCTCGTAGACCCAGGCGTTGACGACTCGAACCAGTACAGCGGATCTTTCACCAGCAGCAGGTTGCACCCACGCGCCTTCGCCTCCCGCAGCACCGAGATCTCCGGCGACCACGCTACCGCGACCCCCGTTACTGCCGCCTCCATGCTTCCGGCCTGCAGTCCATCCCACGGCGCATCCTGCCACGCATTGCTTGAAGCCTTGCGAAGCGCCTCGATGACATCCTTCACTCGCAAGCCATCACTCCTGCAGTCGCTTACACGTCGGCCAATCACCGCGTGGTGAATCATAGCAGCGCGAACGAACGTTTGTTCACGCGCTTATCCACGGAGCCTCATACTAACCGCAGCGCAGGGCCGACTAAGCTAACGAAGGCATCCCCCCGCGTTAGCCGAAGCGCCAAGGCTGCATATTGCTGTCCAAGAACGGCGCGTCCCACCACGCCAGAGAAGTGATTGGTGGAGCTGAGCGGGATCGAACCGCTGACCTCCTCGTTGCGAACGAGGCGCTCTCCCAGCTGAGCTACAGCCCCACACCACAGACTTCCCGCGCGCGCCTTCAGGGCGCACAACGCTCGTCTGCCACGTCCCACAGTCTAACAGGCTTCCGCACCCGTTCAAAGTCCCGCTATGCCTTCGCGGCTTCCTTTTCGCGTCGCTCCAGTGGAACCGCCGACGACGCGCGGCGTACTCTTGGCAGCAGGAGAAATCTTCCCCGCCATGACCGCACAGGAACAGCAGCTCATCGACGAGCTCGTCAACCGCATCCGATCCACTCCCGTCCAGAACAAGGATGCCGATGCCGAGCAGCGCCTCCAGCAGGGCCTCAGCAGTTCACCCGACGCCCTCTACGTCCTCGCCCAGACCGTCATCGTCCAGAAGTATGGAATGGAGCAGGCGCAGGCCCGCCTCCAGGCCATGCAGGCCGAGCTCGATCGGCTCCGTGCTCAGGGCGGCGATCCCGCCGCAGTCAACTCGCCAAGTGGGAGCCCATCTGGAAGCTTCCTTGCCCCAACTCAGCCGGCGCAGCCCGATCAACCACCCGCCCCGTCCCAACCCGGCCAGAGCTGGCAGGCAGTCAGCAACCAGGGCTACCCACCTGCCCCTTACGGTCAGCCTGCTCCCGGCCAGTCAGGCTACGGTCAGCCCGGCTACGCCCAACCCAGTTACGCCCAACCAGGCTACGGTCAACCCGGCTACAGCCAATCGAACTACCCTCCGCCCCCATATAACCAGCAGGGCTACGCTCCGGTCTTCGGACCCACCGCTTCAGGCCAGCCGCCCTACGGCCAACCCGGCTATCCGCCCGCGCCTTACGGAGCGCCAACCTTCGGCGCCCCGGCCTATGGAGGCTATGGCTACGGCCAGGGCCAACCCCCCGGATGGGGCGCTTCGCCGATGGGCATGGGTATGAGCATGGGCGGCGGCGGAGGCCTACTCGGAGGCGGCGGCGGAGGCTTCCTCCAGGGCGCCATGCAGACTGCCGCGGGTGTCGCCATGGGCGAAATTGCCGTCGAAACAGTTGAGTCCCTCTTTCACGGTTTCGGGCACCACCATGGTGGCGGTTTTTTTGATCAGGGCGGCTACGGCTTCGCCGATAGCCGCCCTTCCGAAACAGTCGTCAACAACTACTACGACAACGAGGAGCCTCACCATCACGAGCGCGACGACAGCTCCCGCGATCGCGACGATGACAGCTTCTACAAACCAGGCCACGACGCCAGCCGCGAAGACACAGCCCACGGCTTCGCCGACACCAACCAGGACACCGACGACGACCACAGCTCTGACGATTCAGACGACAGCAGCTTCAACGATTCAGACGACAGCAGCTCCGACTCCGCGGACGACGACAGCGACGGAACAGACGATAACTGAAATCTTCCATCGCTCCGACGCGAGCCACACCACGAGTGTCATCCGCATCTTGCCTGAAGTACCGCTACACTTTCGTGTAGAAAGGCGTCATCCTGAGCGCAGCGCAGGATCTCTGTAGTCTGCTTGCAGCGGAACGAACGCATCAGGCGAGGGCGACTACACCTTAGCGAGAACAGCTCCAAGCTTGTTCCAATCCAACTCACGAACTTGCACAACCTCAGCTCAACCTCAGTCCCATAAGCTGCCCGCAACTAGCCCTTCGTCGCGCCCTTTAACCCAAGCTCCACCATCGCCATTTGCAGGTCCTTCCACGCCTCGCCTTTCTGCCGAGGGTCCCTCAGCAGAAACGCCGGATGATACGTCACCAGCACCTTCGCTCCGCGCGACGCATGCCACCGCCCGCGCAGCGAGCTCAGCGACTGCCGCACGCCCAGCAGGTACGTCGCCGCCGTCGACCCCAGCGCCACGATCACCTGCGGCCGCACGACATCGATCTGCTTCACCAGAAATTGCGAGCACGTCGTCGCTTCCACAAACTCCGGCGTCCTGTTCCCCGGCGGCCGGCACTTCACGATATTCGCGATATACACTTCCTCGCGCTTCACACCCATCGCCGAGATCATGTTGTTCAGCAGTTGCCCGGCCTTGCCTACAAACGGCAGCCCGATCGCGTCTTCATCCGCGCCGGGGCCTTCCCCCACAAACATCAGCCGCGCACTCGGGTCGCCATCCGCAAACACAATGTTGTGCCGCCCCGCATAGGCCAGCGGACACCGCGTACAATCCCCAATCTCCGTGCGCACGGCCTGAAGCGCGGCGGCACGCTCACCGGCGGGTACGGTCTGCGCTGGCAGCGGCGCAAGCTGGTCGAACGAAACAGGTTTGGGCATAGGGGCGGCAAGCTCCGGAGGCAGCCCCGGCGTAGGCGGCTCGATATCGAAGTAGCTCTTCGTCTCAGCGGGCGAAGCGCTGCCCGTCAACGCCGCTCTTGCTGGCGGACCAGACATTGGCTTGGGCGGCTGACTGGGCGGACGCGCACCCGCGGCCTGCGGCCTCTGGTCACGAGGCGCCACGCCGGCGCGTTCGGTCGTTACGGAAGGCCTTACAGGTTCCACAGGCGTTCGTGCCGGCATTGCCGCTGCACCCTGCCCAGTCACTCGCGGCAAAGTCGAGCCTGGCCGCGCATTCACACGCTGGCCCGCCTCGCGAAGAAGCGCCTCACGCGCCTCTTCCGGCAGAACCGTCCGGGGGTCGGCACGCTGATACAGGTCATAAATCCCAAGCTCACGCAGGTACTGCACGTACGCGTGGATCTGCTCGACAGCTTTGCCCGCTTCTACGCCCATCGAGTCCGGTTACGATTCCTTTGCCATGTCCGGCTTCTTGGCCACCAGGCTGTATGTCACCCTGCCGCTCCGCAGTTCATCTTCCGCCACCCGGCACACCTTCGTGCTGCTCGAAACGCCTAGCGCCGGTGCCCCTGATTGCAATTGCCGCGCCCGCCGCGCCGCGCCTTTCACCAGGCTGTACTTGTTTCCCATCGAATCGTTCAACTGCATGGACCGAAACCCTCCTATGCTGCGAGCACATAGTGCATCTGCCACGGCTGCCGTTACAACCCATCCTACTCCGACCTGGATTGAGCTTCGGCGGGGCGGGGCTTCAGCCCTGCCGTACAAGCGCTCTCCATGCGGGCTTCAGCTCCTGAGGTGAGCCATTCAGGGCCGCCCCTCACAAAGCCGCAGCCGTTTCAAAACTCTCCAGTGCCGACCGCAGCCGCGCAGACGGCGCATCGGTCCTGCACTGCGAAGCGTTTGCCTGCACCTCGCCCGTGTCGCCACGCTCGCACAACACCACCGCGCGCATCTCCGCCGCCGCCAGATCAAGCTGGTCATTCACCAGCGCATACTTGTACGCCCTCAGCCGCTGCAGCTCATGCCGTGCCTGCGAGAGCCGACGCTCAATGACGCTTTCCTGCGTCATGCCTTCCGCCTGGCTCCGGTTGCGCAGCCGCATCTCCAGCGTCCGCGGGTTCGGCGGCAGGATGAAGATCGACACCGCTGTAGGCATCTTCTCCATCACCTGCACCGCGCCCTGCACATCGATGTCCAGCAGCAGGTCCCTGCCCTGCGCGCGTGCGTGGTCAAGCGCCGCCAGCGCCGTTCCGTAGTAGTTCCCAAACACCTCGGCCCACTCCAGGAACTCGCCCGCCGCGATCATGCGTTCGAACTCCGCGCGCGTCGTGAAGTGATACTCCCGCCCATCTTCTTCCGACCCACGCGGAGCCCGCGTCGTAAAGGAGACCGAGAAGTCCAAGCCATCCACCAACCTGCGCACTTCGCCCACCAGAGTCGATTTCCCCGACCCGCTCGGCGCCGAAATGATGAACAGTATCCCCGCCATGGTCCTCTCGTTCACTCCCCTGGGCATTTCTTCGCTAACCTGCAACGCTTGTCATCTCGACCGGAGGCCGCGCTTTTGCGGCCGGAGTGGAGAGACCCCTGTATTTGGGACCGGCGAGGCTGCCCACGCATGGACCGGCTCCCGCATCACTCTAGGCCGTCCCCTCCACACCCGCCAACTCCACACCCGCGTCAACCTCTTCCTCCTCCGCTGCCGGCGCGTCCCCCCCAAACTGCATGTTATATAGCCGGTGATACGTCCCCTTCAGTTCCAGCAGGTCCTCATGCGTGCCCATCTCCGTAATCCGCCCAGCTTCCATCACCGCAATCCGGTCCGCCCGCCGCACCGTGGAGAGACGGTGCGCAATCACCAGCACCGTCCTGTCCTGCATCAGGTTCCCCAGCGCCGCCTGTACCGCCGCTTCGCTCTCCGTGTCCAACGCCGAGGTCGCCTCATCCAGCACCAGGATCGGCGCATCCTTCAGCAGCGCGCGCGCAATCGCCAGCCGCTGCCGCTCGCCTCCCGAAAGCCGCGCGCCTTTCTCGCCCACCATCGTGTCGTAGCCCTCCGGCAGCGCGCTGATGAACTCATGCGCAAACGCCGCCTTGGCCGCCGCTTCCACGCGCTCCATCGGCACATGCGGCTGCCCATACGCAATGTTGTTCCGCACCGTGTCGTTGAACAGCACCGTCTCCTGCGTCACCTAACCGATCTGTTTCCGCAACGACCGCAGCGTAAGGTCGCGCACATCGTGCCCATCGATCAGGATGTGTCCGCCCGTCACGTCGAAGAATCTGGGCAGCAGGTTCATCAGCGTGCTCTTGCCCGCCCCGCTCGGCCCCACCAGCGCCACCACTTCGCCGCGCTTCACCGTCAGGAACACGCCCCGCAGCACATCCTTCGCCTCGCCCTCGCGTTCATAGCGGAAGCACACATCCGCAAAGTCGATCCGCTTCTCAAACCCTTCCAGCTTCACCGCGCGCTTGCGCTCCTGCACCCGGTCCACCGCGTGCATAAAGCGGAAGATCTCATCGCTTGCCCCGATCGCCTGCTGGAAGCTGTTGTAGAACGCCGCCATCTTGCGCGCCGGGTCGTACAGCGTGAACGTCAGGAAGAGGAACGCCACAAACGACCCCGGCGTCATCTGGTGCGCCAGGATGCGCCCGCGCCCCAGAAACAGCAGCAGCGCTATCGCCACCGCGCCGAAAAAATCCATCAGCGGCGAGCTGATCGACTGCACCCGCACCGACCGCATGTTCGCATTCTTTAGCCGGTCCGCCGCGCCGCGAAACCGGTTCATCTCCCAGCGTTCCATCCCGAACGCTTTCACGATCCCGTTGCCCGTGATCGTTTCATGCAGAATGTTCTGGATCTCCGCCAGCTTGTCCTGCCCGCGCCGCGTCGTCCTCCGCACATCCCGCCCAATGCGTTTGAACGACAGCACCACCACCGGTACAAACAACAGCAGAATCCACGCCAGCCGCCCGCCCACCAGGATGACGCCCGCCACCGTGAAGATCAACGTGAAGAACTGCTGCAGGAAGTCGCTCATGACGTTGGCGAGCGCTGCCTGCACTTTGTCCACATCGTTCACCAGTGTCGAGACCAGCGTGCCCGTCGCGTGCTTCTGGTAAAAAGCGGTGGACCGCTCCAGCATCGACCGGTACAGGTCATTGCGGAGGTCGGTGGTCATCCCAAAGCCCGTGTAACTCGCCAGCAGCGTCCCCAGGTAATCGCAGATGGACTTGATCACCGCCGACCCGATCAGCGCCACCGCCACCACTACCCACGCATTGTGAAAATGGTGCGGCACCAGCCGCTGCAGGTTCACCGTAAACCTTGTGTTCGGCACCTGGAACATCAGCACGATGTCCGGCGAAAGATTGCCGTTCAGCACATTGTCGAAAATCGGCTTCACCAGCAGCGTGCGGAACGTACCCATGGCGCCCACCACCGCCATCAGCACCACGGACACGATCCAAAGCGGCATATACGGCCGCAGGTATCGAAGCAGCCTCCAAATCCGCTTCATGCCCGCGCTGCCTCGTCGATCCAACAGCCGAAGTTCATCTCCGCCATTCTAGCTCTGCCCGGGTCCTGGACCTGCTCTGCTCTGGGCTGAACAGCTCAAAGCTCTGAGCTCGTTCCCCTCCCGCACCCGCCGGTCTACCGCGGCATATCCCTGTGCGCCGCCTTCACCCGATACCCCGCCGCATTCAGCCGCTTCTTCAGCTCCTCGGTAATCATCACCGAACGGTGCTGCCCACCCGTGCACCCGATCCCCACCGTCAGGTAGCTCTTCCCTTCCTGGATGTAGTGCGGCAGCAGAAACGTCAGCATGTCCGTCGCCTTGTCCAGGAACTCCCCCGTCTGCGGAAAGTCCCTCACAAACTTCGCCACCTTGGGGTGCTTGCCCGTCAGCTTCCGAAACTCCGGCACAAAGTGTGGATTGGGCAGGAACCGCACATCGAACACCAGGTCCGCGTCGGTAGGCACGCCGTTCTTGAACCCGAAGCTCATCACCGAGATCGTCAGGTTCCGGTCGCTCGTTCCGCCGCCGCCACGCTCGAACTGCGCGTTGATGTGCGCCCGCAGGTCGTGCACATTGAAGCGCGTCGTATCCAACAGGATGTCCGCCACGTTGCGGATCGGATCGAGCCGCGTCCGTTCCGCGCGTATGGACTTGATGACCGTCTCGCCACGGCCCAGGGGATGCGGCCGCCGCGTCTCCGAAAAGCGCCGCACAATGGAATCTTCACTCGCCTCCAGGAAGACCACTCGCGCCGGCAGCACCCGCCGCACCTGCTTCAGGATGGCTGGGAACCGGTCCAGCCGGCTGCCTTCGCGCACATCCACCACCAGCGCCGCATGCGTGATCTCCGCCGAGCTCCGCACCAGCTCCGCGAACCGCGGAATCAGCTCCAGCGGCAGGTTGTCCACCGAGTAGTAGCCAAGGTCCTCAAACGCCTTCAGCGCCGAAGCCTTCCCCGCTCCTGACATCCCCGTAAGGATGACCAGCTCCCGCGCCGCTCCATCCCGCTCTCCCACATGGGCTGCGGTCTTCTTCAAGCTCCTCGCCGTTTTCTTGGCGCCCACTCGGGCCGCACGCTTCGCAGGCATGGCTGCATCCTACACCGCCCGTTTATGCACGACATCTCCGTCCCAACAACAGTGCCACTCCGAGCGGTTTACGTTCCATCGACAGTGTCACTCTGAGCGGAGCGAAGAATCGCCGCATTTGCCTTCGCCACATTTGCTGGAAGCCCCCAAAGTAAAAGCGCGGCCCATGCGGACCGCGCTTCGGCAAACCAACTCACCTCAAGCCGCTTCGTATTTCTCCGGCTTCGGATGATCCCGTACCGTCGCGAACTTCTCTTTGTGCTTCACCGCCTGCTGTTCCACCTTGCTCAGCGCGGCATGCAGCGCGGCCTCGAAGTCCGTTGCTTCGGTCGTCGCCACGATCTGCTCCCCGCGACAGTTCACCGTGATTTCCACGCTCTTGCGGTACTTGTCTTCGGTAAAGATCACATGCGCCTTGGTACAGCGGTCCGCAACCTTTTCCACCCTCGCCAGACCCGCTTCCGCCTGTGCTCTCCACTTCGCCGAAACTTCCGTATGCCGGCCCGTGTACTCAACATTCATAAGCACTACTCCTTCGCGTCGCCACGGCCCTTGCGTTCTCAAAACGCCGCGGCACCTCGTTTCAGATGCGCCTCATCGTACACGGCGTTGGTGCGTGGAAGGTATCTGCATCTCTTCGCGGTATTTCGCCACGGTACGCCGCGTGATCCTGATCCCCTGTGCCACCAATTCCGCCGTCAACACATCGTCGGTCTTCGGCTTGCGCGGGTCTTCTTCCTCGATCAGCTTCCGCACGCGCTTCTTCAGTAGCGGCAGCGGCAGTTCGCCGCCCTCCGGCCCGTTCACCGCCTCCGTAAAGAAGAACCGCAGCTCATACACACCCTGCGTCGTGTACACGTACTTGTTCGCCACCGCGCGGCTCACCGTCGAGGCATGAACGCCTATCTCCTCGGCGACGTCCTTGATCATCATCGGCTTCAACGCGTCCACACCACGCTCCAGGAACTCGCGTTGCCGCCGCACGATCGCCTCACAGGTCCGCACAATCGTGTTCTTCCGCTGCTCGATGTTCCGCAGCAATTGGATCGCCGACCGGTAGCGCTCCTTCACATAATCCCGAACCTCGCGGTCCGTGCTCTTCTCGCGCAGCATCCGCCTGTAGTTCCCGTTCAGCCGCAGCGCCGGTAGCCCTTCTTCATTCATCACCACCACGTACTCATCGTCGCGTTTCACAAACGCCACATCCGGCTCGATCAGCCGCGTCGTCGACGGGCTATACCGCTGCCCCGGGCGCGGGTCCAGGTGCCGAATCACTTCCGTCGCCGCCGCCACCTCCTCCGCCGGCCGCCGGCACACCCGCACCAGCTCCCGGGTGTCCTTCTTCTGCAGCAGCGGCAGGTGCTCGCCCACGATCAGCTCCGCCGTGGCAAGTACGCGCTCCTCTGCCTCTGTCTGCCCGTACTCCTCAGATTCCCGGCGCTTGGCCTCCAGTTGCAGCAGCAGGCACTCCCGCAAATCCCGCGCTCCCACACCCGCAGGGTCCAGCCCCGCCACACATCGCCGGGCTGCCTGAACCGTCGAGAACCCGTCCGCCAGCCCCCCACTTTCCAGCGCCGCCGCCAGTTCCTCGTCGCTGGCCGTCAGGTACCCATCCTCGTTTAGGTTTCCGACGATCAGCTCCGCAGCCGCCCGCACTTCCGGGCTCAACGTGAGCGCCCCCAGCTGCCACGACAGGTGGTCGCTCAGCTTCCCAGGCTGGGTCAGGAACTGCTCAAACCCCGGCTGCTCGTAATCTTCAAAGCTCGTCCCGGTCTTGAACCCCGGGTCCAGGTACTCGCGGAAATAGCTTCCCAGGTCGATCTCGTCGAACGGGTCTTTCCCCACCCGCTCGCCTTCGGCGGCCATCTCCTCGGCGCTGCGCTCGCGATCCCCCTCGCGCCCCGCCCGCTCTTCCAGGCTTTCCCCGCCCTCCTCGATCTCTTCGAGAACCGGGTTTTCCACCATCTCGCCGTTCAGCATGTCCGTGAGCTCGAGCTTGTTCAGCGCAAGCACACTCACCATCTGCATCAGTCCCGGCGTCAGGACCTGCCGTTGCGAAACCTTTACATGGAGGCGTTGCTGCAGCAACTTGCCGCTCCTCACGTAGCGGAACAGCTATGCTTTCGAGGCCCCATTGCCTAGC
Source organism: uncultured Acidobacteriaceae bacterium (assembly GCA_964236875.1). GTDB lineage: Bacteria > Acidobacteriota > Terriglobia > Terriglobales > Acidobacteriaceae > Granulicella. The sequence continues at coordinate 2,990 of CAXSHQ010000084.1, read as the reverse complement.
CGCAAGCAATTCCAGGGCCAGTTTACCCGATTGCAACAAAAAGCTGATCTGCCACGAGACTTCCGATACGCGAAGAACCCTCCGCGTACTCTGCGCCGCAATCTGCGTACTCTGCGTTCCGCTTTCCGCCCGAAGCGCCCGTCAAGCAGCTCTCCCTACATCGAGAACGCTTCCCCCAGATACACCCGCCGAACCTCCGGGTCGCGCCCCAGTTCCCCCGGTGTCCCCTGCGCGAAGATCCGCCCCTCGGCAATGATGTACGCCCGGTCCGTCACGCTCAGCGTCTCGCGCACGTTGTGATCCGTGATCAACACCCCGATCCCGCTCGTCTTCAGGTCGAAGATGATCTGCTGCAGCTCCAGCACCGCAATCGGGTCGATCCCCGAAAACGGCTCGTCCAGCAGGATGAACGCCGGATTGATCGCCAGGCACCGCGCAATCTCTACCCTGCGCCGCTCGCCCCCCGAAAGTGCATATCCGCGCGTCTTGCGCACATGGTCGAGGTTCAGCTGCGAGATCAACTTTTCCGTCGTCTGCCGCCGCTGCTCCCACGTAATGTGCTGAGTCTCCAGTACCGCCAGGATGTTTTCCTCCACGTTCAGCTTCCGAAACACCGAAGGCTCCTGCGGCAGGTAGCTGATCCGGTGTTCCCGCGCCCGCAGATACATGGGTGTCCGCGTGATGTCCACGCCGTCCACCAGCACCCGCCCCGCGTCCGGCCGCACCAGCCCCACGATCATGTAGAAGCTCGTGGTCTTGCCCGCCCCATTCGGCCCCAGCAGGCCCACCACTTCGCCTTCGCGAATGGTCAGGTTTACTCCGCGCACCACCTGCCGCCCGCCATAGGCCTTGGCAATCTTCTCGGTCACCAGAGTCTTCATTGCTTCTGCGTCGGACTTCATCGTTGCTGCGGCCGCACCACGACTTCCGTGTGCACCCTTCCTCCGTGGCCCGCCTCCGGACCCCCATCGTGTCCATTAGACGCGCTGCTTCCCGTCACGATGACCGTTTTTTCTCCACCGCGAAATACCAGTGCCGGTCCCGTCACTACACCTTGCGTGGCGTCCGCCATCCGCGGCGGCTTGCCTGCCGTCCCGGTCAGCACATAATTCCCATCGCCCGCCGTGTACACCAGTTGCTCGCCATCGCCCGCGCGCCCCGCCGCATCCAGTCGAACACCGCCGGAAAACACCACACGCTCCAGTGATCCACCCAGCTGTGCAGGCCCCGCAAGCCCCGCCACGCCCGCTGCAGCCCCCGCCTTCGGCTGCGCTGGCGCGCCCGCCAGAAACATCACCGCCTGTTGCGCCCGCACCTGCGTATCGCCCTGCCTGACCCGCACGCCACCGCTGCAAACCGCCTCGCGCCGCAGCCCAGAGTAGTTCAGCACCGGACTGCTCACATGCACCGCATCCCGCGCCCCACTCACTTTGTCATCTCGACCGGAGGCGCTTCCTCTCTTGTCATCTCGACCGGAGCGCGAAGCGCCGAGCGGAGAGACCCCTGTACTCCCCGCAGCGAGAACCGAAGGCCCGAGCCCGAACACCGCCTCCACCATCGCTCCCGCCACCGCTGGCCGCGCCATCAGCGACTGCTTCCCATCATCCAGAAACAGGTCCGCGGCCATCACCTGGCTGTCTCCCTGCCACATCCGCGCCGGGTGCGCATCGGTGCCAAAGAACTCCGCCGTCCCCGCCGCCTTGGTCATCTTCGCCCGGTCCGCCAGCACATGCGAAGCCGCCCGTTCCCCCGCCCCATTCACAGCCGCCAGCGTCGCCTCCACCCCGCCCTGCGCCTCGGCGTTTCCCGATCCCTGCTCCACACTGATCGTGCTCGCGCTCAGGTTCGTGCCTTCCTGCTGGTACCCCGCCCCGCCCGTCAGCGTCAGCCGCCCCGCCGCCGCATCGAACGCCGCCCTCTCCCCGTGCGCCAGCGACAGCGCCCCCGCCTTGCCACCCGCCCGCATGCCGGCCTGCTCACGAATCTGCACATGACCCATCTCCACCGCGCCGGTCAGCCGCACCGCACCTTTTTCCTCCGCTGCCCGCGCGTCCGGAGCAAACGCAGCCTGTAGCGAATCCGCGCTGCTCACCTGCTCCGCTCCGTTCAGCCCAACCTGCCGCAGCCGCGCATGACCCTGCCCGTTCAGCCGCTGCAAAACCGCAGCGTCTCCACCCGCAAACTCCGCCAGCAGATCGTCCGCGTTCACCTCCGTCGTCTCGATGCCTGCGGCAACCGCCCCCGGCGTCCCCTTCACCTCGGCCTTGACCTTCGCGAAGGTCTCACCCCGCAGGTACGCTCCGCCCATCACATGCACCTGCTGCACAAGCGCGTGCCCGGCAGAGCGCGCTCCACTCCCCGGCCGCAGCGTCGTCATCACCTGCTCCCCACGTATCTCCCGCGCCAGGGCCGGCCCGCCAATCTTGGCGCCGCCGGCCCGCGCCACACTGCTCACCAGGCGCACCCCACCCTTCGCCAGCACGCTGTTCACTTGCCCCTTCGCCGCAAACCCGAGATCCGCCTCCTCCGCCGTCCCATGCATCGGCTTGGCTGCGCTCCCATCGAGCGTCACTCCGCCTCGCAGCACCGCGCTCTGCGGCATGTTCGCCGCTCCAAACACTGCCGCGAGCCGCTGCGCCGCCACCCGCCGCCCGCCGCTCTCCAGCATCACCCCGCCACTCGCATCCGCATGTTGCAGCGTCCCATCCGGGCGCAGGAGCAGCAACGCATTCGCCGCCCGCCCCAGGCTCGCCTTCGCACCCGCACCCGAGTTCACCACCGGCTGCGCCACCGCAATGCTGTTTCGCCCGCGGTCCAGGTCCGCCTTGGCCGCCTGCACCACCATTGCCCGCCCGCGCACCTCGCCCCGCATCTCCACATCGGCCAGCATGTGATGGCCGAAGGTGACGGGCTGCGCGGTCTGCAGATGGGTGAAGCCCGGCATCACGTCGGCGGCATGGCCGGCGGCGCGGTCGGCCATGGCGCGCATC
>CAXSHQ010000083.1:11330-14962 GCA_964236875.1 uncultured Acidobacteriaceae bacterium | reverse complement strand
AGATCACCCTCATCGGCCAGGACACCACCTGCTACGGCGAAGACCTGCCACCCAGCATTGCTGTTCCCCCGGCCCGCTCTTCTTTGTTGTCATCCTTCCGCGAAGCGGGAGGATCTGCTTCTCGAAGCACCACTGATGCCGGCTTGAGGCGTCCCGAACTAGCCGACCTCCTCGACGCCCTCGCGCCCCTCCCCGGTCTTCACTGGCTGCGCTTCCTCTACGCCTACCCCAACAAGGTCACCACGCGACTCCTGGAGGCCATCGCCCGCCACGACAACGTCGCAAAGTACCTTGATGTTCCCTTGCAGCACGCCAGCGCCAGTGTCCTGCGCCGCATGAAGCGTGGCGGCACCGCCGACCGCTTCCTCCAGATCATCGAGAGGGCCCGCAAGACCGTCCCCGGCCTCGTCCTCCGCACCAGCTTCATCGTTGGTTTCCCCGGCGAAACCGATGCCGACTTCGACGAGTTATGCGCCTTTGTCGAAGCCGCCCAGTTCGACTGGCTCGGCGTCTTCAGCTACTCCGACGAGGAGGGCGCAGGCGCCTTCAACCTGCCCGCCGAACTCAAAGTCCCGCGCCGCACCATCGAGACCCGCCGCCGCCGCCTTATGCGCCTGCAGAACAAGATCAGCCGCAAGGCCCGCAAGCAGTGGATTGGCCGCGAAGTCGAAGTCCTCGTCGAAGGCGAGTCCGACGAAACCGAACTCCTCTGGCAAGGCCGCACCCTCTCGATGGCCCCTGAAATCGACGGCAAGGTCCTCATCAACGACTTCGGTCCACACGACCAGCTAGTCCCCGGCACCTTCTACCGCGCCCAAATCACCGAAGCCCATGACTACGACGTGGTCGCTACCATTCTTGAGTAGCTTCGCTCTCCGGTTGTCAGGCGAGTGCAGGGCGGGCTCACGCTCGTTGGTTCGTGCGAAAATTGACCCATGTCGAAGCACCGAAAGTTGCTCGACCGCCTCGCATCCAAGCCGAAAGACTTTACCTGGAATGAGCTCGTGACAGTGCTGGGTACTCTCGGCTACGAGCTCACGAAGGGCAGTGGCTCACGTCGTAAATTCAATCGCACAGGAACGAAACAGCCGCTCTACTTGCACGAACCGCATCCAAACGGGCTCTTGAAAAGCTACGCTGTTAGGCAGGTCGTGCAGTACCTTTCAGACGAAGGAGATCTCAGTGACTGACACGCTCGACTACCGTGGATTTTCCGGTTCTGTAGAGTACAGCTCCGAAGATAAGATCCTGTACGGCCAAATCCTCGCCATCCGCGGTCTGGTCTCCTATGAAGGCAGCAGCGTTGAGGAACTTGAAAAGTGCTTCCGCGCCGCGGTAGATGACTTCCTCGCCGACGTTGAAGCCGGAACAGCAAGCCTTATGCTGAAAACTCCACTTCAGGTGACGCTCGACATACCTCTCGCCGAGCGGGCAGTCCGGTACGCGCAAACGCACCAGCTCAATGTTGATTCACTCGTCGAGCAGGCCGTCGAACGCTACCTGGAACACGCAGCCTGACATGCCCGAGCCAAAGCTTCTCCGCTGCCCCATCTGCCGCAAACCCGTCGCTCTCGAAAGCGACAACGTCCCGTTCTGCTCCGACCGCTGCCGTCTTCTCGACCTCGGCGCGTGGGCTTCCGGCGACTACAAGATCAGCTCGCCCGTCCTCGACCCCGAGCTCCTCGAAGAGCTCGACGCCTCGCAACTTCAGGCCGAGCTCCGCGCCCGCAATCAGCGCGACCACAACGACTAAACCGCAGCAAATCCTCACTCGCAAAAGATTTCTGAAAATCTTCGGAACTCCGGGAACCAACCCGAAACCATCTCCGTACCTGTCTATGTCCGCAGCATGGACGCGCCGAACAAGAGCGGCAGCGACCGGCGGACAGGGCCCCGGACCCACGCGTAAGCGGCCGGAAGCAGAGACACAGGGCGGCTGAGTCAAGACCTCACCACCGTCTCCGCTGAAAGAGTTCAACCACAATTCAACATTAGGCAGGCGCCGCCCCCGTGCGCGCCAACATAGGAGATCTGTCATGTACCTCGCACTCGAAGTCATCGTTTTCGCCTCCACCGTTTTCGTCCCCAGCTTTATCGCCCTGCGCGACCGCACCAACTCCAACTGGCGCTCCATCAACGCATAACCGCCAACACCGCGCATCTACCGACAACCGCAGCCTTCAACCCCACATCGTGGGCAAGCGCCCAAGGCGCACACATCTCAAGGAGACCGTCATGTACCTCGCACTCGAAGCCACCATTTTCGCCGCCACTGTTTTCGTCCCCAGCTTCATCGCACAGCGCGACCGCACCAACTCCAACTGGCGCTCCATCAACAGCTAAACGTCATCGCCGTGCAGCCATCGGCACAACCCTCAACCTTCAACCCCGCACCGCGGGCAAGCGCCCAGGGCGCACACATTCTCAAGGAGATCCACCATGTACCTCGCACTCGAAGCAACCGTTCTCGCCGCCACCGTTTTCCTGCCGCTCTTCATCGGCATGCGCGACCGCACCAACTCCAACTGGCGCTCCATCGGCGCATAAACAAACAGCAAGCAACACCGAAGTCAACGATGCGGGCCGCCATATGCGCGGCCCTTGCTGTTTGCATCGAGCTTTTGCCCTTACTGCTTGCCACCACCTGCCGTCGCCGCCGGGTCAGCCTTCCCCGCCACCAGTCCGCGACTCTTCAGCAATCCGTTCACACTCGGCTTCCCGCCCCGCCAGCTCTCATACATCGTCTCCAGATCTTCCGTGTTCCCGCGGGAAAGCACCATGCGCCGGAACCGGTCGCCGTTCGCGCGCGTCAGCCCGCCATGCTCCTCGAACCACTGGTACGCGTCGTCATCCAGCATCTCCGCCCATAAATACGCGTAGTACCCCGCCGCATACCCATTCGCCCAGATGTGGAGAAAGTAGCTTGACCTGTACCGCGGCGGCACCTCCGCTACAGCCGTCCCGGTCTTCTCCAGGGCCGCTTTCTCGAACGCATCCACCTCCTGCAACGGCGCGCTCGCCGGCAGCAGGTGCCACTGCATATCCAGCTCCTGCGCCGCCAGCGCTTCCGTCGAGGCATAGCCCTTGTTGAACGTCGCCGCGCGCTTCAGCTTCGCGAACAACTCGTCCGGCATCGTCTGCCCGGTCCTGTAGTGCACCGCGTAGTGTTTGAACACCTGCGGATACGTTGCCCAGTGCTCGTTGAACTGCGACGGAAACTCCACATAATCGCGCGCCACATTCGTTCCCTGCAGCGTCGGATACATCGCAGTCGAAAACAACCCATGCAGCCCATGCCCGAATTCATGGAACATGGTCGTCACATCGTCGAAGCTGATCAGCGCCGGCTGCCCCGCTGCCGGCTTCTCGAAGTTCGCCACGTTATAGATCACCGGCAGCATGCCCAGCAGCTTGCTCTGGTTTACAAAGTTCGACATCCACGCGCCGCCGTTCTTGTTGTCGCGTTTCCAGTAGTCGAAATAGAACAGCGCCAGCGGCTTCCCATCCACATCATGCACTTCGAACACACGCACATCCGGCGCGTACACCCGCGGATACTCGCGGTAATTCTCCAGCACCGCCCGCACCGCCGCCACCGTGGTTTGCGGAATCACCACGCTCCCCACCCAGTG
>CAXSHQ010000083.1:0-11320 GCA_964236875.1 uncultured Acidobacteriaceae bacterium | reverse complement strand
ATGCCGTAGAGCTGATTAGCCGCATAGAACACGCCGTCTTCGAGCACTTTGTTGATCTCGAAGTACGGCTTCAGCTCACTCATGTTCAGGTCGTACTTCGCCTTCCGCACCTGCTCGGAGTAGAAGTCCCAGTCCCACGGCTGCAGCTTGAAACTCCCGCCCTGTTTGTCGATGATGGCCTGGATGTCCGCCGCCTCGCCCTTCGCTTTTGCAACCGAGGCCGGCACCACCGCATTCATGAACTCCAGTGCCGCCTGTGCCGTCTTCGCCATCTGGTCCTCAAGCGCCCAGCTCGCATAATTCGGAAAGCCCAGCAGCGCCGCCTTCTGCGCACGTACCTGCGCCAACCGCGCAATCGTCGCCCGAGTGTCGTTCTCACCCCCGCGTTCGGCTCGCGTCCAGGAGGCCTCAAACACAGCCTGCCGCGCCACACGGTCCGTCATCTCCGCCAACTCCGGCTGCTGCGTCGTGTTCTGCAGCGGGAGCACATACCCCTGCGCACCACGCGCCTTGGCCGCATCCGCCGCCGATATCTGCGCCTCCGTCAACCCCGCCAGCTTGCTCTTGTCTGTCGTCACATAGGCCGAGGCCTTCGCCGCCGCCAGCAGCTGGTTGTTGAACTTCGTGCTCAGCACCGACTCTTCTTCGTTCAGCTTCTTCAGCTTGGTCTTGTCCGCCTCATTCAGCCTGGCGCCCGCCTTCACAAACTGCAGGTAGTCCCACTTCAACAACCGCATCTGCTCCGCGTCCAAACCAAGCGACAGCCGCTTGTCATAAAGCTCTGCCACACGCGCAAACAGCTTCGTGTTCAGGTTCATGTAGTCACCGATGGCCGCCAGTGGCCCGGCCTCATCCTCCTGCACCTTCTGCAGCGTCGGATTCGTGTTCGCCTGCGTTACCCCGCTGAAGACCAGCAGCACGCGCTGCAGCAACTGCCCCGAGCGCTCCATCGCCACAATCGTGTTGTCGAACGTCGGCTTCGCCGAATCGTTCGCAATCGCATCGATCTCCCGCCGCGCCGCTGCCATGCCCGCTTCCATCGCCGGCTGGTAGTCCGCGTCATGAATGCGATCGAAGGGCGGCGCCTGAAAGGGCAGAGTGCTTGCCGTGTAGAACGGGTTCGCCTGTCCAAACGCTTTCGCCGCCTCCCCTTGCGCGTCTGCCTGTTCACTTGCCGCCACCGCAACGCTTCCTGCCAGCACTCCAGACAAAACCAGCCTCCGCATCTTCATCACACAAAACCTCAGAACCAGTCTGCCTGTTTCTCCCCGCTCTCGGCAACGGGCGCTTTGCCACGTCGCAGAGCGTGGACACTGCTGGCACGAGAACATCTTGTCTGTCCTCTCGACCGGAGCGAAGCGAAGTGGAGAGACCCTGTACTCGCACCACCGAGGACGCAGAATCGGCAGGCACATCGCTTTTACAGCGTGCGAGGCGCTAACGACACGAACACCGACCTCCTACAATCACCTGAATGCCTCTCCCGCCGCAGCCCGCCTCACCAGCACCGATCACCCGCCGCACGCGCATCGCCTGGCTCTGGTCCACGTTCTTCGGCGCGGGCTATCTTCGCCCCGGCCCCGGAACCTACGGATCGGTGGCCGCAGCCCTCCTCTGGCTCGCTTTCTTCCACATTCTCCCAACGCAAGCATCCACCCGCATCGCGCTTACCTGCACCGCCGCAATGATTGTCACACTCACCGGCATCCCCGCCGCCACCCGCGTCGCTCGCGAGTCCGCCCGCGAGGACCCAGGCTTTGTCGTCATCGACGAGGTCGCTGGGCAGCTCTTCGCCCTCGTCTTCCTGCAGCCCACCTGGCGCCAGGCCCTGCTTGGCCTCGTGCTCTTCCGTCTTCTTGACATTACCAAGCCCTGGCCTATCCGCCGCCTCGAAGCCCTCCCGGAAGGCACCGGCATCATGCTCGACGACGTAGCTGCCGGCCTCCTCGCCGCCTTGGTCGCTGCGATCCTCCTGCACTTCTTTCCAAGCTGGCGCTAACTCCAACGTCGTCATTCTGAGCTCCCCAGCTCTCCATCACGCGAGTCCATGCTTGCTCCCACTCCAATCGCAGGCATACCCTTCGTACAGAGATGCCCCTTCTACATCCATCCCGCCCCCTCGCGAAGCCACAGGCGCCGCACCTTCAATCCCTCACCCCCAAAGCCGCCATCCCGGGCGGCTGCTTCGAGCTCACCGGCGCCAACTTCCTCGTCTCCACCAATGACGGCCCACAGCTTCCCACCGCCGCCTTCGGCGCCACCGCCGCCTCGCTCGACCTCGCCCGGCCCACCCGCGCCATCGTCCGCGTGCCCACCGGTGCGCACTCCGGCGATCTCGCCTTACAACGCGATGGCCTCGGCTCCAACGTCCTCCACGCCAACATCGCCGTCCCCCTCGCCGAAGACCTCCACCTCATCTCCAACCCAGCCGCCGACGCCGACGGCAACCTCTACGCCATGGTCTCCGGCCCGCGCGGAGAGCGCGTACCCGTCTCGATCTACCGCATCGGCCGCGACCTCCAGATCCGCCCCTTCGCGCACGACCTCCTTAACATCTCCGCGCTCGCCTTTGACCGCGCCGGCTATCTCTACGCCAGCTCCCGCTCGGAAGGCACGGTCTACCGCATTTCCAAAGACGGCGCCGTTTCCACCTTCATCGAAGGCATGGGCACGGCCACCGGTCTCGCATTCGACCGCGAGGGCAATCTCTATGTCGGCGACCGCTCCGGCACCATCTTCAAGATCAGTCCCGACACGGCGAAGAACCCGCGCGAGACCTTCGTCTTCGCGACCTTGGAACCCAGCGTGGCTGCCTATCATCTCGCTTTCCGCGACGACGGCGTCCTGCTCGTCACTGCTCCCAACACCACCTCCAACCACCCGATCTGGGCCATCGACCCGGACGGCACGCCGCGCGAGTTCTTCGTCGGCCTCGGCCGCCCGCAGGGCCTCGCCGTAGACGTGGACAACAACATCTACTGCGCCGCCAGCTACCAGGGGCGGCGCGGCATCATCCGCATCTCCGCCGACGGCCGTCACGCCGAGCTCCTCGTCAGCGGCAACGATCTCGTCGGTCTCTGCTTCCTCGATGACGGCGCCTGCGCCCTCGCCACCGCCAACAGCCTTTACCACGCAGACCTCGGCATCCAGGGCCGCCCGCTGGCATGAGCCAAGGCTTTATCACGCTGCCGCTCCGCCGTTATACTTCAGCTTCAGGACGGTCATGTGACGCAATACGCAGTCGAATGCTATCGGCGGATTACCGGCGTGGACCCGCCTAAGCCCTTCGGGGAAAGAAGTCTGGAGGAACAACGCCGCGATTGGGATCTCTTCCTGCAAACGGTTCGTGATTCCAGCGATGAAGAAGACGACGCGGTTGACGACTTGTTCACCAACATCCGCATGAACATTCGCCTCCAGTCTCCTGCCTTCAACGACACGCAAGAAGAGTCAGCGTGATCCGCTACCTGCTCGACACTGACATTCTCAGCTACTTGATGAAGCATCGCTTTCCTCAGGTGCAAACACGTTCCCTGCAGGTTTCGCCTGCAGAACGCGCTATATCAGCCGTCACCGCAGCGGAAATACTCTTCGGATTGGAAGCTTTACCCACTCTTCATCCCGCTCGCTTGAGAGCCGCTCAGTTCCTCGGCGCCATTCAGATTCTCGATTGGCCGGGTGAAGCTGCAGCGAACTATGCCGTCATACGGTACCGAACACATCGCCAGCCCCTCGCGGAACGCGATCTCATGATTGCTGCTCACGCGATTGCCATTGGTGCCACCCTCGTCACCAACAACACCAAACATTTCGGTCGCATCGGTGAGCCACTTCGTCTGGACAACTGGCTCTGGTGATCCATTCCATCGCATCTCTCCATCGGCTCTACATTGTGCCCACCCTTGCCATCCGCCAAACAACCGAACAAGCCGAGCTCGCCCGCCGCAAGCTCGAGCTCTCCGCCCTCCGCGCCACACTCATTGCGCGCGAACACGCACTCACTGACCTCCGCGCCCACCTGCTCAGCTTTGAGGGCCGCTACATCCGCCAGGTCGGCAAGCTCTACGCGCAGCTCGACGAGTGGGAAAAGAAGATCGCCGAGCTCGACTCGCCTCTTCTCCTCCTCAGTGAAGAAGAATTCAATCCGAACGAGCCTCCCCACGGCAACCTTCCCACCAACACTCCCGACGCAGACGATCCCGAAGCTTCGCTCGACTTGAAGACCCTCTTCCGCGAGCTAGCCCGCCGCATCCACCCAGACTTTGCTTCCGACGCAGCCGACGCCGAGCACCGCAACCGCCTCATGGCGCAGGCCAACGATGCCTTCCGCCGCCGCGATACCGATATGCTCCAGCGCATGCTCAATGGGCACGACGCAACCGACACGCATACCACCACTGCAGCCAAACTTGCCCGCGTCCGCGCCCAGTCGGCTCGTGTCGAACAAGACATCGCGAAGATCGATGTCGAGATCACCACCCTGACCCACTCCGAGCTGGCGAAGCTGCAGCAGCGCACCCTCGCTGCCGCGCAGAAGGGCCGCGACCTCCTCGCAGAAATGGCTGCCCGCGTAAAAGGCAACATCGGCATAGCCATGCGCCGCTATGAGCTCGACCTCGAGCGCAAGAAGCGCAACCAGCCCGCTCTTGATCCGACTTCGTTCCTTTCCGCCGAAGCTCCTTCTCCACGTTCGAAAGCTGTAGCATCCAACCGACCACATGATCGCTGAAATCATTGCCGTCGGCTCCGAGATGCTCACGCCGCACCGGCAGGACACCAACTCGCTTTACCTCACCCAGGGCCTCAACGATCTCGGTGTCGAGGTCGCCTTCAAGACCATCGTTGGCGACAACCGCCGCCATCTCACCGACGCCATCCGCATCGCGCTCGCCCGCACCGACGTCCTGCTCCTTTCCGGCGGCCTTGGCCCCACCGAAGACGACCTCACGCGCAACTGCGTTGCCGACGCGCTCGGCATCGAGCTGCACAAAGACCCCGCCGTCATGACCGCGCTCTACAAGCGCTTCGCCGAGCGCCGCATGGCTATGCCTCCTAACAACGAGCGCCAGGCTGAGGTCCTCGATGGCGCCATCCTCCTCCCCAACGCCAACGGCAGTGCACCCGGGCAGTGGCTCGACACCGAGTTTCGGAATCCCGAAAGCCCCGATGGCGCCGTCCATCGCAAAGTCATCATCCTCCTCCCCGGTCCACCCAAAGAGCTCAGCCGCTCTTCGACACCCAATGCAAGCCGCGCCTCGCCGCCGCGCTTCCACCACGCCACTTGGCCCGCCGCATGCTGCGCATGGCCCTCATTCCTGAGTCGCAGGTGGATGCCCGCACGGCGCCCATCTACACGCGCTTCGAAGACGTAGAAGCCACCATCCTCGCCGGCCATGCCGAGATACAGCTTCACTTCGCCTGCGCCAAACCCACGCAGGAAGAGGCCGAGACCCGCGTCAACCAGCTCACCGAACTGATCGAGCAAGAGATGGGCGACGACATCTTCTCCTCGCACGGCGAAAGCCTCGAAGAGATCGTCATCCTCATGCTCGGCCTCCAGAACCTCAAGCTCTCGGTGGCGGAGTCCTGCACCGGCGGCCTCCTTTCGCAGCGCCTCAGCTCCGTCGAGGGTGCCTCGCGCGCCTTTCACGGCGGAGCCGTCGTCTACGCCAGCGAACAAAAAACCAACCTCTGCGATGTGCCGCAGAATCTCATTCAGGAGCAGGGCGCCGTCAGCGACGAGGTGGCCCGCAAGCTGGCCGAGGGCATCCGCAGCCGCTGCCGCTGCGAGCTGGGACTGAGCATTACCGGCATCGCCGGTCCCGCCGTCACCGAAGGTCCCGATGCCGGCAAACCTGTCGGCCTCGTCTACATCGGCATCGCCGACGAGCAGGACACGCAGGTCCGCGAGCTCCACATCCCCGGCGACCGCGACCGCGTCCGCCTCTGGGCATCCCAGCACGCTCTCGAAATGCTCCGCCGCCGACTCCTTTAAACCCCTCCTCACAGGTGTCATCCTGAGCGCAGCTCAGGATCCCTGCATTTCGCTCGCAGTGGCACTACACCTCGAGGAGAACAGTTATAGCGAGGCGCGCAGCGACGAGCCCGAACACGCACCTCCAACCCCACCTTGTTACACTGCATGAGCCGCAATGAAGATCTGGCTTCCCATCCTGGCGCTCGCCTACCTGCTAGGCTCCATCCCCTTTGGCTACCTCCTCGTCCGCTTCTTCCGCAAGCAGGACATCCGCGCCAGCGGCAGCGGCAACATCGGCGCCACCAACGTCGCGCGCTCCGGGGCCAAGGGACTTGGCATCCTCACGCTCCTGCTCGACACCCTCAAGGCCTTCGCCGCCGTCAAGATCGCGCAGCACGTGGCACCCGGTGACACGGACCTGGCGGCCCTCGCCGCCGTCTTCGCCGTCTTCGGCCACATCTTCCCCGTCTGGCTCCGCTTCCACGGCGGCAAAGGAGTCGCCAGTGCACTCGGTGTCTTCCTCGCCATCTCCTGGCCCGCCGCGCTGAGCGCTCTCGCGGTCTTCATCCTGCTTACGGCTGTTACGCGCTACGTGTCCTTGGCCTCGATGATCGCCTCCGCCTCCATGCCTGTCTTTCTCATGGTCTTCGAGCCGACACGCTCGCCCATCTTCGTCTCCAGCGGCATCTTCCTCGCGCTGGTCATCATCATTAAGCACCGAGCCAACATAGCCCGCCTCAAGGACGGCACCGAAAGCCGCCTGGGCAGCAAGAAGCCGCTCCCCGACGCCGATGCAGCCGCCGAGGAGGTCGATTGAGCCGCATAGCCGTCCTCGGCGCCGGTGCCTGGGGAACCGCCCTCGCCCTCTCGCTCGCCCGCCGCGGTGGGCACCAGCTCACCCTCTGGGCGCACTCCCCCGCGCACGCGCAGGAGCTCTCCGCCGCAGGCACCAACGCGCGCTATCTTCCCGGCTTCTCCCTGCCCGCCGACAGTCGCATTTCCGCCGACCTCACCTCCGCGATAGCCGGCGCCGAGGTCCTCCTCTGCGTTACACCCTCCCAGGCACTGCGCGAAACCATGACGCAGCTCGCCGCTACTCTGCAACCCACACAGGTGCTGCTTTCCGCCAGCAAGGGCATCGAAGAGAAAACCTTCCTGCGCATGTCCGAGATCATGCACGAGTTCGGCCCCAACCCCATAGCCACCCTTGGGGGGCCGTCCTTCGCGGCTGAAGTCGCGGCCGCGATGCCCACCGCCATCACCCTCGCCGCGGAAGACGACGAAACCGCCCGCCGCCTGCAGGAAGACTTCAACTCCCCTTCGCTGCGCGCCTATCGCAACCAGGACGTCATCGGCACCGAGCTCGGCGGCGCACTCAAGAACGTCATCGCCCTCGCCGCCGGCGTAGTCGCTGGTCTCGAGCTCGGCAACAACGCCTCCGCCGCGCTCATCACCCGCGGCATCGTGGAGATCACCCGCCTCGCCATCGCCTGCGGCGGCCAGCGCGACACCATGAGCGGTCTCTCCGGCATCGGCGATCTCGTCCTCACCTGCACTGGCGGCCTTTCACGCAACCGCACCGTGGGCGTGGAGCTCGGCAAAGGCCGCAAACTTCCTGACATCCTCGCCGGCCTCAACGGCAAGGTCGCCGAAGGCGTCCGCTCCACCACCGCCGCGCTCGGTCTCGCTGCGCGTTACGCCGTGGAGATGCCCATCACCGAGCAGATGGCCGCCATCCTCCACCAGGACAAGAGCCCTCGCGACGCCATCCGCGAGCTCATGTCCCGCCCCGGCCGCACCGAGTATTGAGTAAGCTCTGATCAAGCTGCGTTCTCCATATTCGCAGCGCTATTTTCTTGTCATTCCCGAAGGGAATCTGCGTTTCGCTCGCCCAGCCGAGGAGGCCTAATCAGATTCACCCTAAATCTGTTCTCTTTCAGGTGTAGTCGTTCCATTCCACTACATTGTCATCCTGAGCGAAGCGAAGGATCCGCTTTCTGGTTGGAGCGGCTCTACACCTGCAGGAAAACTGCTATAAATCACTCTCCTTCGGAATGTGACGAACAACACACCGCGCGAGAGTACGTCCGCACACCACCACGCCCGCATCTTCCCACGCGCAGAAGCCGCTTGAACCCACATGCGAAAGAGTCCCGTCTCTGTTGCCAGTCAAGTGCTGTGCAGCACGGAGACTCATCATGGTGCGCTTCACCAATGTCACACTCGGATTCCTGCTTCTCATCCTCTTCTTCGCCACTCTCTCCTCTGCAGCGTGTCAGGCGTTGCCGTCGGAATACAAGACAACGGACATCTCCGCATTCGGCGGCTACATCTCCACCTCCGCCGATGTGTACATCCTCCCGCATCGTCTGAGACCAAGCGTAATCTGCGCCGCCCAGCCTCGCTGCTACATACTTCTACTGCGTTACATCCGCCGATCCAAGGTTCCCCGTCACCGCATCCCGCACCACCACGCGCACACGCGCTGTCCTGGCAGGGTGCGCGAACCCAAACGCGAACCCCACCGGCACGCCGCCATCGATGCGATCTGCCTCCCCGATCTCCTGCTTCAGCTCCACTGCCTTCTGCCCCAGCTCCTTGCCCTTCGCGTCGAACGCCACACCAACGATCGACACCTCCGCCGTTCGCGTGCCGTTGCCCTGTCCTTGCCAGCGAAGATCGTTTGCATCCACCAGCACCATGTATCCATCCTTTGCCGGCTTCGTGGTCACATGCAGCCCCGTGTACACCAGCTTGCTGCGCGCCGCGTTCATCAGGTCGAAGCGTAGCTGCTGCGGCTGCCGTTTAACCGTGTTCGGCGCCACTTCCGCCACCGCTTCCCTGCCCGAGTAGTACCCCCTGCGCGTCACCCCATGCAGCGATGGGTCTTTCATCTCGATGCGAATATGGCGGTACTCGCGCCGCTCGTCCGAGCCGCCTGTCGGCACATAGCTCAGCGTGTAGTAACGCGCGTCCTGCCCCGCCAGCGTCCCCACCACCCGGTCCAGATCGTTGCGGCCTTTCACCACGCTGCCGCCGGTCGAAGACACCAGGGCGTTGAACGAGGCATTCACCGTGCTGCCTTCAAACGTCAACTGGTCTTGACCCATAAGGCCGATCTCCGCATTCGCGTCGTCGACCATTGGCATCATCACACCGGCCGGGTCCACGGTGGAAAGCGTCATCCGCGCGTCCAGCATGCGATCCGTCACCAGCCGGATCGCCCCTTTGATCTTTTTCTCCTCAAGGTCGCTCGCGGCCACCCGGTCCTACGCATTGTCGAACCCCGCTCCCACCCAGACCACATTCTTGTGCCCCGGTATGCCGCGCAGCACGCTCGCAAGCTGCGCCAGCGCCCCAACGGTCTTCACAAAGCCGCTCTGCGACCCTGTGCGCCCTCCATTCAACTGATTGATCATCGCGTCGAAGTCGACATCGGTCACATGCTGCTTCACACTCGCGATCAGGTCGTCACGGCTCTGCGTAAAGTCGTGCAGCACCGCCATCTGCGAGTTGCCCGCAGCCACAAACAGCGTAGGCACTGTCAGCACCTCAGGCTGCCGTTCCAGAAACCTCCGCAGGCTTTGCTGTGCATGCGCGATCTGCGGGAACGGCGTGTTCAGCTCATCGATCACCAGCACATTCACGGGCGCCGATCCGATCTTCGGCAGGTCCGCCGTACTGCGCACCAGCATCTCCCCCGGCTTGGCCGCAGGCATCGCATGGTCCTCCGGCGCTTCGAAGTTCCGGATCGTCTGCGGCGCCTTGTCTTCGGTCACCAGAAACTGCGACTGGTCCAGGTTCGGCACAAAGTGACCTTCGCGATCGAACACCTCCACGTCCAGGATCACCAACCGCGAGCTCACCCGGCTCGTCGGTGGAGGAGGCGGTGCCTCTCCGCTCTGCTGCGCCGCGCACACACGGCCAAACGGCCCTGCACAGGCACAAAGAGCAAGAACGACCGCAAAGAAAGGAGTTGACCGGGGACGAACGTTTCTCACCCCAGAAGAGTACATCGTCCTCCGACTGGACGGCGCGCCAAGTCACCGCAACCCACCCCGTTGTCCGCTACTCTAATCACACATGTTCACCGGCCTCATCCAGACCACCGGCACCGTCCTCTCGCTCAAGCCCACGCGCGCGGCCATGCGCCTCATCATCGCTGCCCCTGATCTCGCCGGCCACTGGCAGCTCGGCGATAGCATCGCCGTCAACGGCGTCTGCCTCACCGCCGTCGCCATGGAAGCCGAAGAAGACTCGCACCCCGGCCGTTTCGCCGCCGAGCTCGCCGACGAAACCGTCCGCCGCACCACGCTCTCGCGCCTGCAGCCCGGCGCCGTCGTCAACCTCGAGCTCCCCACCCGTGCCGGCTCCCGCCTCGGCGGCCATGTCGTGCAGGGCCACGTCGACAGCACCGGCAGGCTGCTCGCCATCGTCCCGCTTCACCCTGACCTCGACCGTACCGACTGGCGTCTGTCCATCGAGATCCCCGCTTCGCTCGCCGCCCAAGTCATCCCGCAGGGCTCGGTCACCATCGATGGCATCAGCCTCACCATCGCTGCCGTAGACGGCCTGAAGATCGAGATCGCCGTCATCCCCCACACCTACCGCTCCACCAATCTCCACAGCCTCCTCTCCGGTGCCGAGGTCAATATCGAAACCGACGTCCTCTCCAAGTACGCCGCCCGCCGCGCCAACTTCGACGCCAGTGACACCGACACCACACTCGACAGCCTCTGGACCCACTCCCATCCCGAGCCCACCCTGCCGCGCCCGGTCCTGGTGCACTCCGCTCCACCTGTATCGTCGGCTCCCGCGCCCTCGCTAAAGGAGTGGCTCACCACCGAATACCTCTTCGCCAACGGCTACTGAGAAGCTCTCCCTGCAAACCCTTTAGAGGGGGTCTGGTTATGCTGGGGCATCCATATTGGCAGCGCTAGTTTTGTTGTCATTCCCGAAGGGAATCTGCGTTTCGCTTGCCCAGTCGCGTACCTCTACGCTCATAGCCGCCACGTAAAGGCCACTACCGCCGCGACCACAACCGGCGCCCGTTATAGTGAATCTCGAAGGAGTCGTCATGCCGCAGCAAGAGTTCCAGACCGAAGTCAGCCAGCTTCTCCAGCTCATCATCCACTCGCTCTACTCGCACCCGGAGATCTTCCTCCGGGAGCTCATCTCCAACGCGTCTGACGCGCTCGATAAGCTCCGCTACCTCACCCTGAGCGACGAAGCGTTCAAGTCCCTCGCCTTCGATCCCCGTATCGACCTCGAGCTCGACGAAGAGAACAAGACCCTAACCATCGCCGACACCGGCATCGGCATGAACGAGGCCGACCTCATCTC
>CAXSHQ010000082.1:4863-14970 GCA_964236875.1 uncultured Acidobacteriaceae bacterium | reverse complement strand
GCGTAGAACCCGTTCAGTATCCCCGCGCTGCCGGAACCAAGTGTGACGCCACTCAGCTGCGCCACCACGCTGCCGCCCATCTCCACCAGGTCCAGACCGCGCAGGAACGTCTGCCCATCCACTCCCGTCCCGCCGCTGATCGTCAGCCCCGCCGAGGTCAAGGACAGCGCTCCCGCCGGGTCGCTCACCTGCCACAAGCCGGCATCGATCGCCGCTCCCGCAAAGCCGTCCGTGATCAGCTCACGCGTCTTCCCGCCGCCACCGACGACCCAGCCGTCGTCGTAAACGTTCCCCAGCTCACGATCACGCTGCCCGCAGCCGCTGCCCCACTCGCGTCCGTCACCGTATCCTGCACGGTCGTGGTCGCCACCTGCGCCCCGGCCAAAACTCCCCCGAACACCGCAGCCAACACCCACCCCGCCGCCACTCCACTTCGAAACCAAACCCTCATCACCCCTCCAAACTCAATCCGCTGTCCAAAGAAAGCGTCAACCCCTCATCGCCATCCTTCACCCGCCGCCATCCTTCAGGACGGCGTCATCCTGAGCGCAGCGAAGAGCCTGCCCTGAACGTAGTGAATCGGATCTCTGTAGTTTGTCCGCACAGGCACAAATCCTCACTGGATCAGACAGTCAACTCGAACCTCGAGCCGAGAGCCTCGCCTACTCCTGCCAGACATCCTCAACGTCCGGCTCCGCCTTCTCCCGCCCCATCTGCTGCAGCTCCTCCAGCAACCGCTGTGCCGACCCCTGCCGCCTCTTCGCCGTCGTTGGCCGATCCAGGATCTCCGTCGTCAGCTTCAGGTGCTGCACGCTTCCGCTTTCGGCCTGCTTCACAAACCCGCGCACGATCGACCGGAACGATCCGGCCAGCTCCCGCCGCAGATGCCCCGCGCACTCGCGCGGCCGCAGCCGTCGTTCGTCCTCTTTCGCCGCCGCATCAGCCTTTCCGTCGCTGTCGATGTGCCGCTTCTCACGCGGCGCATAGCGTCCGTCACTGCCGCGCAGCCGCCCACCCTTCGCCGCCCCAACCTTCTGCATTTGTCTCGCCGCGCCCACTCGAGCCTCTCTCCTGTCTGCTATATCGCTTGTCATCTCGACCAAAGGCCGGGCTTTCGCGGGCCGAAGTGGAGCCCCCTGTATTTCGGATCGTCGAGGGACGCTCACCCGCGGAGCAATCCAACCGCAAAGCAAAAGAGCGAAGGCGCCCACCTGAGGGGCGCCTTCGCTCTTTTGCTGTCTACTTTTCAAGAATACCAAACCGGATGAAATTACTATGCAAGTTTTTTCAGGCACTTAAGCCACCTGACATCAGCAACTTAGCTCATCTCCGCCCGCTCGCCCCTCTTGACAGCTTTTCTGCGGCGTCAGAATCCGTGCGTCCAGAAACAGCCGCGTCGTCCGGTCGAGCGCCTGCCGGTACAGCACGATGCAGCTCCGCAGGCTCATCCCGAGCAACCCCGCCGCTTCCCCCATCGTGTACTCCTGCACCGCGATCCGCTGCACGAGGCGCTGATCCGCCGCGTTCAGCCGGCCCAGGCATCGTTCCACGTCCGCGCAGAAGATCACCGCGTCGTCGAACCCCTGCACTTTGTAGTGCGACATCCGTCCCCGGAACACGTCCCGGTCCATCGGGGAAGGCACCCGCCCTGCCTGCAGGTACAGCCTCTGATACCGCCGCAGCAGCGCCTCCGTGTACTTCCGGTAGAACGCCACCTCCTCCGCAGCTCCTGCAGGTTCAGCCTGCGTGCTCGGGAGCAGCTCCCTCACACTTCGGTTCTCCCCCACGGCCCAGACCCGCGGCAGCATCGCCACCACGCGTCCACTCGTCGCTTCGCGCAAGCCTTCCGCCTCGCAACGCACTGCCGGCTTCTTCATCATCACAACGCCGTTTCCCATTTGCCCCATCATGCCGCTCCGTTTTGTCATCGTCCCTCTCCTGCACACCCAACCCGCGCTACCTTCGGCTTCCTGCCCACTCGCCGCTTTCCCCTCGGCGCCGGAAACTCCGCCAGGTACTTCGCACACCCCCGGCAGTACACCCCTTTGCCCTCTGGACGCACCCAAAGCGCCCCGCAGCCTTCGCACACCTTCAACTCCACGCGCACAATCGTCATTGCTCTTGTTCTCCTGATCGTTTCGTGTCCTTTGCTTCGTCAGGCAAGCTCGAAACCGACGCTTCTGATTGGCACGGTTCTAGCGGCCTCGCCGGACGCACCGCAACACAAAAAACGAGCCGAGACAAGCCCCCAGCTAAGATTCCGCCGCACAGGAACTTAGCTTGGAACACCTGCAACTGCACCTGAAATATTCGCCCTATCTTCGCTTTCTGAAGCTGTTCCGCTGCCGCCCTCATACTCTGCCACCAACCTCATCCACCGCTTGCGTTCCGAAAGAGAACGCCCCCACCGGGCATCCCAAACCGAGAATCGTTTGCCCCACCTCCGGCCCACCCGCTACCATCAGGCCATGGACGTAACCTCCCCTCTGGCCGCTCGGCGCACTGAAGACATCGCCCTCGATCTGCTCAAGTTCCTCGCCGCTCACGCCAATCTCTCCAAAAGCTCTGCCGCGACCCCCGGCTTCGGCGTTCCTTCATCCGCCAAATCCGAAGACCAGGTCACCCAGCTTCTCGAGCTCTACAGCCGCTGCCGCGAGGCCGTCGAAGCCCCCTCCGGTTCTCAGTAGGGGCGCGTGCCGCCTTTGCGCATTGCCGTCGCCGGAGGAGGCGCCTTCGGGCGCAACCATCTCCGCGTCTACCATGAGCTCGCCGCCGCCGCTCCGGACACGGTTCAGCTCGTCGCGCTGGCCGACCCCAGCCCTGAAGCCCGCGAGCAGGCCGCCGCCCGCTTCGGCATCCCCGCCTACGCTTCGGTCACCGAGCTTCTCCGCGCCCACCCGGACCTGGACGCGGCTTCTGTCGCCGTTCCCACCATCTATCACGCACCCGTCGCTTCCGAGCTCCTGTGCGCCGGCGTCGATGTGCTCATCGAAAAGCCTTTCGCCCCCACCCTCCGCGAAGCCGACAAGGTCCTCGCCCTGGCCGCCGCGCTCAACCGCATCGTCGCGGTCGCCCACCTCGAGCGGTTCAACCCTGCCGTCGCCTGTGCCGCCACCCGGCTCACCCGGCCCATGTTCTTTGAGGCCCACCGCCTCAGCATCTTCACCCCGCGCTCGCTCGATGTCGATGTCGTTCTCGACCTCATGATTCACGACCTCGACGTCGTCCTTTCGCTCGCCAATTCACCCATCCGCGAGGTCCGCGGCGTCGGTCTCCCCGTCCTTTCCCGCAAGGTCGATATCGCCAATGCCCGCGTTGAGTTCGACTCCGGCTGCGTCGCCAACTTCACCGCCTCGCGCGTCTCCACCGAGCAGGTCCGCAAGCTCCGCCTCTTCCAGCCCCGGCAGTACCTTTCGCTCGACTTCGCCCGGCAGGACCTGCTTGCTATCGACGTAGCCACCGCCGCACCCGTTCCGCAACCCCCGGCATCAGGGGCTGTCCCTCCCGCCGGAGAGCTCCCTTGTCCCGAAGACGGCCTCACCGCCCCCGCAACGCCCCACCCCTCGCCGGGTCTGACGTTTCACAGTGTGGAGATTGAAAAGGCCGAGCCCCTCCGGCTCGAGCTCGAAGACTTCCTCCGCGCCGTCCGCACGCGCACCCCGCCGCGCGTTCCCGGCACAGCTGGCCGAGCCGCGCTCGACCTCGCCCTGCAAGTCAACGAAGAGATTGCCGCGCACGCCCAACGCGCCGGCCTGGCCTAGTCGCCTCAGCGCAATATCAGCGCAATCTGCGTTCCGATTTTGCTCACACCAGCACCGCGGTTATCGCGCATCTTGGCGTACATCGCGTCAGAGCTTTCAGCCGAGATCGGCAAGCACTCAGGCGAAACCGCTACTCCATCTTCTGCACCGGCACGCCCGCCGGAATCTCCAGTTGGAACTGGTCATCCTCAAGCGTCTCGTTCAATGTCAGCTTGGTGATCTCCACACGTAGCGAGTACTGGTCCAGCGGACGCTTAATATTGATCAGCGTAGGAAACTGCTGCCCATTGAACTCGCGGTAGTTTTCGTACGTGGCCGTCGTCACCACACGTCCCTGCTCGTCGTAGATATCCTGCTGCACCGGCAGCAGGTTCACCCGGTTGATGTGGATCACCCGTGTTTGTCGCAGCAGGTGCCCGGTCTTGATCCTTACCAGCGCCAGATCGTAATCCGGCTCCTCGATCACGACCTTCTTCTTGTCTTTCGGCGGCAGCAGCCGTTGCGCTTCCGTCATCGACACATACTCTTCCGGCGTCACACCCGGTACCAGCAGGGAATCGAAAAACACCGAAGGCCGCAGGTTTTCCAGCCCGTTCTTCGAAGGTTTCGAGACCTCGTTGGTCCCCTGGACCGCGCGGTGCACCGTTGGAAAGTTGATCAACAGCTTGAATCCACTCGCGTCGCTCACCATGTCGATGGCCTGCGAGCCGAAGAGCGGCAGCTGCATAATCACGTTCAGGTCGTGCGGCTTGCGCACGAAAATATAGCCCTTCAGCGCCGTGTACTCCGTGACCTTGCCTGTGGCCTCGCCCCCGGTGCTCGCTGTAATCAGCACCGTCGCCTTCATCGTCTTGATGGCGGCATCTCGCGTTGAAATCTGCTGCTGCAGGCTGTCTTCCGTTGCCGTTTTGTAGGCATCCGGCGGCGCGGTTTTCTGCACAAGCCGTGTTGTATGGAAAAACGAGCAGCCAGTCAGCCCTACTGACCCCACCACCATTGCCGCCCATGCGCTCATTCTTCTCATCTGTGCAGCAATGCCCAGTATATCGACGCAGGCTGGGCCTCCGGCGACGCGAAAAATCGCAAACCACGTCCGCAAACCTTTGTAGAGAAATGTCCGGAATGCTTCTGTCTCGCCCCGGCGGTCTTCCGCCCACTGTGGAAGCACTCCTGAATGCCGGCTTTAGCCCTGCGGTAAGCCTTTCAGCCTGAAGCCATTCGTCAGACTGCATGTGGCCTGCAGAACACCCACCTATCGCGTCGCCGCCCGATAAGCTGCCACGTTGCTCGCATGCTCACCGAGCGTGCGTGAAAACCGTGTCGCCCCGTTCGCATCTGCCACAAAGTACAGGTACTCCGTCCGCGCGGGGTGCATGGCCGCCGTCAGCGCCGCCACCCCGGGGTTGCAGATCGGTCCCGGCGGCAGCCCCGTATGCGCATAAGTGTTGTAGGCCGAATCCGAATGCAGCTCGCTCTGGTGGATCACCCCCGTCCACGTCCCGCGCAGCACGGAAGCATAGACCACCGCCGGATCTGTCTGCAGCGGCATTCCCGCCTGGAGCCGGTTCTCGAACACGCTCGCCACTTCCGGCCGCTCCGCATCCAGGTGCACCTCCTTCTCGACTAACGATCCCATCGTCACAGCCCGCTCCACAGCCCCGGCCTTCAGTCCCAGCCGCGCCGCTTCCTGCCCAAACCGCTTCACCATCGCAGACAGCATGGCCTCGGGTTTCAATCTAGGGCTGAACTTGTACGTGTCCGGAAACAGAAACCCCTCCAGTGACTGCGCATGCGGGCTCCACCGCGCGATCAATGCGGTGTCCTCCATCTCCGCTTTCAAGAACTCATCCCGCGATCCCAGCCCCGCCTGCTGCACTGCCTGCGCAATGTCGAAGATGTTGTACCCCTCCGGGATCAGCAGCGTCCGCGCATACACATCGCCGCGCGCAATCCGCCCGTACACCTCGCTCACCGTCGCGGGATGATCGAACCGGTACTCACCCGCCTTCAGCGACCCGCCGCGATAGGCTTTCAACACCTCGAAGCTCATCTTCGAGCGCACAACACCGGCCTGCTCCAACTGCGCTGCAATCCCCGGTGTCCCCGTGCCCGGCTCGATATCGACAAACGTCTCCTGCGCCGGCCCAAACGGCGTCAGCACCCGATACGCCATCACACCCGCAACCATCAGCGCCAAAAAGAACAGCCATCCCAGCACCCGCACCCGAACATCACCTCAGCACGGATTGTATGTGCAGCATCCGAGCCTCGCACGCTCACGCACCTTCTGCGTCATCAGCGGCAAATCCGCAGCAATCTGCGTTCCGCTCTCCCTTGCACCCACACGGATTCCTTGGCGTACTTCGCGCCATGGAGTCAAGCCTCTCGCCCATGCAGTCACTGAAGCCGAACACGGCCAGCCGCACGTACACTGCCACCATGTCCCGCACGCTCGCGCTCGATGTCGGTGACCGCCGCATCGGCCTCGCGATCACCGATGAGCTCAACCTCACCGCCCAGCCTCTCTTCACGATCCACCGCACCACCGACCGCGCCGACCTCAAGTCCATAGCCCGCTTCATCCGCAAGCACGCCGTCACCACTCTCGTCGTAGGCCACCCGCTCCACGCCGCCGGCTCCCTGAGCCCGCAGTCCGCCAAAGCCCGAGCCTTTGCCGCCGCCCTGCAGCCAGCCCACCCCACACTCGAGCACCACCTGCTCGACGAGCGCCTCACCACCCTCGACGCCCACGCCCTGCTCGACGCCGCCGGCCACCACTCCCGCTCCGCCGGCCGCAGCCATGGCAAGTCCATCGACCGCAAAGACATCATCGATCAGCTGGCCGCCGTCCTCCTGCTCGAATCCTTCCTGGCCCATCGAAACGGCCCAGCGCTTCTGCCCGATCCCGACGCCCCCGCAGAGGCGTCATCCTGAGCCAGTGAAGGACCTCTGTCTTCGATCGGGGCGGCAGAAGAGACGGCCGCCGGTCGAAGCACTCTGTAAGCCGCACCCGCGGCCCCTTTGCTCCGCCGTATAATCGGCTTTTCACTCAACGCCGCCTTCGGCGCGCGGAGCCCATTCGCAAAGCAGACCCGTTCGAACATGCAGGACATCCAAAAAGCTCTTCAGGAACAGATCACCACGCTCGAGCACGAGCTCACCACCGAGCTCCCCGCGGAGATCAAGAAGGCCGTCGCCCTCGGCGACCTTTCCGAAAACGCCGAGTACCACATGGCCAAGCAGCGCCAGCAGTTCGTCAACGCGCGCCTCGGCCAGCTCAAAAAGCGCATGGCCGAGCTTTCCCTTGTCAACATGGCCAACATCCCGCACGACAAGGTCGGCTTCGGCTCCACGGTTGTTGTGCTCGACACGGACAAGGACCAGGAGCTCACTTACAAACTCGTCACCAGCGAAGAGTCCGACGTCGCCAAGGGCCTCATCTCCACGACCTCGCCCATCGGCCGCGCCCTCATCGGCAAGGAAGTCGGCGACACCGCCACGGTCGTTACTCCCACCGGCAAACGCGAGCTCGAAGTCGTCAAGCTCTCCACTATCCACGAAGTCGCGCCGGCGGAAACAGCCAGGTAGGAGACTCGACGTACACTCAAGCCCTGTGCGTCCCTCCTTGCTTGTCGCCTGCCTTCTTTTATCCGCGCCCTCTCCCGCGCAGACCTCTGCCGCGACGCAGCCAGCTGTGTCCAGTCCGGCGGCTCGGCAGCAGGCGCTTTCCGCTGCCCTGCTCGGCAAGTGGACCGGCGTCCTTGAGTACCGCGACTACAGCGAGCCTGTAGCCTCCATCAAACGCGTCCAGCTTCCCACCTGGCTCACGATCGGCCCAGCCCCCGAAGGCCTCTTCTTCCATTACATTTACGACGACGGCCCCACCAAAACAGTGACGGAGCACAACACGGTCGTCTTGAACCTTGCGCAGTCTTCGTACCGCGTCATGAGCACGGACTCCGTCGCCGAGCAATACACGATTGCACGGGCAGAGAACCTGAAGGAAGGTAGAGGTGTGCTCACTCTCACCGGCCAGGGCAAGGACTCCGGTAAGCCCGCCGACATGTGAATCACCTGGACCATTCGCCGCAACCTGCTCTCCTGGTTGCAGGAGGTCCGGCCTGCCGGCACAGGCGAGGCTTTCGCCTTTCGCCACCGCTACACGTTTACGCGGGCCGACGAGCCTGCAGCTCCTCGCTAACTCGGCTTACCGCATCAGCTGTTCATACACCCGCTCCAGCGGCTGTGGGCCTACCGACACCTTGCCGCGGAACGGGTTGTCGAGCGTTGCCACCAGGAAGATCATCAGCCCGAGCAGGCCGCTCATCAGCGCCGTCATCCAGCGATGCATCTCGTCGCTGCGCATGTCGAAGAAATAGGTCGCCGAGATGCAAACCAGGGCGCCCAGAATCACCATCCACCACAACGACCGCGGCAGCCCAGTCGTAACGGCGTCCAGGCGCGCACGCCTCGCTTCCACCAGCTCGTTGTATTGCTTGTACGCTTCGGCGTAGCGCACGGTGCTGCCATAATCCGGCGGATTGATCGTCGCCAGGTGGTTCTGAAATGTGGCGAGGTACCTGGCCGATCCAATGGGAACGGTACCCTGTCGCATCTGCGGCCAGCTGTGGTCGATCACCTCGCGCGCGTACTCCTTCAGGTCGGTCTGCATCGTCGTTCGTTCCGGGTCCCCGAACGCGCTGATGTCGCGGTACACCGCGGCCAGACTCTGCGCTTCCCGGTCGACCTTATCCTGCACCGCGGAGTAGCTGTTCCACGTGCCTACGGCGACCAGTCCCAGCGTGTCCCATAGAACACGGTCATCGCAGCTAGAAAGTAGCCGACGATGTCATTGTGAGAGTGATCTTTCTGGTGAACCCGCCGCACAAATTTCCGGGTCAACGGCAGACCCGCAAGTCCAAAGCCGATAAAGCTGGAAATACACAGCAGCGCAAACAGCCAGTTCGGCAGGCTATACGCCCAGTACATCGTGATCATGCGTAGTTCCTCGTCTTCATCGTTATCGTACAGAGCAACGCCGGAGCCGAGGCCCCGGCGTTCTCAGCAGGTTGTCGCGGTTACTGTACGTCGCCGGCTTCCAGGTGCGACTCCAGGAAGTACAGCTCCTCTTCCGCCTCCACGATCAGCTGGTTGTAGAAGTCCGAAGTCGGCCCCTCATCCAGGTCGTCGATCTTGTCCGAGGCTTCGCGCAGTTCCTTGCAGTACGTGCCCAGCGCATCGGCCAGCGCGACCAGGTGCTCCGGCCCGCTGATCGCCTCTACTTGGTAGGCCGCGATCGGCGAGTTCGCCGCCGACATCCGCACCGTTCCGTTCGCCACACCGCCCAGCTGCGTAATGCGCTCCGCAATCGGGTCGATCTGCTTGAAGATCACCTTCGCCGTCGCGTCGAACACCAGGTGCAGCTGGTAAAAGTTCATGCCCTTCACGTTCCAGTGGGCATACTTCGCCTGCGAGTACATGTCCAGCGACGCCGCCAGCGTCTTGTTCATCACCTCGACGACCTTCGCCTTGGTATCGTCCGGCAGCGCCACGCGGTTCTTGTACATGCGCTTTACTTCCGTGGGCTGCGTCTTCTCATCCTTCTTTGCCATTGCGTTCGTCTCCTCAGAAACCCTCTGTGGGGTTCTGTCTTTCTGTCAGGCCCTGCTTTTGTATTGGGGTCCTGCTCTGTTAAGGGCACGGCTTCAGCCGTGCCGTAGAAGCCGCAAAAATAATGCGGCTTTAGCCGCTGAGGTATTCCTGCCGGTTGGGCTCAGAGCTTCCCGAAGAGCCGCCGCATCACCGAAGTGGCACCAGCTTCCGCGCTCCATCCGCCCTCTTTCAGATGCATGCCTCCCACAGCCCAGATGCAGGTGCAGCCGCAAGCCTTGCCGCCACACCTACACGCCCCTCCGCGGATTTTCACCGCGTTACACTGGAAGCGATCGACACATGACCTGGACAAGCGCATTCGGGAAGGGAAGCGGCTGGCTGCTGCAGAAGATCGTCAACGGCCTCGCCCTGTCGCGCATCTCTCCCAACACCCTCACCTTTATCGGCCTGCTCATCAACGTGCTTGCGGCCTTCTTCTTCGGCTACGCCCGCGCCGATAACTACGTCCGCATGTTCCTCTTCGGCGGCCTGGTGGTCATCGGCGCCGGCTTGTTCGATATGGTCGATGGCCGCGTCGCCCGCCTCACCAACCAGGTCTCCGTCTTCGGCGCCTTCTTCGACTCGACGCTCGACCGCGTCGAGGAGGGCATCGTGCTGACTGCCGTGGCCGGCTACTTCGCCGAGAGCGGCAACCGCGTGGCAGCGGCCGCCGTGGTCGTCGCCGTCCTGGCCT
>CAXSHQ010000082.1:1983-4853 GCA_964236875.1 uncultured Acidobacteriaceae bacterium | reverse complement strand
TCTTCGACTCCGTCCTCGACCGCTATTCCGATGTCTGCCTCTTCTTCGGCCTGCTCGTCTTCTACGCCCGCGCCGACCGCCTCTTCTACGTCTTCCTCTGCGCCTTCGTCATGACCGCCTCGCTCATGGTCAGCTACACCCGCGCGCGCGCTGAAGCCCTCATCGGCTCCTGCAAGGTCGGCTTCATGGAGCGCCCCGAGCGCATCGTCCTCATCATCCTCGGCGCGCTCTTCAACCGCTGGGGAGCCATGGCTCCCGCCCTCTGGGTCCTTGCCGTCCTGTCCACCCTCACGGTCATCCACCGCATCCGTTACACCTACGAAGAAACCGAGCGCCGCAAGCTCATCGGCTTCGCCACGCCATAGATGCAGGCCGCTCTATGGGCTCATAGCTGCTGTTAGAGAGGCGTCATCCTGAGCGAAGCGAAGGATCTCTGTAGTTCGCCTGGGCTGTCATCCCTCTTACGGGACAAGCTACCAGGCCTGCCATCTCGACCGAGCGAAGCGGACGCATGTCATCTCGACCGGAGCGAAGCGAAGTGGAGAGACCCCTGTATTTGCCCCCGCCCGTTCCAACGCAGGCAGACTACTCCGCCGCACGCGGCCAGAACTCCACCCCAGCCGTGTTCCGGCTCATGCCTTCGCCCTTCGCCAGCTTCGCATAGCGAGCGTACCGCTCCTTGAACACCTCGTTCAAGTACGTCCCCTTCGAAGGCGCCGTCCGAAACGCCGCCCACTCTTCCGCCGCCACGTCCCAGTACCGGTACGTCCCACGCCCGTGCCGGTACACCACATCCACCACCCGCGCCTGCGGGTCATAGAACATGATCTGGATCACGCTCGACGGCATGGCACTCCTGGAAACCGAATCATCGGGACAAACGGTAGGTCACGGCTTCAGCCGTGACGATGGAGCCCACTTGCGCGACGCGGCTTCAGCCGCTGAGGGAGCGTCTAGCCTCATCTGCGCTCTACGCACTCACCCAGCAGCCGTACCACCGCGGAGATCGGCAGCCCGACCACGTTGAAGTAGTCGCCTTCGATCCGCGGAATCCAGCGCGCCGCATACCCTTGGATGCCGTACGCCCCCGCCTTGTCCAGCGGGTCGCCTGAATCGAGATACCCGCGCAGCTCCGCCTCGCCGATCTCGCGGAACACCACATTCGTTGTCTCCACATGCGTCAGTACGCATAGCGGGCAAACCACTGCCACGCCCGTATGCACCTGATGCGTTCTGCCCGAAAGCATCCGCAGCATCCGCTCCGCGTCGTCACGATCCAGAGGCTTGTTCATCACCTCGCCATCGAGCACCACGGTCGTATCCGCCCCCAGCACAACAGGAAGCTGCCCCTTCTTCCCCGCATCTGCGCCGCAACCTCCTGTGGCAACATCGAGGCACCCTTGGCGTAACTTGGCGTTCTTGGCGTCCAAGGCGTCAAAGCTCTCAGCCAGCACGGGTAAGGATGCTTCTGCCCGCAGCACAGCCGAAGCCTTCTCCAAAGCCAGCCGCCGCACATAAGCCTCCGGCGCTTCACCCACCCGCCGGCTTTCATCAACGCCCGCCACCCGCACCTCGAAGGCGAACCCCGCCTGCGCGAGCAGCTCCTTTCGCCGCGGCGAAGCCGAAGCCAGCACCAGCCTCAAGCGCCCACCGCCTCCACTGAAATCCGCGCTTCCATCACATGCGCTTCCTTGGGGGCGAGCATTACCGAGTTCTCCGCAACATTCGCCGTTTCCACGCACACGAACCGCCGCCAGTCTTCGTCTCCCAAATCCGGCAGCTTCGCCGCCAGCGCGCTCCAAGGATTCCAGACCACCGTCGTCCGCGACCCGCTTTTCGCCGCCGTGATCCTTTGTGCAAGCGAAGGATCATCGACCGTCACGGCCGCCTCTGTGTTCAGGTACGGCCGGTCCGTCTCCCCGCGCAGCAGCAGCACTTCTTCTTCCTGCCGCTTCCGACGGAAGCCATCCGTCTTGTCGAGATACTCCACGTCCTGCAGCCCGCGTAAAGTGACCTGCTCGCTGCTCCCAACAGCCAGATACGTATGCAGCGCCTCCTCGAACTTCAGCGGCGCCTCCCCCGTGTTCGCCACACTCAGCCGCATGCGCAGCGTGCGTCCCAGCACCAGCTCATACGCAAGCTGAAAGCCGTCATACCCCAGCGCCCGGCTCACATCATCCGGCCCCAGCGTCAGCGTCAAGTGCAGGTCCTCGCCCACCAGTGCCGCAAACCCCACATCCCACATCGACGTGCGCGCAAACCCATGCGGCGGACCGTCGCTCCGCGCGCTGCCATCCCAGGCCCACTGCCGCGCGCCGAACCACGGAAAGATCACCGGCACGCCCCCGCGAATCGCCTTCCCGTCGCTGAACGCCGACAGCTCGCTCAGGAAGATCACCGGCTCCGCACCCGCGGGCTGCCATTGCGTCAGGTGCGCGCCATGCAGATATACCGTCGCCGTGCACGCCGGCGTCGTCACCTCCGCACACAGCAGCCCACCCTCCCCTTCGGTGAACCGAAGCGTCCCATCCATCTCAAACGCCGCATTCAACTCCGACACCATTACCATCGCTTCAGTCTAGCCGCCTTGAACCTTCTCATCTCGACTGACGCGCCTTCAAGTCCTGTCATCTCGACCGGAGCGAAGCGAAGTGGAGCGACCCCTGTATTCGCTCCCGCCCATGCCCACACGCCGCGCATCCAACCACCATGGTCAAAGCGATTCTCTGCGACATCGACGGTACTCTCGTGCAAAGCAACTGGCTCCACGCCGAAGCTTGGCAGATCGCACTCGGCGCCATGGGCATCCATCTCGAGCTCGAAGACCTTCGCCGCCAGATCGGCAAGGGTGGCGACGAGCTCATCCCGGT
>CAXSHQ010000082.1:0-1973 GCA_964236875.1 uncultured Acidobacteriaceae bacterium | reverse complement strand
CGGTCTTCGTCCCGTGGTGGAAACGCGACGCCGTCGAAGATCCGCTGAAAGCCTTTCGCAAAGAGGTGTTCAAACAGGACTTCATGCACCGCGTCGAGCCTCTGCCCAAGGCGCGTGAGTTTCTCCTGCGCTGCAAACAGGCCGGCATCAAGGTGGCGCTTTCAAGCTCCGCAGATAAGCCCGAACTGGAGATCTACAAAAAGATCGTCGGCATGGAAGACCTCATCGACGAGCAAACCTCCGCCACCGACACCGACCGCGCCAAACCCCACCCCGACATCTTCCAAGTCACGCTCAAACGGCTCGGCCTCAAGCCCTCCGAGTGCATCGCTCTGGGCGACACGCCTTACGACGCCGAGTCCGCCGGCAAAGCTGGCATTCGCACCATCGGTGTAGAAACCGGCGGCTGGACGAAGGACGAGCTCTACTCCTTCGGCTGCGTCGAAGCCTACAGCAGCGTAGCCGAACTCCTCGACCGCTTCGACGAAAGCGCTTTAGTCCGCACAGGCCTCCGCTTCTAATCCGAGAGATATCTGATCTACCCTGGCTGCTCCCTGTGAAGGCGTCATCCTGAGCGAAGCGAAGAATCTCCGTATCTGCTCCCGCCCATGCGCCGGGAAAACAACAACCAGCGAATGACCGGCAGACTTGGATCGCCTACGCCACCTCGGGCGTAAGCCGCAGCTCATTCACCCGCCGCTGCCCCGTCGGGCAAATCCCCAACAGCGGACAAGCCTCGCACTTCGGCTCGCTGAACGTGCACAGCGTCTGCCCATGCAATTTGATCAGCGAGTGGTGTTCATCCAGCATCGCCGCATCCCACGTCTCCGGCACCAGCCGCATCAGGCGCTCTTCGGTCGTGGCCGCATCCGCGCGTGGAACCAGGCACAGCCGCTGCGCCACCCGTAGATGATGCGTATCGATGCTCAGCGCCCGCCGCCGCAGCGTCGAGAAGTTCACCACCGCCGCACTGGTCTTCGGCCCCACGCCCAGAAATTGCTCCAGCCATGTTCGGATCTTGTCCGTGCGATAGCGGGCCAGGAAATCCAGTGAAAGCGCGCCCGTCCGTTCCGAAATGCCCATGAGCGTGGTCTTCAGTTGCGGCGCTTTGGCTTCCGGGAAGGTCACCCTTGCTATGGCTCGCTCGATGTCCGCAATCGAAGCATCGCGCACCGGCTCCCAATTGCCGGGCCCGGCTCCTGAAAACGACGCCTCCAAATCCCGCATCGTCTGGTGCGATTCCGGCGTCTTCGTCCGCGAGCTCAGCAGCGAGTAGATGAGCTGCGTCAGCGGATCCCACAACACGCGCGGAGGTACCTCACCGTAGTACCCCAGCAGCAGCCGATGCACATGCGGCAGCTTGTCCGCCTGCTCCGGCGTAAGCGGCTGCCGCAGAGCCTCTGCATCCGCCCGATCGGTAAACAGTTCCAGAACCATACGTTCGTCCGAGACCTTACGCGGACCGTACCTGATCTACCAACGATCCGATGGGGTGCTGAATAACTTCTTTGACAACCTGCAACACCGGCTCGCCCTTCTTCAGCATCAGGTACGCTGCGATGCCGCCGGAGATGACTGTGGTCCAGAAGAATAGTTTGCGCATATGATCGGACTCCTCGCAGGTAGAATGGTGCATCCGCTGCTCTGTATCCTCAGATGCTTCTCGGATACCGTGCGTCGACCATCCCGTCTTCAAACGCTGCCGGGAGCGTACACGGGGCCGTTGCTACCGGAAAATACCTGACGTTCTCGCCAGCACTTCATCGAGAGTGGGACCGCTCAAGCGCTCAATCAGTCGTGCTCCGCGGGCCTGTAGATCGACAATGCGGGGCTGGTCGCAACGAATGATACCGGTTGTGCGAAGACCTGCTCCTGCCAGCGGTACGGCAAACCCAATCGCACGAGCAAAGCCGCCACCGTTGGTGATCGGAAGAATGACCGGCAGGCGAGTCAGTTGCTTGAACGCATCGTTG
>CAXSHQ010000081.1:11755-15166 GCA_964236875.1 uncultured Acidobacteriaceae bacterium | reverse complement strand
CTGGCGGGCTACTACCCGGAGATTCAGCAACTGATGCATGCGGGTAAGCTGCAGTTCGACGAACGGCTGCTCGGGGTCGTCGGGCAGGAGCGGCCGGACTTCTCAGAGCGCGTGCGGGTGCGGTTCTCCAAGTGGGCTCCGTTCCGGCGTCGCAACCTGGCGCATACGCTGGGTTCGGAGTGCCTGGCGCATCCGCGGATCACGATCTTTACGCACGCGAATGCAGCAGAGTTGTCCGGGCAGGCGGCGCGGGTGGAGTTTGTGCGCGCGGTGAACTATGCCGCGCACGAGTACCGCTTTGAGGCGGAGGTGTTTGTGGTGGCGTCCGGCGTGGTGGAAAGCGCGCGGCTGCTGCTGCTTTCATCGGATGTGCCGAACCCGCATGACCAGACGGGCCGGTACTTTCATGACCACGTGTCGTTCCACGCAGCGGAAGTGCCGCTGGCTGCACGAGCGAAGCTCTTCGAGCGGCTGGGGCCGTTCCTGGTGAACGGCGTGCTGCATACATGCAAGCTGGAAGTCACTGCGGAGACTCAACAGGAGCATGGCTTGCTGGCGGTGATGGCGCACTTGGTGGTGGAGGAGCCGGAGGACTCGGGCGTGGCTGCGGTGCGGCAGGTCTTGACGGCTATGCAGCGGCGAACGAAGTTGACGCCGGCGATGCTGATGGGCTTGCTGCGGGGCGCGGGCGATGTGCTGCGGCTGGGGTGGAGCTCCAAAGTGCGGAAGCGGCGCGCGGTGTCGAAGCGCGCGAAGGTGTGGGTGAACATCGATATGGAGCAGCCGCCGCGGGCGGAAAGCCGGGTGCGGCTGGCGAACAGCAGTGATGCCCTTGGCCTGCCGAAGGCGCTGGTGGAGTGGGGCATCGGGGAAGAAGAGCAGGCGACGGCGGTGCGGTTTGCGCGGCTGATGCAGGGCGAGTTCGACGCTGCCGGGTTCGCGGGCTTGGAGTGGTCGCAAGAGCTGCTCGCCGGCAAGCCGCCGAAGCTGGCCGATACTTACCACGCCATGGGCGGGCTGCGCATGGGAACGGACCCGCGCAGCAGCGTGGTGGACGCGAACCTGAAGGTGCATGGGATTGCGAATCTGTATGTCGCGAGCTGCGCGGTGTTTCCTTCCGGCGGGAGCTCGAACCCGACGTTTACGCTGATGGCGCTGACGCTGCGGCTGGGCGACTGGCTGCTGGCGCGGAAGTGACGAAGCTCCGGTCTACGCCGCGGCGAGACGAGTACGAAGCAGAGCAAGTTCTTCGGGCGTGAAGCGGCAGTGGTCGATGGCGCGGACGTTGTTGCGGAGGTTGGATGGGGTCATCATCGCGGCGACTACCGCGGAGATGCCGGTGCCTTCGAGGATGCAGCCGAAGACGATCTCTGGCATGAGCTCCGAGACGGCACCGGTGAGCTTCTCGCGCAGGGTCGCGGGCAGCGAGACGTCATTCGCGAGCAACAAGATCTGGAGTTGGAGCGCTTCGACACCGTTGGCGCCGCCGAAGGGGTGATTGGCGACGAGGAGGAGGTTGCGGGCTTCCGGTTTGGCGGTTTCTGCCGCGAAGCCGAAGCTGTCCGGGTCCATAGCGAACTGCGCGGTCGTCAGTGCGCGTGGCTGCTGCTCGATGGTGGCAAGAATGGTGGTGTGCGGGCCGGAGATGCCGGCCATGCGGACGGTTCCGGCGCGGACCAGGCGGTCGAGCGCTTCGAGGAGATCGTGGTTATCGAGGACAGCGGGTTCGGCGGCGTGCAGGAGGAGCATGTCGACGTAGCCAGTGCGGAGCTCGCGGAGGCTGGATGCGAGCGAAGTGCGCAGGGTCTCGACGCTGAACTGACCGGGAAGGAACTGGTCGGCGGCGTGGCGGCGGGCAAAGCCGCGCAGCTGCGGGAAAGCGCTGATAGCAGCCTGTGCGAGCGGCTTGACCTTCTGCTTCCAGCCGCCGCGCGGTGCGGGCAGGATGCCGAACTTCGTGCAGAGCACGACCGAGTCGCGGCGGCGGCCGCCGCGGAGGAACTCGCCCAGGAGAGTTTCGCTTTCGCCGTAGCCGTAGGAGCGGGCTGTGTCGAAAAAGTTGATGCCGGCGTCAAAGGCGGCATGGAGGGCGAGCAGCGAGGCTTTGCGACCGACGCGGCCCATCACCGGCGCGCAGCCGAAGCCGAGGACGGAGACGCGGCTCGGCAGACCGGACGCGGCGACAGGGAGGTCGGCAAAGCGCATGGGGCTAGGGTACCGGAGCGGCGGTACCGGATCGGCGATTCGCGCCGTGCTGCTTGCGTGGGGGTATTCCGGCATCAGAGGAGGAGGTTCCCGCGCCAGGAGCGCCCGTCCACATGCCGTTGATACATTGCAGGACCGCCCGTTGCGCGGGCCTCTCCATGATGTTTGCGGCGGCGAGTATTGGCTTTCCGGGGCATGCGCAAGGCGGCTTGGCGCCGGCAGCGACCAGCGCCAAGCAGATCGTGCAGACGATGACCGCGAACGAGCACAAAGCAGCCGAACACAAAAGTCACTTCGCCTACGTCTCGCAGGAGCGGTCGGACCGCACGCACGGGCAGATGTGGACGGAGCGCGTGGTGGAAACACCCGCCGGACCGGTACGTGAACGGCTGGCGGTGGATGGCGCCGCCATGAACGCGGAGCAGGAGGCGGAGGAGCGCAAGCGCCTTGCAAGTGATGCGGCACATCCGGAAGAGATGACCAAGCGCTCGGGGGCGGAGCAGGGTGACGAGACCCACGCGCAGCAGATGCTGGAGCTGCTGGGCCGCGGCTTCGTGCTGGAGAACCTGCGCGCCGAAGGGCCAGACTGGCGCATCGACTTCCGGCCCGACGATTCGTTTTCGCCGGACTCCACGGAGGAGAAGGTGCTGCACGGCATGACGGGCTATGTGCTGGTGGACCGCAAGGACATGCGCCTGCATCACGTGGAAGGGCGTCTGCCGGCAGACGTAAGCATTGGCTTCGGCCTGCTGGCGACGATCAAGGCGGGCTCGAACTTTTTGACGACCAAGCAGATGGTGGAAGGGCAATGGCGCACAGTGCGGACGGTGACCGACATCCGCGGCAAGGCGGCGCTGTTCAAGTCGCTGAGCCGCAGCCAGGATGTCACGCGCAAGGAGTTCCGGCGGGTGGGGGATAGCCTGACGGTAGCGCAGGCGGTAGCGATTGCGGAGAGTCCGACGGCGCGCCCGTGAAACGGCGCCCGCGCCGGGTGACGCTACCATGGCAGGGATATGCGTGGTCTGCTGCGGGGTTTCATCGCTGCTGTTGCTGTGGTGCTTTGCTGCGCCGGGCTGCTGCGCGCCTGGGATGTTGCAGGCGACCCGCTAGGAAGTGTCCGTGCCGACCGCGTGCATGTTTCCAAGCGGGCACACTTGCTCACGCTGTTTCGCAACGGCGATTTCACAGATCTCTGCGCCGGACCGC
>CAXSHQ010000081.1:0-11745 GCA_964236875.1 uncultured Acidobacteriaceae bacterium | reverse complement strand
TTTCGCAACGGCGCGCCGCTGAAGAGCTACAAGGTTGCACTCGGACGCGGAGGGCTGGAGCCGAAGCAGAAGGCCGGCGATAACAAGGTGCCGGAAGGCGTTTACCGCATCGTCAGCCACAACGCCCAGAGCGGGTTCCATCGCTCGCTCCGCATCGGCTACCCAACTTCGCAGCAGATGCGGGCAGCGCACGCTGAAGGAGCTGCGGCGGGCGGCGACGTGATGATCCATGGCCTTCGCAACGGGCTTGGCTGGCTGGGACCGCTGCAGCGCACCGTGGATTGGACCAAAGGCTGCATCGGAGTGACCGACCGCGAGATGGATGACATCTACAGGGCTGTTCCGGACGGAACCACCATCGAGATCAGGCCGTAACGGTGTTTACTCCGGCACGTACTTGCGCCAGGAGCCGTCGGCGGCGACCTGCTGGATGATGCGGTTACGCTCGCGCAGCAAGTTGCGCATGTAACGGCGAAGGACGAGGCGCTCGGCCAGCCAGCCGAGCGGGCCCAGAGGAGCGGCGAATCGGAAGATATCGCGCATCTCGGTTTGCAGATTGCCGCCGGGCGTGGGTGGGAGCTGGCGGAAGTAGTGGTCGTGCTGCATGCTCTTGAAGGCGCCGCGGAGCATGGTGTCCTGGAAGTAGCCGGGCGGGTCGAAGGCGGTGATGGCGCTGGTGAGCTGCTGCGAAATCCAGAAGTGGCGGGCGCGCCAGGTGACCTGCTCGCCGGGGCCGATGAGGCCGGCACATTTGCCAGCGGTGGCCTGCTCGCCGAAGTGAGTGTTGCCGAGCAGATGCACGTCGATGGAGCGCGCGAGGTCGAAGGTGCGCTGTACAGGCGCGGCGATGAGGAGGGTTTCGTGCAGCTCGATCATGAAGCCGTCACCTCCCGTACTGCTCGTCGGTGACGTGCTCCATCCAGTCGACGGCTTTGCCGTCGAGGCGCTCTTGGACCGCGATGTGGGTCATGGCGGTGGTGGGCGAGGCACCGTGCCAGTGCTTTTCACCAGGAGAGAACCAGACGATGTCGCCGGGGCGAAGCTCCTCGACCGGGCCATCTTCGCGCTGCGCCCGGCCAAGGCCGTCGGTGACGATCAGCGTCTGGCCGAGCGGATGCGTGTGCCAGGCGGTACGCGCGCCGGGCTCAAAGGTGACGCTGGCGCCGGCGACGCGGGCAGCAGCGTCGGGCGAGAAGAGTGGGTCGATGCGGACGGTGCCGGTGAACCAGTCTGCCGGGCCTTTGGTGGACGCTTGTGAACCGCTGCGTTTGATGTCCATGTTCGCTTCCTGCCTGCCGGGATTCGTGCCGACGATTGGGTTAGCCGTTCGTAGTGTGTGTCAGCCCTGGGCTTAAGGATGGGCGTGATGAGGAACTTGACCAGGTAATACACGAATGTGTGCGGGGTTGGCTTGCGTAGAACCCTGCGCCAAGCATCAACACGATTCCAGTCAGCTTGTCCCAAGAGAATTCGGAACCCGAGACACCTGGCTGTTGCTTCATGTCCGCTGTGCTTTCGGTGCAGCCGCGAGAGGGTTGGCCCCCTGACTCACTGCGCATCGCTCTCAAGAGTAACGCCGTGCCGCGCCATAGGCTGTCCGGTAGACTCGGGATATGCCGCTTTCTTCGCCTGCCTCACCCTCGGATGCGTCTTCGAAGAGCAAGAAAGGTGGCGAGGTGTTCGAGTCGTGGGGGCGATATCCGAAGCTGCCCGCGACAGTGAAGACGCTGCATTGGCAGGGCGACTTTCCAGGGGCGATCGAAGGCGTGCACAGCGAGGCGCTGCCGGTGGGCATGGGCCGCAGCTATGGCGATGTGTGCCTGCTGGATGAAGGAACCCTGCTGCAGACCACGGGCATGAACCGGCTGCTCGGGTTCGACGCGCAGACGGGGCTGCTGACCGCGGAGGCCGGGATCACGCTGGCGGAAATCCTCGATTTCTCCGTGCCGCGCGGATTCTTTCTGCCGGTGACCCCGGGGACGAAGTACGTCACGCTGGGCGGCGCGGTCGCGAATGACATTCATGGCAAGAACCATCATGTGGCGGGGACGTTCGGCAACCATGTGACGCAGTTCGAACTGGTGCGGTCGGACGGGACGCGCATGCTGTGCAGCCCGACGGAGAACCCGGACTACTTTTCCGCGACCATCGGCGGCATGGGGCTGACGGGTGTGATGACGTGGGTGCAGTTTCGTATGAAGCCCATCGTAAGCCGCATGGTCGACTACACGGGCATCCAGTTCCACGGCATTGACGAGTTCCTGGATTTGACGGAGCAGGCCCAGCACATTGAGTACACGGTGAGCTGGGTGGATGTGACCTCGACGGGGAAGAACTTTGCGCGCGGCGTGTTCATGCAGGGTGACCACTCGCAGACACCGGGTGAGCTGAAGCGCTCGCCGGAACCGAAGCTGGCGTTTCCGCTGGAGCTGCCCGGGTGGGTGCTGAACGGGGCTTCGGTGAGCGCGTTCAACACGCTGTTCTTTCATAAGCAGATGAAGAAGATTGTGCGCGCTCCGCAGGATTATGAGCCGTTCTTCTACCCGCTGGACAAGGTGCTGCGCTGGAACAAGATGTACGGCAAGCGCGGGCTGCTGCAGTTCCAATACGTGATCCCGTGGGAGCATGCGCGCGAGGGTACGGTGGCGATCCTGCGCGAGGTGGCGAAGAGCGGGCTGGCCAGCTTCCTGGCGGTGCTGAAGGCGTTCGGCGATGTGCCCTCGCCGGGGCTGATGAGCTTCCCCCGGCCGGGGATCACACTGGCGCTCGACTTCCCGATCAAACCGGAGAAGACGTTCCTACTGTTTGACCGGCTGGCGGAGATGACGCGCGAGTTTGGCGGGCGGCTGTATCCGGCCAAGGACGCGCGCATGACGGCCGAGCAGTTCCACACCTTCTACCCGCAGGCCGAACGGCTGGCCCGCTACAAGGACCCGGCGCTGACGTCGAGCTTCTGGGAGCGTGTGGCCGGCCAGGGGACGGGGAGGCAGTCCCGGTGAGCGCGGAGTCCATGCTGCCGGCGGGAGGGTCCGCGCTCTCGCGAGGGGCGGTGCAACGGGTCGGGCAAGGGGGTGTGCACAGATCGGCGGCTGAGCCGGTGCTGCCCATGCGCGGCGTCGACGCCTCCCTGCTGCGCGCCCGTACCGTGCAGGCGGAAGGGGCTTTGGGTGGGCCGAAGCGCATCCTGGTGCTGGGAGCGACCTCGGGCATCGCCGAGGCATGCTGCCGGATGTGGGCCGAGCGCGGCGAGAGCCTCTACCTGGTGGCACGGAATGCCGAGCGCCTGCAGGCTGTGGCCGCTGACCTGCGCACCCGCGGGGCGGCGTATGTGGACAGCGCCGTGGTCGACCTGGACGACACGACCCGGCACCCGGCTCTGCTGGCGCACGCGATCAACTCGCTGGCCGGGCTGGATGTGGCCTTCGTCGCCGCGGGTGTCCTGGGCAGCCAGGCGGAGGCGGAGCGGAGCTTCGAGGAGGCGGGGCAGATCCTGCACACGAACCTAGTGGCGGTGGCGAGCCTGCTGACCTGGCTGGGCAATTACTGCGCACAGCGGCATGCGGGCACGCTGGCTGTGCTGAGCTCGGTGGCGGGCGACCGCGGCCGGAAGTCGAATTATGTGTACGGCGCCTCGAAGGCTGGCCTGACCGCGTTTGTGGACGGGCTGCGCAACCGGATCGACCGCGAAGGCGTGCGGGTGATGACGATCAAGCCCGGCCCGGTGCGTACGGCAATGACCGCAGGGTTCAAGGACCGGGCGCGATTTGCGTCGGTGCACGACGTAGCGGCAAGCTTGATGAAGGCCATCGACCGCGGCGGGGACGTGGTGTATGTGCCGGGCCTGTGGCGGTGGAAAATGGCCGCAGTTCGGGCAATCCCGGAGCGCTGGTTTAAGAAGCTGAATCTGTAGCCTGCCGTCAGCGAAGTTCCGCAGGAGTGAGGCAAAGCAAAGGGCCTGCCGCGAAGATCGCGGCAGGCCCTCTGAGTTTGTACGGCGCTTGGTTAGAACTCGATACGGCCCGAGACCTGCAGGAGGCGAGCGCCTCCGTTGGTACCGGAGGTAGCGTTCTGAGTTGTGATCTGCCCGAAGTTGGCACCATTGATGCTTGCGCTCGACGGTACATTGAACGTTGGGTGATTGAAGACGTTGAACGCATCACCGCGAAGCTGGAAGGTGACACGATCCGAAACGATCTGGAAACGCTTGCCCACCCCAGCATCGAAGGTGAAGGCGCCAGGTCCACGGAGGTTATTGCGGCTTCCGTACTCGAATCCAAGCGGGTTGCGGAACAGAGCCTGAGGAGCCGTACCGAGGTCCTTCGGATTGTTTGCAATCGGATCGTCATACAGGAAAAGCTGCACAGCGGCTGCACCGTTTGCGTGCCGGTGCAGATTTGTCTTCAACGGACCCTTGCCAAGGAACAGGGCAGGATCGTTGTTGGCATAACCAGCGACGAAGGCACCCGTACTTGCTGTGAAGGCAACACCGCTACGCCATCCCGGAATGCCCGAGACTGTCCAACCGCCAATGGCGGCATCGAGGAAGCGGTTGATGTGCGAACCGAACTGACGGCCGCGGCCGAAGGGCAGGTTGTAAACGAAATCCGAGGTGAAGGTGTGCTTCACGTCGAAGTCCGAGTTGCCGTAGCATGCGGCCCGGTTCGTT
Organism: uncultured Acidobacteriaceae bacterium; assembly: GCA_964236875.1. Classification (GTDB taxonomy): domain Bacteria; phylum Acidobacteriota; class Terriglobia; order Terriglobales; family Acidobacteriaceae; genus Granulicella. The sequence goes on along the minus strand of CAXSHQ010000081.1, from coordinate 7,079 downwards.
GCGTCGCAGACCTGGCCGGTATTGGTGTTAAGACCGATATAGTTGGCGACGGTCGACACGTTGTCCATCGAATGAGAGTAGGTGTAATTGAGCTGGAACTGCAGGCCGTGGCTCATGTTCCTGTTCAAGGAAACGAGCACACCATGATATGCAGAGTAGCCCTTGTTGGTGATCACGGTGTTTGCGGCAAATTGACCGGGGAGGCCAACGTTCCGGGCGATGAGGCTCTGCCGGGCAAGGTAGTAGATGGAATCAGCAAAATCGCCGATGGTTACCGCCGAGCACTGGTTGTAGGCAAGGTAGGCACTCTTGCTGGGGTAGGCAGCGCTGATGGTGCCTACCTGGTTCTTGAACCAGGGCTGCTCGGTGATGCCGGCGAAGTTCGCCTGGAGGCAAAGGGCAGGATTGTTACGGATCTGGTTCGACAGCGCAGAGAATGCCTGCGACATCGTCTGACCCGAAGCAGGATCGCGGAAGTCGATCAGCTGCGAATCGTCAGCCTGGCCGATGAGACGGCGTCCGAGACGACCTACGTAGCTGGCATTCAGGATCATGTTGCCCGGAACCTTCTGCTGCACGCCCAGGTTGAAGTTCAGGTTGTAAGGAGACTTGAAGCGGTTATCAATCGCGTAGTTTTCCTGGCCCGCGGTGATGCCCACGGGCACGCCGCTCGTAACATAGGGCGCGAACGGGGTAGCGCGGGAGACTGCGACTGGTGGCGGCGCGGTGGGGATGGCCAGACTGGCACCCAGACGCGGATCGTTCGTGAGGCTGAGAGCGGGCGTTGAACTGCCATAGCTGTACGCCTGGGTGTTGGCAAAGAAGTACGAGAGCTGATCCTGAACAAAGTTCAGCGCGTTGTACACGGAGCGGTCAAACACCACGCCGAACCCGCCATTGACGACCGTGCTGCGGTGGTTCTGAGGGTTGAAGGAGAAGCCGAGGCGCGGAGCGAAGTCCTTGTAGCTCTGGTTGAAGGCAGGAGCGGAGTTGTTCGCCTTTCCGCCCAGCGTGTAGGTGATGAAGGGAACGGCCGTATTGCCTGAGGTGGAAGCAGCGGACTGAGCTACGCGGGCTGAGAAGTAGTCATCGAAGCTATAGTTCTGGTTGGTCTGCCGGCCGAGCGCCTCGTACGGCGTGGTGAAGAGCTGCCAACGAACGCCATAGGTCAGGGTCAGCGACGGGCTTGCCTTCCAGGTGTCTCCGACATAGAGCTCGGTCTGGTAGGAACGATAGGCCCGCTGTGAACCGGAACCCGACGCATAGGCGCTGCCCGCAGCGTCGTAGTTGTAGTTACGGCTCTGAGCAGAAACAACCCCGAGGGAGAATACGTCGGCGCTGTCAAAGCGGCTGTTGACTGTAGAGTCGGTCGAGATATCGGCCGGCCGCAGCGCAGCGTTCAACGCCGTGGTCCCGCCACCTGTACCTACGGTGACAAAGTCGTAGTCATTGGTGAGATTGCTATGCGTCTTGATGAACTTGAAGGTGCCGCCGATCTGGAAGGAGTGCTTGCCCAACTGCCAGTTGAAGTCGTCGCGGATCTCCGGGATGGGAACGCGGCGGCTCTGGGAGCTGAGACTGCCGTTCGGGGCGGTGAGCGGAGTGAAGACGAAGCTCGAGGTGCCGGTCGGACGGTAGTTTACCGGGAACTTCAGAACGTTGATGGTGTCACCATAATAGAACTGGTTCACCTTATTGCTGCCGATCTGCCAGACATGGCTGAGTACATAGCCATAGCTGCGAGTCGCGTTCGGGTACACCGGCCCGCCCGCGGCAGCAGCGTCCACGTCAAACTGATTCAGGGCCTGAAGTCCATCGACGTGGTTGTAGATGCCACGGATAAGGATATGCTGCTTGCTCGTGAGGTTATAGTCGATGCGGCCGATGTAGTTATACAGGTTGGTCAGATACTTTTGCGTGAAGCGGTAACCGCCTGTGTTGTATCCGTCTCCAGCCGCAGCGGCGTCATTGACATGAGGGTAGCGGCTGTTCACATAGGTAAACAGGGCGGCGCTTTCACCCGTGCCCTGCGGATCCAATGCTTTTATCTGAGCCGGCGACAGGTAGCTGATGCACTGCGGAGCACTGGAAAGGCGTGCGGAGTTCGTGCATCCAGCAGTGTTGTTGATGTAGCCGATCTGGCCGGCCCGGAAGGTGTCGGTCGGCACGGTACGCAGGGCCTGTGACGTTTGCGCGGTGCGGCCATTGTTGAAATCAAAGAAGAAGAAAAGCTTGTCGCGACCGTCATACAGCTTGGGAATCCGAACCGGACCGCCAATGTTGCCGCCGAACTGGTTCTGGACCTGCTTGGTCTTTTGCGAGGGTGTACCGGGGATGATGTTGTCCAGGAACCAGGTGTTCGCCTGGGTGGTCGGATCGCGGTGATACTCATTCAAGTTGCCGTGGAATTTGTTGGTGCCGTTCTTGGTGACAAGCTGGAACACGCCGCCGCCGCCGCTGACGTTCGCGGGCTGCTGACCGGCCACTGTGCCGCGGAATTCCTGGATCGCATCCACAGGAGCGCCGACGGTCGAGTAGAACGTCTGACCAGTGGAGATGTCGTTGACATCCATGCCGTCGAGGGTGACCTGCGTCTGGTCAGTACGGGCGCCTGTAACCGAGCCCGTCGACGTTACGCCAGGCTGCAGGTAGAACAGCGCGGCTACCGAGTTACGGGCCTGCACGGGAAGCTCGTTGAGCTGCTCCACGTCGAAGTTGTTGCCGATGGTGTTGTCGGTCGTGTTCAGCGTGACTTCCTGATTGCTGGCCGTAACCTCAACCGTGGTGGTGTTGCCGACTTCCAGCTTGACGTCCTGGGTGCGGGTGATGGCCACCTGCAGGGTCATGTCCTTGATATCAGTCGTGGCGAACCCCTGGTGGGATACGGTGAGCGTATAGCCCTCGTTAGGAGGCACGACGGGAAAGCGGTACGCGCCGACGGAATCGCCGGTGGCGGTGAACTTGATACCGGTGCGAGGATTGCTCAGCGTCACGGCGGCATTGGGGATCACCGCGCCCGAAGCGTCGCGGACAACCCCGGTGATGGACGAGCTCGACTGTGCTTGCAGCATTCCTGGAGCGGCAACAAGAGCCGCGGCGAGAAGAAGTCTTGCGAAGGTAACTCGCATTAAGCGTGTGTCTCCTAACTTTCGATTGACCCATGTCCTTCACGAGCGCCCCGGAGAAATGGAGAGAGCATTCGGAAAATGACTTGCGTACTCCCCAGTAATGCAATTTTCGTGCCAAACCGGAGACCGCGAAAAGTGGTCGAAAGGGCAAGGATTGCCGTCGGCCTACGCAGAACGGGATGATTAGTTACGGGTTTGTGAAGGCAGTTCCCGAATTCGAGACTCGTAGCGGAGCCCGAGCTCCCGAGGTCGCGGGCGATCGAGCTTACTGTTGCTGCGCCTGCTGGTGCTGGCGGCGGGCCATGGGCGGCTGCTCGGGCAGGGCCTGGGCTTTTTCTACGAGGATGGACCAGTCTTCGGGGACGGGAAGCTCGGTGTCGAGCGAGAGCATGCCTTCGCTGGGGGTGACGCGGACGGCTACGGAGAGCTCGCTCTTGGTGCGGCCACGGAAGATGCCGTGGGTGGGCGGGACGTCGGAGTAGTCGCGGCCAATGGCGGTGCGGATGTGCCGGTCGCCTGCGACGAGGTCGTTGGTGGGGTCGAAGCCTACCCAGCCGAACTCCGGCAGGAAGCACTCGACCCAGGCGTGGGTGGCGGCGCTTTCGGAGCGGTCGTTCTCGCCGCCGCGGTGGTACAGGTAGCCGCTGACGTAGCGGCAAGGAATCTGCAGGCGCGTGCGCACCATGGTGATCATGATGTGCGAAAAGTCTTGGCAGACGCCAGCACGTGAGGTGAGCGCGTGGTCGATGGGCGAGTCGGCTTTGGTGGACTTCGGCTTGTAGTCGAAGTAGGTGTAGAGCTGCTCGTTGAGGCGGTGGAGAACACCAAGCGGGTCGTCCTGCCGACGCAGGTCGAGCTCGTTGGCGAGCTTTTCCAGCAGCGGCGTGGGGCAGGCGAACTCACTGGGGAGGAGCATTTCCCAGAAGTCGCCCTCGCGGACGAGCTTGTCGAGGTCGGCCCAGGAGGAGTGGGGGAGCGCGTCGGGGAGCTCGATGTGGGGCTGCATTTCGACGAGGGACTCGGCGACGATGACGAGCTGGCCGTGCTGTCCCGGGATGTCGAAGTGGTGGACGTGGTTGGCGAGGTGGTCGCGGTAGCTGAAGACGCGGCAGCGCGGCATCACGGAAAGCTGGAAGGTGAGGCAGCGCTGGTTGGCGTCCGAACGCGGATGCATGCGCGTTTCCATGATGCTTTCGCTGACGGCGCTCTTGTAGGCGAACTTGGTGAGGTGGCGGATGGAGTAGTTCATGCGGGCCTCGCTTCGTGGTTTCTGTCCGACATGGGCGGGAGCAAATGCGGGGATCCTTCGCCTTCGGCTCAGGATGACACCGCTTGCAGCGGTGTCAATTGCTGCTGCCGGTGAGGGCGGCTTGCATGGAGTAGTCGATGTACAGGTGGTAGATGGCTTCGTGGATGGCCGCGCACTGCTGCTGGATGTTGCGAAGGTAGGGGATGATGCCGCGGCCGACGAGGTCGTCGACGGCGGTGTAGGCGAGCGAAGCCTGGACCTTGCCGGCGAGGCGGGCGAGTGGCTCGATGCGCAGGGAGCCGGTTGTCCGGCTGATCGCTTCGAGCGCGTGCTGCATGGCGTCGATGGAAAAACGCAGGGAGTGCGGGAACTCGATGTCGAGAAGCAGAAACTCAAGGATCTGCTCGGGGGTGAGGTCGGCGGTGTAGACCTTGCAGTAGGCCTCGAATGCGGTGGCGCTGCGGAGCAGGCCCATCCACTCCAGGTACTCGTTGCCCTCGGCGACGCGCTCGGGTTCTTTCCAAAGGTCTTCTGAATAGGCCTCGAGCAGGATGGCGGTGGCGGTGGCGCGCTCCAAGTAGCGGCCGACCTGAATGAACTGCCAGCCTTCGCCGTGGCTCATGGTGGAGTCGGTGACGCCCTGGAACTGGTGGACGGCTTCCATGACCTGCTGGAGGAAGGCGCTGGGCGAGCCGGTGGTTTCATTGAGCGCTTCGGTCTGCATCACGGACTGGAGCTCGGGGCGCGTGACTTCGAGGTAAAGCGAGTTCAGCCGATGCCACTGCTCGGTGGAGATCTGCTCGCGGACGTGGCGGGCGTTTTCTCGCGCGCGGACGATGCAGGAGATGACCGAGGACTTGTGCTCGGTGTCGAAGGTGAGCGTGCGGGCGAGCAGGTAAGGGTTGCCGTTCCACTGTGCGCGCTTGGGCTTGCCGAGCGCCTGGAGGACGCGCTGCCAGCGGTGGTCGGAGCTGGTGGAGCTCTCGTCGAGCATCAGGTTCAGGTTCACGTCAAGCAGGCGCGTGGTGTGCTCGGCGCGCTCGAGGTAGCGCGACATCCAGTAGAGCGAATCGGCGACGCGGGAAAGGATGGTGCGATCCTCCGTGCTTCAGATGCCTGTTACAGATGCGTGAACGTGTTCCTTCCAATATAGCGGGCCACGGGCTCAGGACAGCGATACGGGGGTGGCATAGTGTGCAGTCGTGCAGAACGTTCTTCCTGCGGAACTCACCTGCATCCCGCCGTCATCGGAGACGGGCAGGGCGTTTTATGCAGGGCGTATCTGGCGCAGCTTCTGAAGGGGTCTGGAAGATTCAGCCAGGTAACCCTTCCGCCGCACGCAGAACCTTGTAGAACCGCATCGCATACCGGTTGTCTCTTGGAATGGCCTGCTCCAGCCTGGGCCATTGTTCGCCCACACCGACCGTCCGCAACAGCTTCGCGTACTCCCGCATCTCGTGAGGGACGAGGCCCGAAACCAACATGGTTGCGATTCGCTCCCGCAATCGGACCTTCTGCGGTTCAGTCAAGTGGGCTCGGCGCAGAGCGCGAGCTATGTTGGACTTCAGCCTAGCGCCAAACGGAAACCTGGCATCTTCTTCAACAAAATCAACTCCCAAAGCGATGCACGCAGGGTCGCTCTCATCGATACCCTCAATGACCTCGTCCATGATGGGGTAAATCCAACGGACATCGCCTTCCGTGTGGTCGCGAGGAGTAAGTAAGCGAGGAAGTTCGACATGCAAGGCGGCGCAATACTCGCGGTATCGGTCCTGAACCGATTCGATGGACCACCTGCCCTCTCCGTTGTAGTTTCGGAGAGTCCCCGAGAAGTTGTCGCGGTTCATCTGACGAAGTGTAGCAACGCTAAATGGCTTCCCTTTGTACAGCGTTCGTCCCGTGAGTTCAGTTTTGTACTCAGGCGTGAACGGCAACCAGCGGTAAACGTCCTCTTCATGGACCAGGCACCGCGATGCGAAAATAGAAGACGATGCTCCAACTTTCCAGCGCCGGCAAGCGGTTCGGCCACAAGCTGCTATTTGATGAATTGAATTGGCTGATCACGCCCAACGAGCGCACCGGGCTGGTGGGCGGCAACGGCACGGGCAAATCCACGCTGATGAAGGTGATCGCGGGGATGGAGGGCCTGGACTATGGTCTGCGTACGCACGTCAAGGGCATGACCATCGGCTACCTGCCGCAGGATGGGCTGACGCTCTCGGGTCGTAGCGTGTTCGACGAGTGCCTGAGCGTGTTCGACGAGCTGCGCGCGCTGGAGCGCGAGTACGAAGACCTGACCCACACGATGAGCGAGGCCGACCCGAAGTCGCGCGAGTATGCCGCGGCGGCGAACCGCTACTCGGAGATTGCGGAGCTGCTGCATGTGCACGACATCTACACGCTGGACGCGCAGGTGGGCGCGGTGCTGGGCGGGCTGGGGTTCGCGAAGGAAGACTGGGGCCGCAAGACGGAGGAGTTTTCGGGCGGCTGGCAGATGCGTATCTCGCTGGCCAAGCTGCTGCTGCAGAAGCCCTCGCTGCTGCTGCTGGACGAGCCGACGAACCATCTCGACCTGGAGTCGCGCAACTGGCTGGAAGACTATCTGCGGACGTACGAGAACGCGTTCATCATGATCTCGCATGACCGCTACTTTCTGGACCAGACCGTGGGCAAGACGGTGGAGGTCTGGAACAAGCGGATGC
>CAXSHQ010000080.1:4866-15185 GCA_964236875.1 uncultured Acidobacteriaceae bacterium | reverse complement strand
CATGACGAGGTCGCCTGACTCGATGACCCTTTGCCGCGTGCGGGCATAGGCCGCTGCGGCTTTCGCAGAGTTCGGCCCCGACATGCAGAAGAAAAATCCATAGCTGCGCTGCAATACTTCCGCCCGCCCCGTCTGCTCGAAGGCGGCCTGGACTGCGGCAGCCACTTCTGTTTCGCGCATCCCTTCGCGAATGCAAGTCGCCGCTTCCGCGAATCCTGCGGCTGCTACGCGACCGGCTGTCCTGAGGAACTCCAGCTCCTTGGCGGACTTGACGGACTTCATCGATTCCAGCAAGTCGTCGCAGCTGGCGAACTTCGCATTGGGCCGTAAGCTTTTCAGGAGGTCCGGAAGAGCAGTGCGAAACTCGTTGGACACCGCATAGCTAGACGGCTGCACGCCCTGCTTCAACTGCAGTCCGATAGCTGCTTTCTCGAGCCCGATGCTTTTGAGTGCGCCGTCGAGCGGCTCCTGCAACAGAGTCAACGGATCGTCCAGGGTATGTAGGCCGGCAGGTTTGTACGGAATGAGTTCCGCTGTTGATGTCTTTTGCGCCAACTCCATCTCATCTTCGGGAACGATGACCTTGACCTGACCGTCCGAAGAAAAGATCGCTACACTGGCCGACATGACGGGCCAGTACCCTGTCAGCAGAAGCACTTCCGTCGCGGAACTGCAGAGGAGCGCGTCGTGTGGAGATTCGAGCAGCGCGGCGATCGACCGGGCGTGCCGTTCAGGATCGATAGCCATAACTCAGCTGCTTTCTGTGTGTCTGCCCGCTAGACGACAAAATTATCATGAAAAGGTCACGTTACTGAAAATCCGGCATCACACAACCTGAAAGCTCGAAAGAACGCCCGGAACGGCGTGGGTGCCCCAATGTCACAATCTCTCGTTGTCGTCGTTACTGGCTCGTCGGCCGGTCTCGGGCGCGCCATTGCGCATGGATTTGCAAAGCGCGGCGCTTCTATTGGCCTGATTGCCAGGAACCCGGAGGCCCTGCAGGCAGCTAAGGAAGAGTGCGAGGCACTTGGGGGTAGAGCGCTGGTTCTGCCGGTGGACGTGTCGGATTCCGAAGCCGTCGATGCTGCCGCGAGCAGGGTCGAGGAGGAGTTTGGGCCCATTGATGTCTGGGTGAACGATGCGATGGTGAGCGTCTTCTCTCCCGTCAAAGAGATGGAAGCCTCCGATTACAAGCGAGTGACGGACGTTCTCTACCTCGGGTTCGTGCATGGCACGCTGGCGGCTCTGAAGCGAATGCTTCCCCGCGACCGGGGCACCATCATCCAGATCGGCTCGGCGCTGTCGTACCGCTCCATTCCTCTGCAGTCTGCGTACTGCGCCTGCAAGCACGCCATCAACGGTTTCACCGATTCTCTGCGCTGTGAGTTGCACCATGACAAGAGCAACGTCAACGTAACTGCGGTCCAGATGCCGGCCATGAACACTACGCAGTTCGACTGGGTGAAGAACCGGATGCCAAACGACACGCAGCCGGTGCCGCCGATCTACGAGCCCGAGTTGGCGGCTGAGGTCGTCGTGGCAGCCGGACTGTCAAAGCATCCGCGTCGCGAGTACTGGGTGGGTACGCCGACCGTCATGGCCATCCTCGGCCAAAAGGTCATCCCCGGCCTGCTGGACAGGTATCTCGGCAAGACAGGCTACAAGTCGCAGCAGATTCCGAATGAGCCGAAGAATCCCGAGGCGCCGAACAATCTCTACAGCTATGTTCCGGGCAAGCACAGCGCTAGGGGCAAGTTTGCCGACCGCTCCACCATGACCAGCGCCGAAGTCTTCATCGTTCTAAACAGGAACATGCTTGCGCTGGGTGCGGCCGCTCTGCTGGCAGTCGCCGGCACGGCCCTTGCGCTGAAACGGAAGAACTCGTGAGCGTGCCCGGTTCGACCGAAAGGATTACGACTCCTGACAACCGGCCACTCTTGATAGGGGCCTCTTGCGTCGCCCTCGCAACGCTTGTTCCGGTCGGTCTATACCAGCTCGGCGTCATTCAAGACCTGCCTGATCCTCCCGGAAGCGTGTTCGACTCCGAGCGGATCACGATGTCGAAGATTGCTCATCCCCTGGGCATTCCCGATGCATTGTTAGGGTTGGCGAGCTTCGGTACGACATTGACGCTCGCGATCCTGGCGGGCCGAAGTAAAACGGCGAAGAAGCTTCTCGGTGTGAAGCTCGGGCTCGATGCTTCGGCGGCAGCGTTCAATGCCGGACGCCAAGTGGTGAAGTTTGGCAAGTTGTGCTCGTGGTGTACCGCGACCGCGATCTCCGCAGGATTGATGACGTACGCGGGACGCGGGTCCGTCCGTGAAGCACTGGCCGAGGGAGAAGGTCTCGCGAGAGCGGTCCTTGCTCAGAGAAAAAAGAACGACTGAAGCAGAACTACCCGAGGACGTGGCCATGGATAGAGGTATTGAGAAGCACGACACCACTCGGCCAAAAACGCCCAATCGTGCGGAAGGCAAACCCGGCGATAAGCCTACCTGGTCCTCCGGAGCCAAGACCCTCGTGGGTACGGCAGCTTCTTCCCGCAGCCGCATCTGGTTCACTGTAGGAAATGGGACCCTGAATGAGCTCTACTTTCCCGACGTGGACCAGGCGAACACGCGATCCGTCCGATTGCTGGTCACGGACGGCAAGAAGTTCTTTTCGGACGAGCAGTGGGATGCCGAACACACAGTCACGTGGCTCGCACCCGGCGTGCCCGGTTGCCATATCGAGTCCAAGTGCAAGGCCGGCCGATACACGATCCAGAAAGAGATCGTCTCCGATCCAGTGCGTGACACCCTCATCATGCGTGTTCGCTTCACACCGGATATGGCGGAGTCTGGATTGAGGCTCTACCTGTTCGAAGAGCCGCAGATGGGGGATCGCGGCGAGGGAAACACAGCCTGGATAGGGCAATACAAGGGGCTTTCCTTGATGTTTGCGCAGCGCGCTCGTACCTGTCTCGCGACCGCCTTCCAACCTCCGGCACTGCAGCTGTCCTGCGGTTATGTAGGAACCTCCGACGGTTTCAAAGAACTTTCGGCGTTCCAGGCGCTGTCCGAGGCGAACATCGCCGCCAGCGGAAACGTGGCTCTGACAGCGGAAATGGACTATCGCCAGCAGGATGGGGAGTTCCTGATCTCCCTTGCATGTGGTTCCGATCCCGCGGAAGCCGCACAGCAGGCGCGTGCGGGCCTTCTCGACGACTTCGAGAACACACAGGCCGTGTTTCTCCGGGAGTGGCAGGAACAGCAAGGGAAGTATGCTTCGGTAAAAGATCTTTCCGGAAGCGACTTGGACATGTACCGCGTGAGTACGGCGGTTCTGGAAACACATCAGTCGAAGCGCTTTCCGGGTGCGTTCATTGCAAGCCTGTCGCTGCCGTGGGGTTTTGACCGTTCGGACAAAGATGTGGGTGGGTATCACGTGCTCTGGCCGCGCGATCTTTGCGAGACAGCCATGGGCAAACTGGCCAGCGGCGATGTCAAATCGGCCCATTCGGCGCTCTTCTATCTTTCCTGCACACAGGATGAGCACGGCGGCTGGAGCCAGAACATGTGGCTCGATGGCACCGAACATTGGGGTGCCATCCAGATGGACGGAATGGCGCTGCCCATCCTGCTTGCCGATAAGATCCGCCAAGCCAAGGCGCTGGAGAGCTATGACGTCGGGCCTATGGTGCATGGCGCCGCGTGCTTCCTGCTGCAGCACGGCCCCGTTTCCCAGCAGGGAAGATGGGAAGCCGCTCCTGGCTACTCCATCTACACGGTTGCGACTGAAATTGCGGCTCTACTTGCGGCGGCGGACATCGCTGAAGCCGATGGGAACGCCACCGGAGCCGAGTTTTTTCGCGACACCGCCGATGCGTGGTACGACGCGATCGATGAACTCATGTATGCGTCCGGTACACCGCTCGCAAAAAAGTATGGCGTACCGGGATACTACATGCGGGTCACACCGCCCAGCATCATCGAGCATGAGAACGTCGGGCATTTGCGCGTCAAGATGCCGAACCATCCGACCGGCCAGAAGACCGCTAGGGCTATCGACATCGTCAGCCCAGATGCTCTCGCTCTTGTGCGGTTCGGCCTTCGCAAAGCTGATGACCCACGCATGCTGGATACCGTGAAGGTTCTCGATGCCACTCTGAAGCGGGAAACTTCGACAGGCGTTGGCTGGGTACGGTCCACCGATGATGGATATGGCGAGAAGAAGGATGGTCGGCCCTTTCATAAGACGGGCATCGGCAGGATCTGGCCCCTCCTAGCCGGCGAACGGGCTCACTACGAGGTCGCTGCGAAATCACGAGTATGCCTTGGAACTGCTGCGCACGATGGCCCGGCAGACAAGCCAAGCAGGAATGATCCCGGAACAGGTATGGGATGCAGAGGACATCCCAGAACGCTTCCTGTTCAACGGCCACCCCGCAGGTTCGGGTATGCCCCTCGTGTGGGCGCATAGTGAGTACATCAAGCTACTGCGCTCCCTGCACAGCGGCGCGATCTGGGACCTACCGACGCAAACGGTCAAGCGTTATCTGAAGGAGGAGCACTCGGCAGACTTTCAGATATGGACGACCAAGCAGCGCCGCGCCTGGCTTGCCCCCGGCAAGAAGCTGCGCGTTGACTTGGCGGCGCCCGCGTCTGTCGAGTGGACCTTCGATGGACGCACGCAAACGGAGGCGACCCGCGACACAGGCTTTCACCTCCACATTGCAACGCTTCCGGTGCAGGATGTTCCAGGGGGTTCGGAGGTAAAAGTCAATATTCTTCCCAAGGCTCAGGGGGGTCAGTTAGCGCCAGACTGCTTTACCGTTCGTATCCGGACCGGCGTCTAAAGTGAACTCTTCAGCTTCAAGAAGCTGTTGCCCCTGATGATCACCGTGGCGGGCTGCCCGGTTCGATCTGCCGTCACCTCAACTAACCGTACCCGCAGGCACTGGTTCGCTCAAGCTTGAACATCACTGACAGCTACAGACGTTCGGGTCGATGTTTAGTTCGCATCCACTTGTGACAGTGCCGCGAAAATCGCAGCGGCCCTCGCCTGAACAGCCGCTCTCTCCGGCTCGTCCTTGAGCAACGACTGAGAAAGCTTTTCGATTCGTTCAACATACTTGCTTAGCCCGGCAGCATGCTCGGCGTCGCATAATGCCTCCGCCACTCGCTGCAGTGAAAACAGCAGATGGCAGGCCACGACAGCGCTATTGAGTCCATAGGCAATCAATGGGTTCAGCATGACCGCGCACATCACATCGAAAGTAGCTGGAGATTCCAGGCTGAGACGTGTCACTCCGGCCTTGTCTGCGAAGTACCGCGGTGAAGCCTGTTTGGTGGCGATTCGTGCCAGCGCCGCAGCTGTCCAATCGATGCAGCCCATCGCCGTATATGGATCGTTGATGCCGGGAGAAAGAGCACGCGAAGCAATCTCTGAGAGCTGCCGCGCACCGTACCGAACGTCCTGTGATTCCGTGCGCTGGTCTCCGAACGTGAAACATCTGAGCACCTTGGTCAGTTGTTTCTCAGCCAGCAGAGTGCGATCGGAGTGCACCTGCACAAGGAGATCTCCCTCGAATGCGAAGTCGCCGGGCAGCTTCTTCACGATGAATCTGGAGTTGGTGGCCTTCCCCAGCTCTATGAGGTCGTCGCGGTCAAGACTTTGGAGATAACCGCTCCTGGGTGCGCGAATGTATTGCGTGCCTTTCACATCGACGACCTCGAAGGGTGGAGGATTCTCTGCGGCTTCGGGGAAGTGCTTGTCAATCGCAGACATCAGTTCGTGACCTACACGGGCAATGACATTTTCCGCCTGGATTGCCACAGAAACATGGTGGATGAAATAGATCAGGACACCAATGCTCGCGATTGCCAACGCCATTCCGCAGGTGATGGAGATGTACGGAATGAAGTTTCCCTCATTCTTCACGCGGATCGTACGCAGCACGAGCAGGCAGTAAAGGAAGGTCGCGATGAACGTTCCTAAAGTGATCTGGTTTCCGGTGTCGCGAACGAAGTTCCGCAGCAGGCGAGGGCCGAATTGTGAACTGGCCAGCGTCAGAGCCACGATCACGATAGAGAACACCACACCGGCTACGGTAATCATGGAGCCGGCCACCGTCGAGAGTATCGAGCGTGCACCTTCCGCTCCTCCGGACCAGATGAACCCGAGGGAGTTCACGAAGGAGACGCTGGTCGCTTCATCGATCCTTATGGTTACAAAAGAGAGGAGCAACGCCAGCAGAGCCATCAGTGAAGGCACAAACCAGAAGCTGGAGTGAAGAGCATCCCAGAGATCGCGTATACGGTCGTTCATCAAGCCAGCACCTTTCAGCAAACACCCTCTAAATGGAAGATGGAGACCCGCTGGGGCCTCCATCCTCAATGCCGCTACGCTTTCTAATGATCGCGGGCGCTTCTAAAGTAGCGAGCAACCGTGCTGACGAACCTCTTCGCTGCGGGTGGCGTTGCCGCGTTCCCCATCAGGATTTCCTTATAGGGCTTCGGGTCGGCACTGTAGAACTTCTGTGTGTCGTCGTCATTCTGCGAAACATCCGCTCCGTTCAGATCCACGCCCGCGAAGATGCCTCGTGCCCGTGAGTAGGTGAGGAGCTCCGCCCGGAGACTGAGGTCGGTCGCAGCCGCGGCATTCCTGCCGATAGGACCGGCTGCCGCTGAGGCGTCGGCACCGATCTTGAACTTCGATTTCAGCAGGTCCTGGAACCCCTTGTCGTTCACAGCGACAAGCACGAGGTCAGTGGCCTGCCCGCCGATCTGGAACCCGAAGCTGGCGCCGGCGAGCCGGATGAACACTGGTGCGCTCCAGCCGTGACCGGTCCGGCAAGTCAACACACCCTGACCATAGGACGCACCGACAACGAAAGCCGCCTTCTTCACACTCGGGATGACCGCGATGCAGGTGGCCTTCTCCGCGATACCGCGGGGGATGCCACCGTCCGGTGTGTGCATAATCTCCTGGACGACGGTGGTCGCGTGCGCAATTCGGTCGTCGAGATCCCTGTGGCTCTCTGCGAACAGGGGTGTCGCAGCAAAGGTTAGGGCAAGTAGGGAAACTGTGATCTTCTGATTCATACGTTCTCCAAGTACTGTTGATTCCGCTCGTCGTTCACTCGGCCGATCAATACAGTCTCGGTTTCCGCAATCGAACAAGTTGGTTCTGGTTGCATGCCGCGCGTGCGGCACAGGATAAGGTCTCGCCGATGCCACCGGCTGAGCAGCCCGAGTTTGTTACGGCAGCCCTATCTTCGGTGCTGCTTCCATCTGCACCCGTATTGGCGGCAAACCGACGATGTCATACGTACCGGATGCAATGCCGATGTTGGCCTTGTCGAGTTCGCCCATGATCTCGCGGCTCATACGATCTTTCAGACCGCGAATATCGTGATCGGTCACCAGGAAACGTACGGTGAGCTCCATCCAGTTGTCAGTGATCCGCATGTAGACACGAGGCTGCAGATCGGCCGGTCCAATAGCAAAGCGATCCTGCAACGTCTTCATCACAGGCTCGGCAATTTCCTCCACCTTAACCGTCTGCTTTTGGGCAGCCGTCAGCAAAACCTGTTCTACGAGAAAGCGGTCATCCTTGAAGGAGACGGGGATGTGCATCTCCTCCCATATGAACGGGAAATCACGCGTGTAGTTATAGACCGCCGTGTCGAAGATCTTCGAGTTCGTCACCGTCACGATCCGGCCGGAGTACTGGCGGGACTGCACCCACATGCCAGGGTCGCTTTCTTGAACGCTCGGAGGCTCTCCCATCTCCATGATGACCGTCTGGATGAAGTTCAGCGCGATCACATCGCCGCGCACACCGCCCATAGTGATCCGGTCACCCACATTGAATGTCTTGCCGCGAAGGATCACGAAATAGCCAGCAAAACTGGTGATGACCTTTTGCAATGCAAAGGCGAGACCTGCTCCGACAAGGCCAATGCCTGTCGCGAGTCGTGTCGGATTGTCGAACCAGATGGAAACAAAACCGAGCGCGCCAAGCAGGAATGTGGTGAGGCTGACACCCTGTCTCGTCCAGAATGCACCACGCCGCCCGGTCCTGCCCCCCACCATCTGAGCCAGAGCTCTCACCCCCCTGCTGATCAGGAAGAGAATGAGGAAGAAGCCTAGCGTCAAGAGCAGCTTGCGACCGTTCTGTGCGTCTAGGCCAAGAAAACGGATGCCGAATACTTGCACATTGCGCGAGGGTCCAACAAGGCGGAAGAAGTTCATAAATGGTCGTCCTTGTGGCCTGTCGATGTGAGCCTTCGATGGTATCGACTGCTCAGAGTCAATAACTACGCAACGCGACATGCACAGCGAGACGCAAAGAGAGTGGGCCACTCTCTTTGCCGTGTTCCGTGCTCAAAGCGATACGTTCTCCGGGCTTGGTCAATGCCAAGCTTGCGACCATATAACGCGGAACCCACTCATTTGCATATCTTGTATGTCTGATGCGCGACACAAGCTTTGCGTCTGAGGATTCGTGTCTGACACCTGTGATCTGAGCTCGAGAGAGGAATCCTTTCGGTTGCGCTCTGCGAAATGACCTGTTGTCATGCAAACGCTCAAGACGGCGGCATAAAACTCATCAGGGTTGTTCCGGACGGGCTAGTCTCTCGAGATCGACTCCATAACCGTGAGTACGCTGGCAACGGCTCAGCAGGCATCCAATGGAAACCGCACGAGAGGGAAAACTGCACATGAGTGTGGCTCCGAGCCACTGGTCGAAAGCTTCTACACTCTGGAGCAGAGGTGGCCTGACGTGGAAAGAACTGATTCAGCAGATCTGGCGCCGTATTGACAAACATGAGCTGCTGGACCGTGCCGGTCTGCTTTCCTTCTATTTCCTCCTTGCGTTGTTTCCACTCCTCATTGTTTTATCGTCGCTGATCGGCTTCGTACTCACTTCGCAGACCGATACATACTGGACTCTGTTGAGCTACGTGTTCCGCTTCATGCCGCGGTCAGCGTTTGCGCTCTTCACGCAAATGCTCAATGGAATCAGAGCGGGAGCCAGCGGCGGAAAGCTGTCGTTCGGTCTGCTTGCATCCTTGTGGACGGCTTCCTCTGGAGTCGCAGCAATCATCGAAGCACTCAACGTGGCTTTCGCCGTCCCGAGTAGCCGATCGTGGTGGCACAGGCGGTTAGTAGCCATGGGCATCACACTGGGTATCGGAGCTTTGCTGATCACGGCTTTAGCCCTGCTCTTCGCAAGCAGCACTCTGGGCCAGCTCATTACGGGTCGGCTGCCGATACTCAATCACTTGGCGAGCGTGTCGGATGCCGTTCGCTGGCTGGTTTGTTTGGCTCTTCTCTTTTGTTCCATGCTCCTGATCTATTCCTTCGGGCCAAACATTCATCGGAAGCGATGGGAGGGAATCTTACCGGGCACTTGCTTTGCACTGATTGGCTGGGGAGTAGCCTCCGTCGGGCTGCGTCTGTATCTTGCACATTTCGGCTCGTTGGGCCGTTCGTATGGATCGCTGGCAGGCGTTGTCGCCCTGCTTTTCTGGCTATACGTTTGTGCAGGCGCCATGTTGCTCGGAGGAGAACTGAACGCCATCATCTGGCAGGCTTCCGAGAACGGCAAGTAGCAGGCGCTTCTACCGAACAGGAGACGGCGTTCGGTGAACGAACCTGGGTTCGATCAGTTGTGCACTCGCACAGCACCTAGAGAAGTCTCTAGACTGTCTCAGCCGCTGGGTTGCCGGAAATGCTTGCTGGACAGAGCTGTTCATCTTCCGAAGGCTCACGACCCGGCAGCTGGCTTTTGATGTGCAGATGTTTCGCTCGTGAAGGGCAACGGTATGTCCGAAGAGCGCAGATGCAAATCTCTTTGAGGGAAGGGGAGCTCAATGCCGTGCTCGCTGAAACTCTTGAAGAGAGCGAAATAGAGATCGGATTTCAATACCAATGGCGTGTGAGCGCGTGCCGAGGTCCAGATGCGTAGCGCGAAGTTGATCGAATTGTCTCCGTAATCGGTGAAGATGACGTCGGGTGCGGGGTCTTGCAGTACATCTGGATGCGCCCGAGCGGCTTCCAGCAGAAGTTCACGGACTTTCTCGGGATCAGAGTTGTAACCGACGCCAACGGGTAGGCTTACGCGCACTGTGGGATCGTTTGCCGTCCAGTTGGTCACAGGATTGTTGATGAAGTCGCTGTTCGGAACGATGATGACCACGTTCTCGTTGGTCCTGACCCACGTCGAACGCGCAGCAATTCTAACGACGTCTCCAAGCGTGTCCTTCGTTTCGATGCGGTCGCCCATGCGGATCGGCTGTTCGATCAGCAGAATGAGGCCGGCGACAAAGT
>CAXSHQ010000080.1:0-4856 GCA_964236875.1 uncultured Acidobacteriaceae bacterium | reverse complement strand
ACCCACCCCCAAAGCTCCGCCGAACACAACCAGCGAGCTTAGGTTGACCCCGAGCGACTGCAGCCCGATGAAGATGCCGCCGAGGAACAGCGCGTACGTTGCAAATCGGCCCAGGGCAAAGCGCTGTGCGTCTGTAACCGGCAGGTGACGGAACAGCCGCCCCAGCAGCAAGCGTTGGATGAAGTGGGAGATGGTGATCAGAACCGCGAGAAACGCTGCCGCTTTGAGCAGGAACAGCGGTGTAACCGCGAGTCCACCGACCTTGAAAAATGTGTAGAGCAGGGCATGGCGGGTTCCGCCGGAAAGCGAACCGACCATGTCCGGAACAAAAACCGCTGTATTGACCATCAGACGTTGGACGTCCACGCCCGGAAAGCCGGTTGTAGATGCGATGATGTTTCAGACTTCACAAGCAAGATAGCGCGACATCTGGTCGCAAAGCGGAACGGGAATCCATGACGACATCGCGCCTGACGGACTGGCTGCTGGCGGATCTCAAGCTGCCACAAGGAGTGCATAGCGAGCCGGAGCCTGTTCATCCCTGGTGGAAGGTGATGTGCCTGACGGGCGTGGATTACTTCTCCACCCTTGGCTACCAGCCCGGCATAGCTTTTCTCGCCGCGGGTGCTCTCTCACCGTTCGCCACCCTGGTTCTGGTCCTGGTCACGCTCTTTGCGGCGCTTCCGTTGTATCAGCGAGTCGCAAAGGCAAGCCCACACGGACAAGGCAGCATCTCCATGCTGGAGCGTTTGTTCCCGCAATGGGGCGGCAAGCTCTTTGTCCTAGTACTGCTCGGTTTCGCCTCGACCGACTTCATCATCACCATGACATTGTCCGCAGCGGATGCCGCAGCGCACTTCGTCCACAACCCCTTTGCGCCACATTGGCTGTCCAGTCCGTTGCTCGTCACCATCCTGCTCTTGGCCGCACTGGGAGCGATTTTCCTGAAGGGTTTTAAGGAGGCGATCGGCATCGCTGTGGTGCTCGTAGTGGCCTACCTGGTGCTAAACGCCATTGTGACGGTGAAGGCGATCATGGTGATCGCGCATCACCTCGAGCTTCTGCCCCACTGGCGGGAAGCACTGTTCACGCAACACTCCAGTGGGCTCGCAATGTTCGGGGTCTGTCTTCTGCTGTTCCCGAAGCTGGCGCTGGGTCTATCCGGCTTCGAGACGGGAGTTGCGGTGATGCCTTTGATCTCGGGCGTCGATATAACGGAAAGGATCCGCAACACGCGCAAACTGCTGGCCACCGCAGCCGGCATCATGAGCGTCTTTCTGATCGCAACCAGCCTGGTGACCACACTGCTGATTCCGCCCGCGGCCTTCGCGGAAGGTGGTGCTGCGAACGGGCGTGCCATGGCCTACCTCGCCCACCAATACCTCGGCAACGGCTTCGGCTCCGTGTATGACATCAGCACCATTCTGATCCTCGCTTTTGCAGGCGCTTCGGCGATGGCGGGCCTGTTGAACCTGATACCGCGCTATCTGCCGCGATTTGGCATGGCGCCGGAATGGGCCCGCGCCTCACGTCCGCTTGTGCTGGTCTTCATGGGCGTCGCTCTGTTCGTAACTCTGGCGTTCGACGCGGATGTCGATGCGCAGGGAGGCGCCTATGCAACTGGCGTCCTGGTGCTGATTACATCGGCGGCCTGTGCCGTCACTGTCTCGGTTTGGAAGAGCCGCATGCAATGGGCGTACCTTCTCATTACGGGAATCTTCGTGTACACCACGGCATTGAACATCTGGGAGCGTCCAGAAGGTCTGAAGATCTCTTCCTTCTTCATCGTCGCGATCATTGCCGTCTCGCTGACTTCGCGTGCAAGCCGCTCAACGGAACTCCGCGTCACCGAAGTCCAGTTGTCAGACTCCGCAACGGAGTTGCTGCAGAGTGAGAGAAACGTCACGATGCGTATCGTTGCCCGCCGGCCTCAGACGGAAACGGCAGAGGACCTGGATAGGATCGAGCTGCTCGTTCGGCAGTTTCACGGCCTTGGGCCGACAGAGAAGCTGTTCTTCCTTGAAGTGGAGCGTACCGACGCTTCCCAGTTCGATCAGTGTCTCTGCATCGAGGGCAGGAAGGTCGGTAGGCATGATGTCCTCTATGCGAAGAGTCCCATGGTTGCCAATGCCATAGCGGCGTTCCTCATTCAAGTAGAAAAGACGACCGGCCAAGTCCCTCACGCATACTTCAAGTGGAAAGAGGGCCACCCGCTGGCAAACATCGCAAACTTTGTCTTTTTAGGTGAAGGAGATACGGCGCCGCTCACGCATGAGGTTCTTCGGAGAACCGTTCCCGACCTGAATCGCCGCCCTATAGTTCACGTAAGTTGATGAGCCATTCACCTGAGAGCGATCGTTCTCAAGGGAGCCGTTGGATCTCTTGCGCCGAATGGCTGGTGCAATCCCGAGTGCTGTATTCAACGGCAACGCTAACTAGTTTTGTAGTTGTACGTCTGAACTCTAGGCGAGCACGCCGCAGCGCCGATCCAACACTTCGACCGAAGCTGACATGAGGTTGATGCGTCTGCTTTGGCGAAACGCAAATGTTCCCTTTAAAGACGCGTTCGGCCTTGCCAAGAAGTCACGTCTGGCTCAACTCGCGACCGGAAATGTAGAGCACAGGTCCCCGGACGACCACTGACAGTTCACCCTCCTGCTGTGCCGAGATAAATCGGCTCGCTGCTGATCAAATAGTGATTTAGCCACCAACGTACTCTGGAGAACAGCCTCATGCCGCAACCAACTAATCCATTAGTTACAGTTCGAATCTCACGCCGCTTCGCCGTTCTTGCCAGTCTTGGTGCCGCGGCAGTACTGGGTTCGACCATGTTTCTTCACGGCTTCGGCGTTCATGCGAGTGCAGTCACGGCGTCTTCGCTGGACGACGATAGCGTACGCTCTCTCGCCGCGCTGGATCACGATATGGAGACGTTGGCTGCTCGCGTTACACCTGCCGTTGTGAACGTGGCGGTGACCAGCGTTGGGCATGGCCAGGACGAGGACGGTCAAACGGACCAGCAGATGGATCCGCAGGACTTGCCACCTCAACTCCGCCAATTCTTCGGCAGCGGCCCTGATGAGTCCGGAACTCGTAGCGAACCGCAGCAAGTGCGTCAAGGTATTGGATCTGGTGTGATCATTTCGCCGGACGGCTACATCGTTACCAACAATCATGTGGTGGAGGGTGCAACCGAAATCAAGGTGACGCTGCATGATCGGCGTGTGCTGAGCGGAAAGGTCGTAGGTACCGATAAGCTCACTGACATCGCGGTCGTCAAAGTGGACGCGCACGACCTGCCGGCGATCTCCTGGGGCGACAGCAGCAAGCTGCAGCCGGGGCAAACAGTGCTGGCCTTTGGCAGTCCATTCGGCGTGTTGCGGTTCAGCGTGACGCGGGGCATTGTCAGCGCGGTCAATCGTGCAGCACCCTTTTCAAGCGATGCACGCACACCCGGCGGTCTGATCCAAACCGACGCGGCCGTCAATCCGGGCAACAGTGGGGGGCCGCTGGTGAACATTCATGGCGAACTGGTCGGGATCAACCAGATGATCGCGACAAATAGCGGAAACTTCGCAGGCGCAAGCTTTGCGATTCCGGCCTCGACCGCGAAGGTCATCTCGACAGAAATTATCCAGACCGGCGCCGCGCACCATGGCTATCTCGGCGTCAGCCTGAGTGACGTTACTCCCGCAAACGCGCACTCTTTCAACCTGAAGGGTGCTTCCGGGGCGATCGTTGCACAGGTATCCCCAGGTTCTCCGGCGGCTGCTGCAGGCCTGAAAGAGGGCGACGTAATCACCACGTTGAACGGACGCGCCGTGGAGAATGGCGGCATACTGCAGGTTGATGTGGTGCAGATGACACCGGGAACTCAAGCAAGCCTTGGTGTTCTGCGGAATGGTACACAACAAACGGTGAATGTCACACTCGGCGAGTATGGAAGGGATGAACAGGTTGCGGACAACGACACTGACAGCAGTGGTGACCAAGCGAACGGAGGCTAACCGGTCTGGCGATTAGCGATCTGACGCTTGACGTACGGCGACAGATCCCCACTCGGAACGAGCTGGTTCGAAGGCGCAGAAGCGTAAGCTGAGGATCGGGAGACAACATGATCGAGAAACTCAAGGAAAGCCACGGCCGGGCTTTCGGATTCAAGGTTACAGAGACGCTT
Source organism: uncultured Acidobacteriaceae bacterium (assembly GCA_964236875.1). GTDB lineage: Bacteria > Acidobacteriota > Terriglobia > Terriglobales > Acidobacteriaceae > Granulicella. Next base: position 679 of record CAXSHQ010000080.1, on the reverse strand, counting down.
ACCGCCAATGACATCCGCGAGATTTCCAAGCAGATCGACCTCACGATTGCTGAAAACAAGAAGCCAATCGGGATTCTCGCCGATCTGTCGAACATGCATGGGGCCACTTGGGCGGCACGCTGGGAGGAAATGCGTTTCCTTCAGGGCCATACGGACCATATCGCTCGGCTCGCCGTTGTCAGCAACGACAAATGGGAAGAGATCGCAGAAATGACGGTGGTTGCTGCCGCCTCGCTGCAGGCGGCGACTCTCTATTTCCTTTCCTCCGAGATCCGTCACGCGTGGCACTGGGCGAGGATGGCGGTTGGCGAAGAACCTATGCCGGTTCGCATTATGTATCCAGGCAAGGGCCTCTTTAAGGATTACACGCCCGAGTTCCCGATCTGATCGCCTTTGGATGACAGATTGGATAGAGCTGAGCGTCCGCGGAGCAGGAACACGGAGGCATCTGATCTCTTGCTGCCCAAAGCAGAAACCCCGCAACCGAACGTCACGGAGTTGCAGATCTCCTTGCGCTTCTGGTTCCTGATCGTGCTCACAGGTGCAGGATCGGGGTTTGCGGGTGGTCTCTTGATGAAGCTGCTTCGGCTCTCGCAGCACCTCAGCTATTCCTACCGGTCGGGTGACTTCCTCTCCGGCGTGGACCATGTATCGCCTCTCCACCGTTTGGTCGTCCTCG
>CAXSHQ010000079.1:11879-15227 GCA_964236875.1 uncultured Acidobacteriaceae bacterium | reverse complement strand
CTTGGTCGTGAACAGGCGGATGGCGCGCAGCGCGTCGTCGTTGCCGGGGATTACGTAGTCGACCACGGTGGGATCGCAGTTGGTATCGACCACCGCGACCACCGGGATGCCGAGCTTGCGGGCTTCCGCGACGGCGATGGCTTCGTTGTTGGAATCGACGACGAAGAGCGCGTCCGGCAGGCGGCGCATGCTCTTGATGCCCGAGAGGGAGGTCGACAGGCTCTTGCGCTCGCGCTCCAGCTTGATGACTTCCTTCTTGGTCAGCAGCTCGTAGCGGCCATCGGTGGACATGTCGTCGAGCTCCTGGAGACGCTTCACCGACTTCTGCACCGTGACCCAGTTGGTGAGCAGACCACCCAGCCAGCGCGAATTGATGTAAGGCATGCCCGCGCGGGTGGCTTCTTCAGCGACGGCATCCTGCGCCTGGCGCTTGGTGCCGACGAACAGGATCAGCTTGCCGGTCGAGGTCAGGTCGGTAACAAACTTGGACGCATCCTTGAACATCTTCAGCGTCTTCTGCAGGTCGATGATGTAAATGCCATTGCGCTCGCCGAAGATGTATTCCTTCATCTTGGGGTTCCAGCGCTTGGTTTGATGTCCGAAGTGAACGCCCGCTTCGAGCAGCTCCTTCATCGTGATATTTGCCATATTGTGGCTCTCTTTCTGGGCATCGCCTCGGGTGTTCCCGAGAAGCGACTCTCTTGTTTGAGGCGATTAAGTCCCGTGGGTTGGGAGATTTACTGCGGACCACCGGCGTGCGTGCCGGTGGGTGCTACAAAGTGGAACGCTGTACGTTCTACGCAGGAACGGCTTCGTTCCACGCAGAACGCACAACGTACAACCAGGCGCAATTTAGCGCTTGCTGAACTGGAACCGAGCGCGAGCGCCCTTCTGGCCGTACTTCTTGCGCTCCTTGCCGCGCGAATCGCGGGTGACGAAGCCGGAAGCCTTGAGCGCCTTGCGCAGCTCGCCGTTGAACTCCATGAGCGCGCGGGCGATGCCGAGCTTGACCGCATCGGCCTGGCCGTTGACGCCGCCGCCCTTGACCGTGCTCAGCACGTCGAAGGTCTCGTTGATGTCCGGCACGCCGAAGGGCTGCTTGGCCGCGGCGCGCTGCGCCGGGGTCACGAAGTACTCATCGAACTTCTTGCCGTTGACTGTGAACTCGCCCGAGCCGGGCCGGAGGAACACGCGGGCGATGGCGCTCTTGCGCCGCCCGGTGCCGTAGTACTGAACAAATTCCGCCATTTGCTTATCCCTCAGGGGCTAAAGCCCCGAAACCTTTTTGCCGCGTGATGTCGGGCCTGAAGGCCCGACCTGCCGTTCGCTACGTTCGCTCGTTACTTGGCCTGTCCAGGACGCTTTTCCAGCGACTGGAGCGCCACCGGCTGCTGTGCGCGGTGCGGGTGGTCGGCGCCCTTGTAGACCTTGAGCTTGGTGGCCATCTGGCGGCCCAGCTTGCTCTTGGGCAGCATGCCCTTCACGGCCTCTTCCACGATCTTCTCGGGACGGCGGGCGAGCAGCTTGGTGAAGCCTTCTTCGCGCAGGCCGCCGGGGAAGCCGGTGTAGCGGCGATACATCTTCTGGTCGGCCTTCATGCCCGTGACCTGGATCTTTTCGGCGTTCACCACGATCACGTGGTCGCCCATATCGATATACGGGGTGTACAGCGGGTTGAGCTTGCCGGCGAGCACGCTGGCTGCCTGCGAGGCCAGCCGGCCGAGCGTTTGGCCGCTCGCATCCAGCACAAACCATTTGCGCGGAATGTCTTTTCCGCTGGGAATCGTTGTCGACTCGTTGAGGTTCACTGTTTACTCCTTACATCTGCCGTCTTCGGTCGTCGGTACGGCGTGGGGCACGAAGAAGAAGCGTGAGGAAAACGCTTCCACCAGGGCGCGGCTCGCGTGGGGATCGGCAGTGGAAAAGCCGGGCCAGAAAGCCACAGAACATGTTTGTAAGCGCACAGAGCCGCAATAGTGCCGGGCTGGGGAGTGGGTGCTTGCGGGAGGTTCAGCCTGCTTGCCGGCCGGTTACCGCTGCGGAAGAACTCACCTCGGTGTCCTGCTCCGCAACCACGCTGCCACCCGGCGAGACATATGCCGGACACACAGAGGCACAGGCGCAGGACTGCGCGAGCTCTCAGAGTACCGAAGGTATCTGCGGCGAGTCAAGCGAATCCGCCCCATTTAAGCTACCCAGCCGCCGGCTATGGCGTCAGTGCTTCAACTGCACCGTGCTGGGCTGCTGGCCCAGCTTTGTTACCAGCGGACGCGGCGGCTTCCTGTGCCGCGCTTTCCTGACAGGGACCTCGTCCTCTTCATCAGCCGGTCCGGGATCAAGCCGGTACAGGATGAGCAGGTTGCGCTCGGGGTCGTCCATGGCCGGGAACGCAGCGACCCGGACCGCGTGGTAGTTGGGCGTGATGGCGTCCACCTTGTCGTCGTCCAGCTCGTTCCACGAGGCATACCAGCCCGGCTCGTATTTCCGGACACGCTCGCTGAGCTCCAGCGTGCCGAAATCGTCGTCGATGGACGGCAGGCCGGTCATCAACGTCAGGTCGGAGCCGGAGATGGACAGGACCAGGTGGGAGTGCGTCGCATCCGCCAACACAATCTTCTTGATGCCCTGGGCCGCGGCTTCGAAGTCATAGGTCGGGTGGAGCACGAAGCCGGCCTGCCGGACGATGTCGGGAACGGCCATGGCGAGCACGGCTGCCGTGCTCAGGCCGGCAGGGAGCCAGCGCCACGCGCCGGTGCCTTGACGCGCCAGGAAGTTGAGCGCCAGAGCCACAACAATCGTGATCGGCGCCGCAACGACGAGGTAATACCGGGGCTGCAGGTTGTTGTGATACGCGAGAAAAACGAAGTACCCGCCGATCCAAAGCAGCAGCGCTGGCAGCAGCGGATTGCGCCACAGCGCGGTTAGCCAGAACAGCAGCAGAAGCACGCAAAGGAAGAACAGGGGATAGACGACATAGCCCATCCACACGCCATCCGCCAGCGTGTTCCAGATCACGGTGGGGAGTGGCTCGAGCTGCCAGCCTGTGTAGGCGTTGGCGGAGAACAGGTAGCGATAGTCCTCCATGTAATGTGGCCGCACCAGCAGGCCGAAGTACAGGAGCCACGTGCCTGCGGCTACGACGGCGGGCACAACGCAGCCACGCACCGCATCCCGCCAGCGAAAGCCGGCCCGCGTCCAGAGCATGTAGCCGATGGCCGGAAACAGCACGACCGCAGTGGTTTTGGTGAGCACCATGGCGGGCAGCAGCAGCCCCAGCAGCAGCGCCCACGCCCAGCTTCGGCCGCGGTCGGCGCGGGCTACGCAGCAGCAGAGTTAGCCGGCGAGGGC
>CAXSHQ010000079.1:0-11869 GCA_964236875.1 uncultured Acidobacteriaceae bacterium | reverse complement strand
ACGCGGGGCGCAGGTGGGTTGCGCTCCAAAGGGCAACGACGGTGAGCGCAATGAGCAAAGGCTCCAGGATGGCCATGCGCTCAAACACATAGAACAGGGGATTGGCGCAAAGGAAGAACACGGCGAGTGCGGGGGCGAGCGTGGGTTCAGCGTTGCCGCTCATTCGCTCGCAACGCCGCATCAGGCGGTAGAGGCAGACAAGACTGCCGCCAAATACCAGCAGGGTGAGCACGCGCGCCGAGCTGGGTGAGACACCGGTAACGCCGAACCAGACAAACTCCATGGCCGGCCACACCGGCAGGGCCACGGCCGGATTAAAGTCCCCCTTCCAGTACCAGTGCCCGGTCAGGTAGTGCCGGATGGCGGCGTCGCCGTACCAGCCCTCATCGGTGTACTTGGACCAGTCCACCCACGGCGAGTTGTTGGGAAAATCCGCGCTGAGGTGCAGGAAATGGAGGGCGAACAGAAGCACGGACGCAGCCAGAAGCACCCTGGAAAAAAGGGCGGACACGCGCTCCAGCCGCGAGGAGGCAGGCGCGGGCACTTGCGGGTTGGGTCCAGGGTGGGGAGCGATAGGCAACTCCGGGTTGAGCCGTTGCCGTGTGACGATCGGGCAAGCAACGGCTTCCAGTGGGATTATAGGTTTGATTCGCGCCGAAGGTGCTGCGTCGTCTGCCCGGCTCGTCAGACAGCGCGCCAGCGCAATGTCTTCATCACCCGGTCGCGAACGCGCAGCGAAGGCTGCTCCACCAAGTAATACGAAAATGATGCCGCCGCGAGGATCGCAAGCCAGTTTCCCGGGAACGTGCTGAGGAGGCGATGAGAGCCGAAGACCGTCGTGTTCTCGTGATGAAGGAACAGGTCTGCCAGAGGTAGATCGAGTAAGAAAGCCGTCCCACCCAGCGGATGGCGGGCCGGTTCAGCACCCGGCCTTGCAGGCTGTCTGGATTGCGCACCAGCCATAGCAGCCACATCAGGATGGCGATGCTTTCCAGGGTGAAGCCGAGCGGGAAGCGGAAGTAGTTCTCGTATTTCATGTTCAGCGTGCCCAGCACAAAGAAGATCACCATCGGCAGCAGCCACGGCCAGCGCGTGAGCCGTCGATAGACCGCCTCAAAGCGCTGTGTGCCTTGCAGCAGCGCGCCGATCGCGCCGAACATCAGGCCGTCGGACGCGAGGTGGAACATCGAATAGTAGTGCGGCGCAGGAAGGTGCCGGAAGTAGAACAAGCGCATGGGCGGCTCCAGCAGCGCAAACGCGAGTGCCAGACAGGCCGCCACCTCCTTGCGGCGGGTGCCGCGCCAGCGAAGGAGGCAAAACACCAGCAAGCCGGGCCACAGCAGGTAGAACTGCTCTTCGATGCACAGCGACCAGAAATGCTCGGTGTACCAGCCCGCGGGCCAATGTAGGTAGTTCGATGTGAGGGTGAAGGCAACGAGCATTTTGCGGCCGGTCACATCGGGCAGCCGCCCCGTCCACCCGAGAAGGACGATCACAAGGAGGTAGAAGTAGAGGGGCGGCAGGATGCGGAACGCACGCCGCACATAGAAGGAGCCGAGGCTGATGCGCCCAGTCTTTTCGCGTTCGCGCAGCAACAGCGTCGTGATCAGGAAGCCTGAGATGACGAAGAAGATCTGAACGCCTATGGCACCGTTGGCCAGCACATAGGCCAGGAGCGGAACGTGATGCGTGAGTCCGAAGCGCTGCAGCGTATGAAGCAGGATAACCAGCGTCACGGAGAGCGCACGCAAGCCGTCCAGGCTGGGTATCTGACGGTGCGTCTGTACCGGTGCGCCCAACATCTTCGGCGCATGCAGAGGGTCGGATGGACGGTCGATCATGGGGTGTGGCGCTGAACGCCTGCGCGACCGTTGCTTCTGCCAGAGGGTCACCAGCTACTCGTAGCTTAGCGCCTGGATGGGATCTTTCCGGGCGGCCTTGGCGGCTGGGTAGAGCGCGCCCAGCATGGCGCCGCACAGCGCGATCGTGACCGCGAGAGCGGTCCAGGACACCGTCATCTCGAAGCTCTGGGTGGGGTACTTGGCATGCAGCGCCAGCTTCAACGCGAAGGTTCCCAGCACTCCCAGGACCACACCCGCAATCGCCAAGAGGCCGGTTTCGCGCAGCACCACGCCCACTATGGTGCCCCGGCCAGCCCCCATGGACTTGAGAATCCCGATCTCGCGCGTGCGCTCCATCACGGCCGTATACATGGATTGGAAGATGACCAGGAAGCCGATGATGACCGCAATGCCGATGACCACACGCAGGCCGATGTTGAAGCCGGGCAGGTGCTCGGGGGCCAGCATGGAGAGCGTTTCCTGCGCGGTCTGCACGTTCCAGTCCTGCAGCCCATCCGTGCTCAGGATTTCGTGCCGCACCGCTTCCTGATACTGCGGCGCGTCTTCCGTCCTCAGATAAAAGAGAGCTGCCTTGCCAGGGGTGCCGTCCAGGTTATCGAGCGTTGTGAGCTGGATAAACTTGCGGGCGCCTTTGCCGTTCGCCACAATGCCGCAAACGCGGAACTGGTGGTTGAGCAGCTTGACCGTGTCGCCGACGTGCGTCCTCTTCCCGCTGGCTGCGGCCAGGTCGTCGATGATCATGTCGAACGGCCCCCGAAACGGCCCACCGGCCTTGAACTCAAACGGGCGCAGCGCGTTATAGCTGTCGAAGTCGATGCCGGCGATGTTCTCCACCGAGCTGCCGAGCGTCAGCTTGATATAAGCCGGCGCCACCACTTGCACATGCGGCAGATCGCGCAGCACATTGGCAATGCGGACGTCCGCGGAAGCGGCGCTGAGACTCGCGACCGCCCCACCCTGGCCCTGGCGCGCAATCATATCCATGCCGATGCCGTTGGTCTGCTGACGGCTGTTGTTCAGCATCCCCAGCATGATGCCGGCGATGGAAAGGATCATGATGACTTCGATAGCCACCGCCAGCACGCTGATGAGCGAGCGCAGCGGGCGGTGTATGAGATTACCGACGATTAACTTATTCATGATGCGCTCTTCAACCTCTTCCAGACGTGCCGCAGGCTTACGCCGCTGCGGCGCCTTAATACTCTGACCGAAGGGTATATCGATCAGGCTGGTGAAGCACAGCAGGTATGGCAGGCAGCAGCAGGCTAAAGATCGCGCCGAATAGAAGTGTGTCGCGGAGCGTATCGAAGTAACAAAAGAGCTCGAGCTCGGTTTGCAGACAGCAGACGAGCACGACGCAAAGACAGAGATAAGGACCCGGGCTTGGGAAAAAGCGCCAGCATCCCTTCATGAGGAGCACCAGCGACCAGGAGATCAGAAAGGGGTAGAAGAGTCCGCCCCAGAACCCGAAGTCGAGCGTGGCGGCTGAAAAGATCGAGTTGGGCTGATCGGGAATGGCTAGGCCGAACAACTCAGACGCGTATTCCTCTTCCGTGCTGATCTTCTTATTGGCCCAGAGTGCGTTGGGGATCGTCCACTTGAACTCATTCCACGCGTTTTCTCCGTACCTGGCGCCATGACTCGCCGTTTCGTCCAGCAGAAGTGTGTCGTAGGAGATGATGTCCACACGCTCTTCGACACCGCTTTCCTGCCACGCGAGGGCCGTGCTCGCTTGCGACCCGGCCGTATAGAGCTGCCAGGCGCGCTCAGCTTGGTCCCGCAGACTGACGTGGTCCTCCTCAAAGGAGTAACTGGCGAGCCGCAGGTAAAGGAACGCCGTCCACATGACCGAAACGATCAGAACCGAGGAAGCCAGGGTGACCGTGACCTTCCATAGAGAGCGGGAGAACGAAGGGCGCCAGTAGCTGAAAAGCGTGAACGCCAGCAGGAGCGCGTACAGAAAGTTCCGTCGTCCCGTAGGCACCGTAGCCAGCAGCTCGACAACGAGCGCGGTGCCGTACAGCATTTGCTGGAAGCGCCTGCGGGAAATTGCGAAGACCGTTGCGGCTGTGCCTACCGTCGGTGCGATCATCCAGCTAGCAGTGTTGGTGAAGAAGCTGAGCTTGCCCGCCTCCTCGGTGCCGTGCTGCGCTCCCATAAAGCCGATGTCGCCCATCAGGAGGGCCAGCAGGGTAACGGCTAAGCCCAGCCAGGTGAACTGCTTCAGCTTTTGTATGACTCCGGATGTGAGGGCAGGCATCCGGACGTACGGCTCTGTAAGTTCGCCGACGAGCCAAAGGACGGCCACGCCCAGGTAGATCTGACACAAAGCCAGGGAGTAGCCGTGAACTGCAGGACCCTCGACGATCAAGCGCCTGTCCCAGTTCGTGAAGTCCCCGTACGCCGTGGGGAAGGTGCCTAAGGCGTATCCCTGGAGCAATCCCGCTCCCAGGACGCGCGATATACGAAGGCGCGCACGGATGGTGCATAGCGACGCGAGGGAAACGCAGGCGATGATCGAGCCCACGACCACCTCGATCCAAAGAACCGCGGGGTTGGGGAACTTCAGGCCCAACAGCGCCACGCAAGCCAGAGCAAGCGGGTTCCAGGTCAGGAAAAGCCTCTTGTGGAGGGCCTTTTCGCCATCATGGTTCTCATGAGCCGACTGCAACCTGAGCGAATGCAACATGGGCGGAAGGGACGAGCGATCGTGCTACCGGGTCTCTCCAGTTATCCTACCGTCCGCGTTGCACGTGCCTCCCTGCAGGGCTGTACAGCTGCCGGCGCGTGGTTTCATTGCGAGGCGTTCCTCATTTTGCACTTTCCACGCCGTTTCCGGTGGTTCATAATAAGTGTTCTTCAAAGCAACAGGAAGTACGGGTTCCCTCGCGCCCTGCGCGCCATGGGTTGCAGCAGTTTTCCAGTGGCCGTCCGACCGTGAGCACACGGCGGTCAGGCAAGGGCGTCCCACCGCGGAACGCCACATAACGGTGCAGTTCTTACGTTTTGCAGTGCTTGTACGGAGGTAGAAAACATGGCATTCCGCAAGGGATGGGCGCAAGTCCTTGGTGTAGCAGCGGTTCTTCTCTTCACCGTAGTGGTTTCGCCGTTACGCGCGCAGGAAACCACCGGCAGCATTAGCGGCACGGTAACGGATTCCAGCGGCGCTGCCGTGAAGGGCGCCACCGTCAAGTTGAAGAACACAGACCGTCGCGAGACGGTGCGCACCATCGTGACGAACGGTTCCGGCTTCTACACGGCCACGTCCCTCCCTTTGGGCACGTACACGGTGGAAATCGCCGATCAGGGCTTCAAGACAGAAGCGGTAACCGACCTCGTTCTCCATGTGAATGACGCCCTTACCGTCAACCGCGCCTTGGTTCCGGGCAACGCCGGCGAAACCGTCACCGTCACCGCCGATCAGGTGCAGCTCAACCTGGAAAACGGCATGAGCCAGGGACTCATTGACGGCACGCAGGTTCGCGAGCTGGTCCTGAACAACCGCAACTATGAGCAGTTAATCCTGCTGCAGCCGGGCGTATCCTACGGCGGTGCAAGCGACCAGCTCTATATCGGCAACTCGCTGCCCTCAGGCACCTCGAACACGGTTGCATTTTCGATCAACGGATCGCGTCCGACCTCCAACAACTGGACGATTGACGGCGCCGACAACGTGGACCGCGGAGCCAACCTGACGCTGCTCACCTATCCGTCGATTGACGCCATTTCGGAGTTCAAGACGCTGCGCGGTACCTACAAAGCTGAGTTCGGGCGCAACGCTTCCGGCCAGGTGAATGTGGTCACCCGCTCCGGCACCAGCAGTCTGCACGGATCCGCATACGAGTTCTTCCGCAACGACAAATTCAACGCGAACCGTTACTTCAACAACCTGAACGGTGTAACGCGTCCCTTGCTGCGCTACAACGATTTCGGATACACCGTCGGCGGCCCGGTCTACATCCCGGGCATCTACAAGCAGCGCGACAAGACCTTCTTCTTCTTCTCTCAGGAGCTTCGCCGCATCGTGAACTATGCCGCGGCTACGGCGCTGCTGCCCACCGACTATGAGCGCGTGGGTGACTTCAGCAATGCGTATTACCGCAACTCTGCTGGAGCCAACGTTCGTGGACCGCTTGCCGTCTGCACTGCCTTTACGCAGACAGCGACATCGCAAACCTGCACCACGTACGGCAGCAAGATAACGACCTTCTCACCCACCGCCACGGCGTACCTGAATGACATTTACCGCAAGCTCCCGGTGCCCGATGCCGATAGAAACGTAGCGCTCGGCTTCGACCCGCACTCCTACTCCTATAACCAGCGCAACGTCTTCAACAACAACCAGCTTTTCGCCCGTATCGACCAGACCTTCTCGCAGCGCCTGAACGTGTTCTACCGCTACCTGCACGACACTCTTCCGTCGCAGGAGGCCGGCGGCCTGTTCAACGGCGGCAACCCCATGCCCGGTGTGCCGAACACGGAGACGAAGTCTCCCGGTACGCAGCATCTGGCGCACGCAACCTATGTCGTCACACCGAAGCTGCTCTTGGATATCGGCTATGCCTATAGCTATGGTGCAATCGTCAGCCGCCCGGTCGGGCTCGAAACGCAGGCGAACTCGCCTGACATCAAGCCGACACTTCCGTTCTCACAGGCGCTGAACATCATTCCCTCGCTGGCAACGTCCGGTCTGACGTCGATCATCTCCGCCGGCAACTACGACGACTTCAACCGCAATCACAATGCGTTCGGCGACGTGACCTATACCTTCTCCAACCACACGTTCAAAGCCGGCGTGACCTACAACCACTACCAGAAGACGGAAAACGTCACAGGCAACGGCTCACCGTATCCGCAGGGCCTGTTCTCGTTCTCCGGTACTGCCTCCACGGCGCAGCCTACGGCGGCCACCCTGCCCGCGGGCCTGTTCATCCCCGGCACCGCCGGCCCCGGCCTGGCTTCAGCCTCGTTCGCCAACTTCCTGCTGGGCAATGTAAACGCCGGCTATACACAGGCTTCCACGGTGCTCTCGCCCAACATTCAGGAGAACCTCTTCGAGGGCTATCTCCAGGACGACTGGAAGGTTACCCGGCGCCTGGCGCTAAACCTTGGCGTCCGCTACAGCTACTTTGGGCAGCCGGTCGACTCGGCCAATCGCGCCAGCAACTTCGACCCCAACACTTACGTGAGGGCGAACGCGCCAACCGTTACATCCACCGGCATCATTTGCAAAGCGCCGGCCACGACCTGCGCGAACACCAACGGCCTGAATAGCGGCGCCATCAACCAGAACCAGGACTTCCTGAACGGCATCATCCTTGGGACGGCCGGTTCGAACGGCCACCCGTCGGCTTTCGGGTCGAACATCGGCGCCACGCAGAGCACAAACATCGCACCCCGCTTTGGGTTTGCGTATGACGCTTTCGGCGATGGAAAGACATCTTTCCGTGGCGGCTTCGGTACGGCATACGACCAGTCGCAGGTCAGCATCTACGAGACGCCGATCTTCGGCAACCTCCCGTATGTCAGCTCGTTCTCTCCGACTGTCGCTCTTCTGGATAGCCCGGGCGGCGGCACGAACCCCATCAACACCAGCATTCCCAGCGTGAGCGGATCGCCCCTCGATTACAGGACGCCGTACACGATGCAGTATTCGCTGGATGTGCAGCAGCAGATCACGCCGAGCTTTGTCATCGACGTGGGCTACTTCGGCTCGCAGGGCCGCCACCTGCAGGGCAAGGTGGACATCAACAGCCTTCGTCCCGGCGCATTCGCGGCGGCAGGCATTTCGGCCATGGGCGCCTGCACCACGGGCTTTACCAGCGAAAGCTGCGAGCAGCAGTTGAACCAGATCCGTCCTTACGTCGGCTACAAGGCGGTTAGTGTGGTTCGGACGATCTTCAGCTCCAACTACAACGGTTTGCAGGTCAAGGCACGCAAGCAGTTCAGCGGCAAGAGCTACTTCGACGCGAACTACACCTGGAGCCGCGCTCTCACCAACTCCCAGGCCGACTACAGCGCCGGCCCGCAGAATGTCTACAACATCAACGGTGATTATGGCCGCGCGGTCTACGACCGCACCAACATCCTCACCTTCGATGGCGTGTACGAGCTGCCGTTCTACCGTGAGCAGAAGGGCCTGGTCGACCGCCTCGTCGGGGGCTGGCAGCTTTCCGGCCTGTATACCGTCGACAGCGGTCTGCCTCTGACAGTCTCAATGAGCGGTGGCGGCACCATCTGCTATACCTGCGTCACGACTGGCATTAATGCCGGCGCTTCGCAGACGAGCATACTGGGCGCAGCCAACGGCGGCGTGGCGAACGATTCAGCCGGTCTCGGCATCCTTGGGCCCAGTGTGGCGGGCCTTCGGCCCAACATGGTCCTCAACCCCAACAACGGTTACGGGCAGAAGATCCACACCCGCCTGAACTGGTTCTATCGTCCGGCGTTTGCGGCTCCTGCCATCGCTGATGTTGCGGTGGGCAATGAGAAGCGCGGGGTCATCGAAGGTCCCGGCTTCAATCGCCTGGATGTCGGTATCTTCCGCAACTTCCGCATCGTCGAATCGGTTACCTTCCAGCTCCGCGGTGAAGCGTTCAACGTGGCCAACCACACCAATTGGCAGACCGTGGGTGTGACTTCCACCACCGCTTCTACGTTCGGCCAGATCACCGATACGCGCGACCCGCGCATTCTGCAGGTCGCCGGAAAGCTGACGTTCTAAAGCTGCTTGCCTGAACATGGCGTTCGCTGCGGCGGACGCCATTTCTTTTCGGGCACACGGAACATCCTTGCCGCAAGGTAGAATGAAAAGGTTCCTCGCAGACCGAACCCTTCGGCGCGGCGGAATGTCCGGAGCATGCCCAAATCTACGTTTCGCCCTGCGGCGGCCGTGTGTGCGGTGCGGTCTTCCGGTCGTCGGGCGTTGGCGTGCTTTCACTCAAGGCACCGGCGGGTCCGGCTATCTCATACAGGAGTTTCACCACTTGTCTACTGCTACTGATCGTTTCCTCTTCACCAGCGAGTCCGTCACCGAAGGCCATCCCGATAAGATCGCCGACCAGATCTCCGACTCCATCCTCGATGCCTGTCTCGCGCAGGACCCCTACAGCCGCGTCGCCTGCGAGACCCTCACCTGCACCGGCCTGGTGGTGGTCGCGGGTGAGATCACCACCAAGGCGTATGTCGACTTCCAGAAGCTGGTGCGCGACACCGTCCGCGAGATCGGGTACGACGACGCGCTTAAGGGCTTCGACTGCAACACTTGCGGCGTGATCTCGACGATCAACTCGCAGTCGCCCGACATCGCTCAGGGCGTGGATACCGGCGGCGCCGGCGACCAGGGCATGATGTTCGGCTACGCCACCAACGAGACCCCTGAGCTCATGCCCACGCCGATTTCGCTGGCCCATCGGCTGGCCGAAAAGCTGACCGAGGTCCGCAAATCTGGCAAGATGGGGTATCTGCGGCCCGACGGCAAGAGCCAGGTCACGGTGGAGTATGACTCCGACAACAAGCCTGTTCGTGTGGATGCGGTGGTCATCTCCACGCAGCACGCCGAGTTCTCCGACCGCGACCCGAAGAGCACGCTCACCAACGACCAGCTCCACGCCGACATCCAGGAGCATGTGATCGAGGCGGTTATTCCGGCCGAGCTGCTGGACGAGAATACGAAATACCACATCAACCCGACCGGCCGCTTCGTCATCGGCGGCCCCATGGGCGACACCGGCCTCACCGGCCGCAAGATCATCGTGGACACCTATGGCGGCATGGGCCGGCACGGCGGCGGCGCGTTCTCCGGCAAGGATTCCACCAAGGTGGACCGCTCCGCGGCCTACATGGCGCGTTATGTGGCGAAGAATGTCGTTGCCGCCGGCTTGGCCGAGCGCTGCGAAGTCCAGCTCGCGTATGCGATTGGCGTGGCCGAGCCGGTGTCCATTCGCGTGGACACGTTCGGCACCGGCACACTGCCGGAAGCTCGCCTGATCGAGCTCGTCCGCGAGAACTTCCAGCTCACGCCCAAGGGCATCATCGAGTCGCTCAACCTGCGCCGCCCAATCTTCAAGAAGACTGCCGCTTATGGTCATTTCGGCCGCACCGGTGAGAGCTTCACCTGGGAAGCTATTGATAAGGCCGCGGCCCTCAAGGCCGGCGCCCAAGCTGAACTGGCCGCCAAGTAGCAGCAGCCGAAGACCACAGCGGGCGGGCCTTCTCGGTTCGCCCGCTTCTCTTTGGGATTGACTTCGCTTGACGAGCGGCATCAAATGTAGCTGTTCCCGTCGCTGGCTGCCACTCGGCGTGACGAGGAATGGCTGGCTTTTCTCAGCAGCCGCAGGCAGATAAGGCTGTTCCCCCGCCGGTGACACGACAGGGGAACAGGTGGTTACAACCAGTACTTGAGCAAATGCGCAAGCACGCTTGCAGTTCCCGTAACGGCGGCGAGGAAAACCTCGCCGGGTATCGTCACAAAGAACCGCCCTATGCGAATCCTTACGGACCGCATAAAGCATCACCTCCTTCACAGAGGAAATCGCCTCGGGGTTCTCGGCCCCGAGGCGTTTCGCTTCTACCGGTCTCCCGGCTGGGCGAAACTTGTCCTCACGGCCTGTGCCCATAAAGCGAGCCAGCCCTCTGTAAAGTGCTTCCTGTATATCACCGCAGTTGATGCAAAGCGAAGGCCCGGCTGAAGAGATCAGCCGGGCCTTCTGCGTCCGCTTACTGGTCGTTGCCAGGCGCTTGAGTTGCCGGAGCAGCCGGCTTCGCCAGTGCTGCACCCGCATCCAAGTGGTTCCAGTTGATGATCGCGTTGAAGCCCAGCGCGAAGGTGCCCTGCGTCTGCCAGCGCCAGAAAGGCCGCAGCGCAAACATCACCACATGCCCCTGGCCCAGCGGTTGGTCGATGGCCAGCGCTCGCCCTGCCAGCGCCTGTCCGCCGGCCAGCTCGCCGGAAAGCAGGATGTTGTCCAGCTGCGCGGGGAACTGCATGACTACGCGCGGCTGAGGACCGGCGTTTTCCGCGGCGCCGAACCCGCCGCCTCCGCCTCCACCGCCGAATCCACCTCCGCCGCCAGCCCCGCCTCCACCGCCGACGGTCACCGCACCGCCCTCCGCTCCTGCGGCGCCAGCCCCGGCTGCGCGGCCACCCGCTGCCGCACCGCCCTGGCGTCCTGCGCCGCGTCCGCGGCCCTGTCCCTGCGGAACCGGCCCGGCCATGTCTGGCGGCGGGTTGCCGTCGTCATCATAGGGCGAAAGATGGATCGGTGCAGCATTGGGGGTCGTGTCCTGGCCTACGCCCGGCACATTTGGCCTGGCGTTCCCAAAGCCGCCGCCTGCACGCGCGCTCAACACCGGATCCTGGTTGAAGTACACCGGAAGCTGATCGCCCGTGTAGCCATACACGATGGGACTTTTGTGGTCGGTGATCATGCCGCGCATCTCCGCGCCGCGTGCATAAAGCGTGGTGGGGTGCTCCACGGTTACGCGCTGCAGAATGCCATAATCCGGCAGGATCGTCGTGGTCGAGCCTTCCGTGATCAGCGTCCCGCCGGCCTGTACGAATTTCACCAGCTCGTTCAGGCCCTCGATGCCCATGCCGCCGCGGATGTCGTCGCTCGAGTCTTCGATGCCAAGGTTCGGCGTGAGCTTCGTCTTCTTGTAAGGGATCGGCTCGGCGTTGGTCTTGGGGATGCCGTTCACCTGCGAGATCGACGTACCGCCCACATGCGGGAAGAGGATGACGTCGTACTTCGCGCGCAGATTGCCCTCGCGCAGCTTCTGGTCCGCAAAGTAGGTGAAGGGAATGCCGTAGTGGTCCAGAGCCGCCCGCACCCAGCCTTCGTCCTGCGTGCGCGACCAGCTGTGCACATAGCCGATACGCGGCACAGTAAGCGGGTGAGTTTTGACCGTTGGCGCGGATGTCGCCCATGCCATCAGGCCAAGCTCGTTGATGCTGGCGCGCACCTTGGCGTTCTTGCCGTCACGGATGAGGAAGGCGCCCGCGTGAA
>CAXSHQ010000078.1:3406-15301 GCA_964236875.1 uncultured Acidobacteriaceae bacterium | reverse complement strand
TGCATGATCCGCTTCTCGACGACCGCCTGCGTCGCGATCCCGGCGTGGTCGGTGCCGGGCAGCCAGCAGGTGTTGTCGCCGCGCATGCGGTGATGGCGGGTGAGGATGTCCTGGATTTTGCGGGCTTGCGCGTCGTCGGCTGCGGGCGCGGGGGCTTGCTGGAGCGGTGTGCCGCGGGCCGTCCGCGCGTAGATCGCCGGCGAGAGAACAGCCAACGCCGCGAGTGGTATCAAGAGGCGTTCACCCATCCGCCGCAGAGCAGATTTCGGAGAGCCGGGCGGATTCGATGTGGAGCGTCGTACACGAGCCATCTGCTGCACTATTGTACGTTTCCGGGAGTACAGTGTCCCCTGGATACCGCGATGCAAGAGCAGAAAACCACTACACTTTTTCGCCCGGTCGGCCAGAAAGAGCTTGAACTCATTCGCTAGAGCGGATGGACAAAGTTCCCGCCAAGATTGTCCTGGCAGCCGATCTTCTATCCGGTATTGAATGAGGAGTACGCAAGCTTTATCGCTCGCGAGTGGAACACGGTGGATGAGGCTTCGGGCTACGTGGGCCATGTGCTTCGCTTCAACGTAGAAAGCTCCCTTCTGGAGGGCTATACGGTTCAGAAGGTCGGATCGGCAACGGCTCTCGAGTACTGGGTCCCGGCGGAAGACCTGGCGGCCTTCAATCTGCACATCGTGGGGCAGATCGAGTTGATAGCGACGTATCGATCCGCTCGGGATGCGAGATCGCAGTGGCTGGTATCCTAAACGTTCGCGGCTTCTCTGCGCTCGACCTTCATGGACCCACGCTTCATCCGTAACTTTGCGATCATCGCGCATATTGATCACGGCAAATCCACGCTCTCCGACCGGCTGCTGGAGCTGACCGGCAGCCTGACCGCGCGCGAGATGCAGGAACAGGTGCTCGATGCCATGGATCTGGAGCGCGAGCGCGGCATCACGATCAAAGCGCATACGGTGCGCATGATGTACCACGCTTCCGATGGACAGGATTACCAGCTCAACCTGATCGACACGCCGGGGCATGTGGACTTCAGCTATGAAGTGTCGCGGTCGCTGGCAAGCTGCGAAGGCGCGCTGCTGGTGGTGGACGCGTCGCAGGGTGTGGAAGCGCAGACGCTGGCGAATGCGTACCTGGCGATCTCGAATGGGCTGGAGATAATTCCGATCATCAACAAGATCGACCTGCCTTCGGCGGACATTGCGCGGACGAAGGAGATGATCGAGAAGTCGGTGGGCCTGCCGACGAGCGATGCCGTTGCGGTGAGCGCCAAGACCGGGTTGAATGTGGCGGACATCCTGGAGTCCGTGGTGATGCTGCTGCCGCCGCCCAAGGGTGACGCCGAGGCTCCGCTGCAGGCGCTGATCTTCGATTCGTGGTTCGATGCGTATCGCGGTGTGATCGTGCTGGCGCGCATCATCAACGGGCGGCTGCGCAAGGGCGACAAGATCAAGATCATGTCGAACGGCCGCGTGTTCGATGTGGACTCGATGGGCGGGATGACGCCCAAGCCGATGGAACTGCAGGAGCTTTCCGCAGGCGAGGTTGGGTTCTTTGTGGCGACGATCAAGAACGTCGCCGACACCAAAGTGGGCGACACCATCACGCATGTAGACCGGCCCTGCGCGGAGCCGCTGCCGGGGTTTGAGGACATCAAGAGCATGGTGTTCGCGGGCCTGTACACGGTGGACTCGCATGAGCATGCCCTGCTGCGCGATGCGCTAGAGAAGCTGCGGCTGAACGACTCGAGCTTCAACTTCGAGCCGGAGTCTTCCGTGGCGCTGGGCTTTGGGTTTCGCTGCGGTTTTCTGGGGCTGCTGCACCTGGAGATCATTCAGGAGCGGCTGGAGCGCGAGTACAACCTGGACCTCATCATTACGGCGCCCGGTGTGCGTTACCAGATCACGATGACCGACGGCTCGGTGATGGAGGTGGATAATCCTTCGCGGTGGCCAGACCCAAGCGAGATCGAGCAGATCGAAGAGCCGATCATCACGGCAAAGATCCTGACCAATGAGGAGTATGTCGGCGGCATTTTGAAGCTGGTGGAAGACAAGCGCGGACGACAGCAGAACATGGAATACGTGAGCGAGACGCGCGTGATGATCACGTACGAGCTGCCGCTGAACGAGATCGTGTTGGACTTCTATGACCGGCTGAAGAGCGTGTCACGCGGGTATGCGTCGCTGGATTACCACCTGGCGGGCTCGTGGGTTTCGCCGATGGTGAAGATGGACATTCTCGTGTCTGGAGAACCTGTCGACGCGCTGAGCATCATCGTGCACCGCGACTTTGCGTATGACCGCGGTAAGGCGCTGGTGGAGAAGATGCGCGAGCTGATTCCGCGGCAAATGTTCGAGGTGGCGATCCAGGCGGCGATCGGGTCGAAGGTGATCGCGCGGTCGACGGTGACGGCCATCCGCAAGAACGTGATTGCCAAGTGCTATGGCGGCGACATCAGCCGCAAGCGCAAGCTGCTGGAGAAGCAGAAGGAAGGCAAGAAGCGGATGAAGCGCATCGGCAAAGTGGACATTCCGCAGGAGGCGTTCCTGGCGGTGCTGAAGGTTGGGGAAGAGTAGAAGAGGGTCGGAGAACGCGTGAGCCCGGAGATCACGATGCGTGAGTTTCGAGCCGGCGATGAAGATGCTTTTTGGCGGCTGAACGAAGAGTGGATTACCCGCTACTTCGAGTTGCAACCGGCCATTCGCCTGTATGAGCCCGTAGGGTTCCGGCAGATTCCCGCCGAGCGCGTTATGCCGTCCTCCCTATGCTCGCGCGATGTGTACATGGAGATGTCACTGTGACGAAGCTGTAGCGCAGGGAACCGCATTCAAAAGCAACGGCCGCCCGAAGGCGGCCGTTCTGCTTCCTGCTGTCGGATTTACTTTCTAGGCGTGGTTGAGGCCGGAGGTGTAGTCCGGCGCGGTGCTGTGGCCGACGGAGCCGATGGCGGCTGCACGGGCACACCCGAACTGGTGTTGTAGGCGTTGATGACGGCTTGGGTGATGTCGGTCTGCTCGCTCCACCAGATGAAGTTCGGAAGCTGGTTCTGCGGCTGCGAGTCCGTATTGATCATCATGGTGAAACCGTTCTTCTGCGCATACGTGACAGCCACCGGGCCGATCTTCTGGAGCAGTTTGGTGAAACCGCCTTCGAATTCCTCCTGCTGGGCGTTGTCGAAGTCTTCCTTCTCACGCTGCAGGGCCTTGGTCTTTTCGTCGATGGTACGGATACGCTTGTTGCGCTCGTCGTCCGGAGTGTTGGCCGGCAGGGCCTGCAACTGGCTCTGCAGGTTCTGGATCTCCTTGTTCTCTCCCTCGAGCTTCTGCTCCGTGGGATCGAACTTCTTGTGGAGATCAGCGACCAACTTCTGGCCTTCGTTGGTGGCGAGTGTGCCGCGCTGGAAGGCGATCACGGCGATTTTGGCGGGAATGGCCTGCGGGGCGACTGTGGCTGCGGCGGCTGGAGCGGCTGCAGGTGCGGTCGCGGCGGGCGTTTGAGCGAGGAGCCCGGGCGCGGTCAGGCCGGCAGCCAGGGTTGTGGCAAGTGCGAGGAAACGATTCATGCGGTGTTTCGAGCTCCTTGGAGGGGTGAAGGTCGTTGCGAAGATCTCGGTCTCGGCGGCTCGCGGGAGAACCGCGTGAAGCCCTGACCGGCGTGCCACTCGGGGACGGCAACACCGTCCCGCTGCCTGTGCTCACCACGCATGGTGGTGCCGCCGGCTTGCTCTGTCTCTTGGTTGGGAAGGAGAGGGTCGCGGGCGCGAGGCGTGAATAACTAAGCCTGATTATAGGAGAGCGCCGGGAGAAGGGTCAACCGTGGGTGCTCATCCATTGCTCCGGCGAGGGCTCACGGAGGCTTCTCCCAAAAAACGGAGACGCGCGGAGACGAATCTCCGCTTTTTCGTGGCCCCGCTTCGACAGAGCACTGTTTTCTGCGAAGATGCGCCGCGGGGAGTTTGGAATGCCGATTGCTCTAGAGCTAACCGTTCGTAGCTGACGCTGGGAGCCGGTCACACGGTCCTGAGCTTCGCTGGCGCGAGACAGGTCCGGATTCAGGGGCATGACGCGCATCGCATCAGGTGCGCCACCCTCCGGGCGGGCTTCTCTTTCCGAGAGGCCGTTTATGGAGGCCAGTGATTGGCCGTTGCGGGCTGCAGGCCATCTCTCGGGGAGGGGAGATGGCCTCGTAGCTTTCCGATGCTTGTGCTCTGGCTGCTGGCGGAGTAGTATACAAACGTTGTGCCGTCCTCATCAGTGGACAGGCGCGGTCGTTCACGGAGCCGGATTACTGGCTATTCGGATGGCCGAAACAGATGATTCAGCCGACTGAAGAGTGGAGCATGGGCTCGGGCTCTCGGGAGAAGATCCCCGGAGTGGCGTGGCCTCAGGACAGCGCGGCTGTGGAGCAGGAAAAGCAGGCAGCAGACCCTCGCTAGGAACCGGCGTAAGGGTGGCGGAGAGCAGATCAGTCCGCAAGATGCGGTAGATGTGGTCGTCGCTGGGCAGTAAGGTTCCGTGAACGAGCTTTCACACCGTTGAAACAATCTACGACGTTCCTCGCCGAGTTACCCATGACGCCGGTCTTCTTCCCGAAGACGTGGGCGCCGCGGGGCTTTGCCTGGCCGCGGGTGGCGAAGCGGGCAGGCGCACCACGGATTTGAAACGCACCAGAACGCAGCTAAAGGGAAACACAAGCATCATGGCAGAGCAGAACGTAGCGGATGTTCCGGCGCAGTTCGAGGATGACTTCGACGGCGGCAACGACTCCAGCGGGGACGACGGCGGGTCGGAGGGTGGTCAGCCGGCTCCCGGCATGGGCCAGAGCAAGAGCAGTCGCCGGCGTCGCCGCAAGCGGAAGAACAAGACCGTTTCTGTTGTGGCGAGCGGCGGCGAAGGTGCCGTGTCTGCTCCGGCGGAAGATGGTAGCGCGCCTGCTCCGTTCGTGATGGAAGGCGAGAGTCTGGCTCTAGCCGCCGCGCCGCCCGTGCGGCGGCCGAATCCGCCACAAGGCGGCAACGGAGGCCAGCCGCAGCAGGGTGGTCAGGGACAGGCGCAGGGCCAGGGAGGCAAGCGCTGGAAGAAAAAATTCCGTGATCGCGAGCGGCGTCCGCGGAGCGACACGCCGGGGAATGAGTTGCGGGCGGACGGGGGTGGCAGCGCCCCCCAAGGCAGCGCGAACGGCTCCTATGGCGGAGCGAATGGGTCTTATGGTGGTGAGAACAGCTATCGGCGAGACTACCGGCCGGATAACTTCGGCAACCTGGTAAACGGGTCCAAGCGGAAGGGCAAAAGCGGCGGTCCGAATGGCGGAGGCCAGGGCCAGCGCAGGGACCGAGGTTTCGTGGGCCCGATGGACCATAGCTACCGCGAGGCGGAGGGGCTGAATGCGCCGCCGTCGACGATCCAGGTGCATGGGGGCCATGGGCGCAGAGGGCATCGGCACCAGGGAGACAATCAGCCGATCGACCGGTCGATGCCGCCGCCCATTCCGATACCGGAGAACGCGCAGACACATATCTACTTCTTCGTAGAAGACCTGTTCATCGCGGCGAAGGTGCAGGAGACGGCGAAGAAGCAGGGAATCAAGGTAGCGTTTATCAAGAACGAGAAGGAAGCGTTGGCGGAGTTGACGAGTGGAGAAGACACCAATCGGCCAGCGTTGATCGTGTTCGACCTGAACAACGCCAATGCCAAGCCGCTGACGCTTATCCCGAAGCTGAAGACCAAGCTGAAGCGGTCGGCGTCGATCATTGGGTTCCTGTCTAGTATTCAGGGAGACCTGAAGGCGAAGGCTGTAGAAGCCGGCTGCGATACGGTGATGCCGCGCGCGGCGTTCTCGCAGAACCTGCCGAACTTGCTGCGTCGTTATGGCGTGGAGGAGACGGAAGAGGTTAACTACAACTTCTAGCAAGTCAGGGGTAAGGGCAAACGCCTCGTCCATTGGATGAGGCGTTTTGCATTGAGTAGAACTCCGCCATAGGTGATTACGCTACAGCGGTTCTCCTGAAGATGTAGTGCCGCCCATGAAATAAAGCAGATCCTTCGCTGCGCTCAGGATGACAATGTCGTGGCATGTGACGTCGCCGCCTAAGAGACAAAGACTCTAACCTGAGAGAAACAGCCGATCAGTTGGGATGGCCAGAAGAGCGCATCCATCGAAGCTGATAGAGCAGGTGACTCGAACGTTTCAATCGTTGGGGGCCTGTGACTTAGGTGCTCTCCATCGCGATGGGCTCGAACTCCGGCTCCATTTCATGAGAAGCGCGACCGAACGCGATTTTCGGGTAAACGTTGATGAAAGTACCGATTGCGACATCGATCAGCGCCGGGGCAGAAGGGTCCTCCCACAGGACACGCAGCCCCTCGGCGATCATGCTTTCATCGCGCACAGTGAAATTGCGAATGCCGTAGGCTTCCGCCACGCGTGCGAAATCAGGCGCGTCATAGCCCCATAAAGTTGATTGGTATTGTTCGTTGAAGTAGCTCTGCTGGAATTGACGCACCATGCCGTGACAGCCATTGTTGATGACCACGATCTTGACCGGCAACTGGTTGCGGACGATGGTTTGAAGCTCCTGGATATTGCATTGAAAGGCGCCATCGCCGGCGATCACAACCACAGGTCCTGGAACGACAGCGGCCGCACCGATGGCCGCAGGCAGAGCGAACCCCATCGAACCCATGCCACCCGAGGTCAGCCAGCGCTGGTGCGGCGCGATCTCGTTGGATTGCGCCGCCCACATCTGGTGCTGACCGACATCGACAAGATACGTCGTCGCTGCGGTCGAAGCTGCCGAGAGTTGATGCATGAAGACGTTCGGGTTAATTCCTTCGCTGCCGGCGAGCTCCAGCCGATCGTCGTACTTCCGATGCCATGTCGCGAGCTCCTCGCGCCAGCCGCTCCAATCCGGGTGAGTCAGTTTTCCGAATCTCTCCAAAGCTGAACGCAGGAAGGGCTTCAGGTCGGCTTCTACTTCCATGCAATCCGGGACGCGATTGTTGATCTCTCCCGGTTCTGTATCCACGTGCACGATAGTGCGGTTGCCCTTGAAGGACTTCGTATCATTGCCGGTCTGTCGGATGTCGAGTCGGCTGCCCAGGACGAGGAGCAGGTCGCTGGCCGCAATGGCATGATTTGCCCACCGGTTGCCGTAGCTTCCAATCATGCCCACGCGTCGTGGATCGGCATATGGCAGGACATCTGTGGCCAGGAGCGAGTTCACGACGGGTATGTCGAGCGCTGCAATCAACTGCTGAAACTCTTCGAGGGAACCGCTGGCGCGCACTCCTGCTCCAGCCAGCACAAGCGGCCGCTTGGCCGACTGCACATGCCGCTCGATCTCTGCCCACACGCTTTCCGACACGCGCAACTCGGCGGGCGCAGGTGGCGGCGCAACGTGTGGTTCTGGAACGGAAAGCATGGAGTTCTGGATGTCCATGGGGATATCGAGCAGCACCGGTCCGGGCCTGCCGCTGAGCGCCAGATCGAAGGCACGCTCCAGCAGTTCCGGCAGCTCCTCCGGCGTCTGAACCTGCCATGATGCTTTGGTGATCGGCGCCGACATTGCGACAATGTCGCTTTCCTGAAATCCGAGCTGCCGTATGGCTCTGCTTCCACGGAGTTCATGCCGGTTCACCTGACCTGTGATGAAGACGGCAGGCGAAGAATCGAAATGGCAACTGCCGATGCCGGTGAGCAGGTTGATCGCACCGGGGCCGCTCGTGGCCATGGCCACTCCTGGGACACCGGTCAGCCGGCCCGCAGCGTCCGCAGCAAACGCCGCGCTCTGCTCGTGATGCACGCTCAGCACGCGAATCTTCTGGAACTCATACAGCGAGTTCAGCAGATGCGTGATCATGCCACCGGGCAGCTCGAAGACCGTCCTTACACCGCGTGCGTAAAGGAAACGCGCCACATAATCGGTAGCTTTGATCAAGTTTGGGCCCTATTCGATGTTGCTACCAGGTCTTCCAGGGAGGCGTGCCGGAACTCCAGAGCTTATCCAGCATCGCCTTATCGCGGACAGTGTCCATAGGCTGCCAAAAGCCGGAGTGACGATAGGCGTTCAACTGCTTCTCTTTCGCGAGAGCTTCCAGCGGCCCGCGCTCCCACCGTGCCGTCGGATCGTCTGGAATCTGATCGAGTACCTTGCGCGAAAGCACGTAGTAGCCGCCGTTGACCCAATCATCTTCGTGCGACGGATTCTCATGCAGGTGTTGGACGTCTGGGCCTTCCAGCCTCAGCACACCGAAACGCGGCACTGTTTGCACGGCAGTCAAGGTAGCGAGCTTGCCCGCAGCCTGATGAAAACGGACCAGCTCCGAGATGTCGACATCGGAGACGTTGTCTCCGTAGGTCATGCAGAAGTCGTCTTCACCCTGGAGATAGCTTGCTATCTTCTTGATGCGGCCACCGGTCGCAGTTTCCTCCCCGGTTTCTACCAGCGTGACGCGCCACGGTTCGGTGGTCCGCTCGTGGACTTCCATGCTGTTGCGCGTGATGTCGAAGGTCACGTCTGAGGTATGCAGGAAATAATTCCTGAAGTATTCCTTGATCATGTATCCCTGGGATCCCAGGGGGATGATGAAGTCAAAGATCCCGTGACGCGAATACATCTTCAAGATGTGCCACAGGATTGGGCGGCCGCCAATCTCTTCCATGGGCTTGGGCCTGGTCAGCGATTCTGCATTGATCCGCGTTCCAAAACCACCTGCGAGGATGACCGCCTTCATAACCCCTCGATGATAGCATTACGACTCCCTGTTGAGCGTCGTGGCAGTGGGTGCAACAGCCTTCAAAAGAAGGCCTCACAGAGGAGTTCTTGCGTTGAAACTGATCAGTATCGTCAGTCCTTGCTACAACGAAGAAAGCAATGTCGAGCCATTGCACGAGCGGCTGGCAGCAGTGATGGCGCAGTTCCCGCACCTTCGCTTCGAACACATCTTCATCGACAATGCTTCGACCGATAGCACCGTTGACGTGCTGCGCAGGATGGCTGCCAGCGATCCTACGGTGAAGGTCATCGTGAACGCGCGCAACTTTGGACATCTGCGTTCTCCGCATCACGCGATGATGGTGGCGCAGGGGGATGCGGTGGGGATGTTGCTTTCCGACCTGCAGGATCCGCCTGAGCTCATTGGCGAGATGGTGCGGATTTGGGAGCAGGGGACGCCGGTCATTGTCGGGATCAAGGAGACCAGCGAAGAGAACACCATGATGTACCGTGTGCGCACGCTTTATTACAAGGCAGTGGCGTCGCTGACCAATGTGCGGGTGTTCGAGCACTTTACCGGTTTCGGGCTGTACGACCGGAGCGTGATGGAGATTCTGCGGACTCGCTTCCGCGATCCGTATCCGTACTTCCGCGGGATGATTGCGGAACTGGGGCTGCCGTACAAGGTGCTGGTGTACAACCAGAAGCGGCGCCAGCGCGGGATTACCAAGAACAACTTCTATACGCTGTACGACTTGGCGATGCTGGGCATCACGAACCTTTCCAAGGTGCCGCTGCGGCTGGTGACGTTCACGGGCTTCGTGCTGGCGGTGCTGAGCGCGATGGCCGGGTTTGGGTACTTTCTGGCGAAGCTTTTCTTCTGGAAGTACTTCACGGTGGGGCTGGCACCGGTGGTGGTGGGGTTGTTTTTCTTTGGGTCGGTGCAATTGGTGGCGCTGGGGGTTATCGGGGAGTATGTGGGTTCGATCCATACGATGGTGCAGAACCGGCCGCTGGTGATCGAGCGGGAGCGGATCAACTTCGACGACTAGCGGACCGCCTCCGTGCCGGAGGACCTACCCTCCACCCTTGCGATGGGCATCTGGGGCTAAGCGCGCTATTTTGTATGGCTCCGCGACGGTGGTATCCCGTAAATCAAGCGGAAAGACTTTGCTGCAAAATATTGCAAACAAAACCTAGCTTGTGTTGAGCGGAGTGCAGGCTTTCCCAGCTGTTCTCCTCGAGGTGTAGTGCCACTGCGAGCGGAACTCGAGGATCCCATTCACTACGTTCAGGGCAGGCTCTTCGCTGCGTTCAGATAACGCCCTTCGCGAGAGACAGAAGCTAGCTGAGGAGGGCGAGCAGGGCGGGTTCGTCGAGAACTTCCACACCCAAGTCGCGAGCTTTGTCGAGCTTGGAGCCGGCTTCTTCGCCGGCTACAACGTAGCTGGTTTTCTTGGAGACAGAACCGGAGACTTTGCCGCCGGCGGATTCGATGCGTTCCTTGGCTTCTTCGCGGGTGAGGTTTGGCAGCGTGCCGGTGAGGACGAAGGTTTTGCCTGCGAGCGCAGTGCTGGTGACGCGCTTTTGGGCGGGCATGGTGAGGCCGAGCTCCTGGAGGCGGTAGACAAGGGCGCGGTTCTTTTCTTCGGCGAAGAATTCGACGATGGCCTGCGAGACGCGGGGGCCGACTTCGTTGACCGCTTCGAGTTCTTCCGCGGTGGCGGCCATGAGCGCGTCTATGGAGCCGAGGTGTTCGGCGAGGAGCTGGCCGGTGCGTTCGCCGACGTAGCGGATGCCGAGGCCGAGGAGAACGCGGGAGAGCGGAGCGGTTTTGGAGCGGGCTATTTGAGCCAGAAGAGCGTCGGCGGTTTTGTTGCCGACGCGCTCGATGCCGGTGAGCTGCTCGCGCGTGAGGGTATACAGATCGGCGACGGTGCGGACGAGGGGCTCGCGGACGGTGATGGGCGCGCCAGTATCAGTGAACTGCGGCTCCGCGTCGACATGGGCGGGGGCAGACGCAGATCCTCCCGCTTCGCGGAAGGATGACAACGCAGTGGAGGATGTTTCGCTGGAAAGTGTTTCGCTGGAGGACCTCGCGTTGGAGGGGGCCTCGGAAGCTGTTTCGACAGATACGCTGGTTGCGTAGCCGAGGAGCTGGGCGACCATGGCGTCGCCGAGGCCCTCGATGTTCATGACGCCGCGAGAGGCCCAGTGGAGGAGCTCGCCAGAGACGCGAGCCGGGCAGGCGGAGTTGATGCAGCGGAAGTCGACTTCGCCTTCGACCTTGTTGAGATCTGCATTGCAGACCGGGCAGGTGGAGGGAAAAACGATGTCGCCCAAACCGCGCGGGTGGTCCTTGTCGTCGACTACGGCGGTGATCTTGGGAATAACGTCGCCGCCGCGCTCGACGGCCACGAAGTCACCGATGCGGACGCCGAGGCGGCCGATCTCGTCGGCGTTATGGAGCGTGGCGCGGGTGACAGTGATGCCGCCAATGTTGACCGGAGCGAGCGCGGCGACGGGCGTGACCTTGCCGGTGCGGCCTACCTGGAAGAGCACGTCTTCGAGCCTGGTAGTCGCGCCGCGCGCGGCGAACTTGTAGGCGATGGCCCAGCGCGGGGCCTTGCCGGTGAAGCCGAGACGGCGCTGCTGCGCGACGGAGTCGAGCTTGAGGACGACGCCGTCGATCTCGTAGGGCAGGGTGTCGCGCAGGGTTTCAGCCTGAGCGATGAAGGCGAGGGCTTCCTCGAGAGTGTCCACGGTCCGGGCGTGGGTGTTGACGCGGAAGCCGGCGGCGCGGAGGGCGGCGAGGGCTTTGTCCTGATGCGGGAGCAGAAAATCGCCGTCGCGGAGGAGGAAATAGGCGAAGAACTCCAGGCGGCGCTGCGCGACGATGCTGGGCTCGACGGTGCGGATGGTGCCGGCGGCGGCGTTGCGCGGGTTGGCGGCGGGTGCCTGGCCGGCGGCTTCGCGTTCGGCGTTCATCTGCTCGAAGGCTTTCTGGGGGAGGACGACCTCGCCGCGGACCTCGAAGGATTGTGGCAGGCCGGCGGCTTTGAGTTTCGCGGCGGAGATATGGAGCGGGACGCTGCGGATGGTGCGGACGTTCGAAGTCACATCTTCGCCGACAGTACCGTCGCCGCGGGTGAGGCCGGAGGCGAGGG
>CAXSHQ010000078.1:0-3396 GCA_964236875.1 uncultured Acidobacteriaceae bacterium | reverse complement strand
CTGGCCATTGGCGCCGGCGGTATATTGCAGGGCGAGGGAGAGGCCGTCGAGCTTGAGCTCGCAGACGAAGCGGGTTCCCTCCGCGGCGGCTTCGGAGCCTTGCAAGCCGTTGGCGACGCGGTCCGCCCAGGCGCGGAGCTCGGCTTCGTTGTAGGCGTTATCGAGCGAAAGCATGGGGCGCGAGTGGGCGACCTTGGCGAAGCCCTCCTTGGGCTTGCCGCCGACGCGCTGGGAGGGTGAGTCGAGCGTGAGGAGGTCGGGGTGTTCGGCCTCCAGCGCCTTGAGGCGATTCATGGCCGTGTCGTACTGTGAATCGGTCCACTCGGGGGCGTCGAGCACGTAGTACAGGTGCTCGTGGTGGCGGAGCTCGTCTCGGAGGGCTTCGATCTGCTGTTCGGGGGTGAGAGCTTCAGCGGGTTCGTCGGCGCGGCGGGGCATCGTCTGGATTATAGGCAGCGGCGGTGGCGCTTTCAGTTGGGTAGATTCGCTACGCTACGCGCGTTGAGGTGGATCGCTGCGGGCAAACTGGATCGGAACGAGCTTAGAGCGATGAGCTGTTTCGCTCAGAGCTTCAGATGCCTCCGCCAAGCTTCGGGTGGCTCCCATGAAGGGAGGGGCGAAGCCCACCCGTGATGATGAGACCGTCACCGATGGGGTCGTTCCGGGATGCATTCTGCGCAGAGTGCCTCAGCGATCCGGAGATCCCTTTTGCGAGTTCTCTGTAGCTCCTCCGGGTGGAGGCTCAGGAGACTGGCCGGCGGTGGCACGCGCGGGTGGCGGCGTGGCAAGGGTGTGGCCGGCGGCCTGCCAGCGGATGAGGTTCATCCAGCGGACGAGGCCCGTGGTGCCGCTAGGCAGGGGCTCGACTTCGCTGTCCCAAGAGATGAGGTGGACCTCGTCGTCGCCCTGGATGAGCCAGAGCTCGTAGCGGGTGCCGTTGGTCATCACATCCCAAGTGCCGGAGCGCTGGATCTGTTTGGACGCCTTGCGAAGATGGGTGAAGCCCTGGGAAAGCAGAGGGAGGAGCTCGGCGTGCCATTGCTGGACGTCGAAGTCAGTAGCGGTAAAGCTGCTGTGGCGTGTGGGGATGGTTTTGGCGATGGTCTCGTACTGCGAGTTGGAGAGCTGGTCGCCCTGGGCGTAGGCGGCGCGCCAGGCGTTGCCGGAAACCACGCGGTCGTAAGTGGCCTCGACCTTGTTGTTGTGGAAGCGGCGGAGGACGATCTGCGATTCGGGATGGAAGTGGGGCTCAAAGCGCAGGACCAGGGTGTAGTCCAGGCCGGGATGGGTACCGTGGTCGGCAGGGAAAAGGACGTTGAGGAGATGGTCGTAGCCTTCGACGCTCATCTGCGCGGCGAGTGTGGGCTTGGCGGGCGCTGCGACGGGCGGAGCGGGCGGGTGTCCTTTCTGGGCGGGTGCATTGCCGGTGAGGAGCAACGGCAGAGACAAGCCGTATAGAAGGACACGCTGAACAAACATCAAAGCCTCGCAAGCAGAATGGACCGCTGGTGTGCCTAGAACTCTAGTGATGCTCAGGCAGCGGGGCCATACAACTTTAGAGGGGTGCGGGAGGTGGATGAGCTGTTACGAGGCGCGATGCATGCGCACGATACACTGAGCAGGCGGAGGAGTGAAGCGATGGCCCACATGGTGTTCTGCACAAAGTTCAAGGCGGAGATGGAGGGGTTGGACGAGCCGCCGTTCGACTCTGACTTCGGCCAGAAGATTTATAAGAATGTGTCGAAGAAGGCGTGGGGCGAGTGGGTGGAGCGGCAGAAGATGCTGCTCAATGAGTATCGGCTGCAGCCGTGGACGCGCGAGGCACAGGAGTTCCTGGTGGAACAGATGAACGACTTCTTCTTTGGCGCTGGTGGGGAGCTGCCGAAGGAGTTTGTAGCGCCGGAGAAGTAAGCTTCTGCTGGAGGCGTTTGGGGCGCGTCCGGCGAAACGCAGATCCTCCGCTTCGCGAAGGATGACAACCTCTAGAATAGGAACCTAGCTGCTGCCGGTCCAGGGACAGCACCGTCTTACTGCGGCTTGGTGGGCTCGGTGAGGTCTGGCTTGAGCGACTGGGGCTGGTTGGGCGCTACGCTGGGCTGCTGTGTCTGCTGCGGCTGTTGATTCGTCGTGGTGTCGCCCGGAGAAACTGAGGGCTGCTGCTGGGCGGGTGTTTTGCCGCTGCCGGCACCGTTCGGATCGCCATAGGTGCTCTTCATGGCCGAGTTTGGTGGAGGGCCACCGGGGGCTATGCCGTTGACCGCGCCAGGCGTCCTGGCGGCGTTCTTGTCGTTGGGTTTGGGCAGGTAGTCGGCGTCGACGGGTGGCGGCTGGACATGAAAAATGAGCGGCGCGCCGCTGGGCAGGCCAGCGTCGGTGCCGAGGGCAGGGGCGCTGTCGGGCAGGTCCTGGTGGCCGGGCTTGCCCTGGAAGACAAGGGTGTTGGTAAAGACGGGGATGCTGCCGACCTGAATGGCTTGGAGGGATAACTCACCGACGGCGCTGATGCGCCCGGCGGGCACGGCCGCGATGACGCTGAGCGTAACCGGGGTGCCGGGCGGCAGCGTGCGGCCACCGGGGACGCTTACGGCTGCGGTCAGGCGGGCGGTTACGTTCTCTCCCTGCTTGAGCTTGCCGGAGTCGATCGCGCGACCGAGAGCGACGGGGAGGGCGGTGTGCGGGGCGAGATGCGCTGGGCCGAGGCGCGCTGGGCTGCGGCGATGGCCGGAGGAAATGGGGCTGGCTTGGGCGCTGGTGTCCTCTACGAGTGCGTGCGAGACGGGCGTAAGGGGGCTGGCCTGGGCGGAGGAGTCGGTGACCGGCTGCGGCTGGACTTTCTGGGCGCGCGTGGGCGAGGCGGTCAGCAAAGCGAGAAAAGCAGCGGCGGAAATACTGAATCGAAATGTACGCAGAAACATTGCAAAGTGAGATGAAGCACGCCGCCGAGGCTGTTGCTCGCTCTGTCGCATGTCGCCGTTCTTACGGTAAGAACGACCGGGACACAGGCGGTACACTGCGGGGCATGAGTGTTTCCGCTGGGTGGGTTGCCGGGGTGGCGGGCGCCGTTGCCGTCGCGGCAGGCGGATGGGTGACCTATGCCGCCATGAGCCCGGGGTCGCAACTGTTTGGGCGGACGCTGGTGGCGGGCCGGGATCCTCAGGAAGTGGCGCTGACCTATGATGACGGCCCGAACGATGCCGCGACACCGGAGCTGCTGGAGATTCTGGCGCGGGCCGGGTCCGGGGCAGGGGTGCGGGCGACGTTCTTCATGATCGGACGGTTGAAAACTCACACGAAGTATTGATCTATAATTAAAAAATAGTCTTATAAAAAGAGAAATAATCTTGAGAGAAATTCTCATATATTGTTTGTAGAGGTAATCTTTGAAGAATACAACAT
>CAXSHQ010000077.1:0-15596 GCA_964236875.1 uncultured Acidobacteriaceae bacterium | reverse complement strand
ATCAAAGCTCTGAACTGCCGCCCGATATGCCGCCGGATGTCACCGGCATGGTGGGCCAATACGCACACGGTAATGAGCCGAGCCATCACATCGCGTACCTGTATAACTACGCGGGTGCCCCCCACAAAACACAGGCGCGGGTACGTAAGCTGCTGGAAGACATGTACAACAACGAACCGGACGGCATGGCTGGCAACGAAGACTGCGGCCAGATGTCAGCGTGGTTCATGATGAGTGCGCTGGGGCTGTACGCAGTGGACCCTGTAAGCGCTCGGTATGACTTTGGATCACCGCTCTTCGACCGTGTGTCGATAGCGCAACCCAGCGGGCGCGCGTTGGTTATTGAAGCCAAGCGTGAATCACCGAATTCGCCATACATTCAATCCGTCACTTGGAACGGTGCTGTTGTGGCGGGCCTATCCGTGTCGCACGCCGACCTGATCCAGGGTGGAACGCTGATCTTCCACATGGGCGACAAGCCCGCTGGCAGCGTCCATCCCATGAGCTGACGCGGTTGTGGTCAGTGTGCAGCGATTCCTAAACCTCGTGCTTGCATGACATCAGCTTCACGTCGAACTCTTCCTCGGAGGAGCACTTCCCGTTACTGAGTGGATCTGAATAAGCTTGACAGCTACGCCGCAGAAATCCTATAGTCCCCCGGACTTTAGAACGCACTCTGCGGGGATCACAAACATATGAAACGGACGCGCACGTTCATCTTGCGGTCACTTGCTCTTCTTGCCCTTACGCTTAGCTGTACTCTAGCCGGCTACACGCAAACCCTGTATGGAAGTCTCACCGGTATTGTGACCGACCCTGTGGGTTCTGTGGTTGCCGGGGCCAAGGTCACCGTCACGAATCCTTCCACCGGATTAACACGGACCGACGCGACCGACTCAACCGGGACATACCAGTTCACCGATCTTCCGCCGGGCACCTACGACGTAAGCTTCACGGCCCCAAGCTTCGGCCAGGCTACCTCCAAGGCTGTTCCTATCAGTGCGAACCAAACGCGGCGCATCGATACGGCTCTCACCGTCGGCAATGTAATCACGTCAGTGGATGTGACCACCGCACCGCCTACCCTTCAAACGGAGCGTGCGGACGTCAACTACGAGATTTCCCCGACGCAGGTTCAAGAGCTGCCCACGACTTCCACCGCCGGCCGCAACTTCCAAGGACTTTACCGCCTCATTCCAGGTATTCCGCCGCCCACGGAAAATAACTCGCAGGCAGGGAACCCGGGCCGAACTCAAGCGGTCACGGCCAACGGCATTGTGAACACAGTCAACTCAACCAAGATTGACGGCGCGGCGGTAGGCTACCCCTGGCTGCAATCCATTGTTGCTTATATCCCGCCAACTGACGCCATCGAGTCCGCCAACATCGTCACCAACAGCTTCAATGCGGAGCAAGGGGCTGCCGGTGGCATCGCCGCAAACCTTATCGTCAAGAGCGGCACAAACAAGTTCCACGGCGGGGCATGGGAGTACAACTCCATCCGCGACTTCAACGCCCGTTCGTACTTTGTCCGTCCTACTGCGGCGCTGCCGAATAAACAAAAGAATATCTACAACGAGTTCGGTGCGAACATCGGTGGTCCCATCATCAAGGACAAGTTGTTCTTCTTCTTCAATTACAACAAGACTTCCATACGCAAATACGTCAATGGAACCATGACGATCGCGCCTACCGCAGTGCGTACCGGCGACTTCTCGTCCTCGTCGACCATCATCTACGATCCTCTGACCGGCAATGCGGACGGTTCGGGACGTACCCCGTTCTTTCAAAATAAAATCCCGGCCAATCGCCTCAGTGCAGCGGGTCTGAAGATCCTTTCTCTGCTACCCACGGAAACCTCCGCAACGGCTGTAAATGCCCAGCCCTCCGGCAACTACGCCAGCGGCGCCGTTCTTGCCTACGATCGTTCCACCTACGACACCAAAGTGAGTTATAACCCGACCGCAAGCACAACCTTCTTCGGTCGCTACTCCATCCAGCGTTCCAACATCGTTGATCCGCCCGCTCTCGGCGCCGCCATCGGCAATACCTGGGACGGTGGGCAGCCCGGTACCGCGCCCGGTACCATCCAGAATATTGGTCTCGGCGCTACGCACTCCTTCACGCCGAACTTCCT
The DNA here is from genome assembly GCA_964236875.1 of uncultured Acidobacteriaceae bacterium. Lineage (GTDB taxonomy): Bacteria > Acidobacteriota > Terriglobia > Terriglobales > Acidobacteriaceae > Granulicella. The sequence continues at coordinate 13,459 of CAXSHQ010000077.1, read as the reverse complement.
GATCGATGCCAACGCCGGCTTCGTCCGCATCAACCTGGCGGCGCGCGCTCCGGACTACGGTAGCAACTACGGTCTGGACGTTCTCAATATCCCGGGCACCAATGGCACGACCGCCTTCCAGTCAGGCATTCCCGGCTTCATCGGCTCGGCCGGTATTTCCAGCTTCGGCAGCTATCTTCAGTCTTCGCCCTTCCAGTTTCGCGACATGCAGTACGTCGGCAACCTGAACGGCACCTACGTGCGCAGAAAGCATACCTTCCGCTTCGGGGGTGAATACGTTCACTCCGCCATCAATCACCTGCAGGCAAACAACAGCGGACCGCGTGGACAGTTCACCTTTACGGGGGGCTCCACGGGTAACCTCGATAACGTAAACACTCCCAACGCGTATCGCGTCATCGCCGACGTCCTCCTCGGCATGCCCAACACGGTCGGCAAGACGGTTCAATACTTTCAGCCGAATGGCCCACGCTTCTCCGTGTTCAGCTTCTACGCACAGGACACGTGGAAGGCGAGCTCGAACCTGACGCTCAACTACGGTATCCGCTACGAGTATTACCCCTTTGCCAACCGCGACCATACCGGCGTCTTTCGCTACGATCCTGCTACCGGCAATGTGCTGATCGGCGGCCGCGGCACAACGCCTACCAACACCGGGGAAGACGTTGGGTACGGTCAGTTCGTTCCACGTTTCGGCGTCAACTATCGGCTCAATGAGAAGACGGTGATACGCGCAGGAGCAGGCATCACGGTCGACCCGGAAAACTACCGCTTCTTCCGCGACTCCTACCCAGCGCTGATCACCCTAAACCAATCGGGTGCCACCACCTACATACCCGTCGCTGCCCTGAACGCCGCCTCCGCGACAAACCCGACGATGAATACGCTGCCCAGCGGCACACTCGCCGTCGGCGTTCCGAACGTGGTGGTTCCGGATATCTCTTCGGGTGTCGTTCCGCTGCCGTATAACTACGCCACCCAGACCGCTCCGCAGAAATGGCGCCGTGGCTACATCGAGGCCTATAACTTCTTCATCGATCGCGACCTTGCCCGCGATGTCGTGCTCAATATTGGATATGTCGGCACGCACCACGTCCGCCAGGTGCTTGGCATCGACATCAACGCGGCTGGCGTCAACCCAGCCGGCGCGAATGGGCGTCCCATCTTCGCGAACGCGAACGCGCCCGGGGGAGTGCGTCGCAATGTCAACACCATCCTGGATGTTTTGCCGACGGCGGACGAAGAGTACTCTGGTCTGCAGTTGCAGGTCAGTGACCATCAACTCCGCTCTTTGCAGTTCGGCTACAGCTACACATGGTCGCATTACATGAACAACTGGGACGCGGATTCCACGCTGGGCACGCCGACGTTCAGCACCCCGGGACTGTATAAAAGGAACTTCGCGAACTCCGGCTTCGACCGCCCGCATTTGAATGCCCTCTGGACGGTCTACAGACTGCCGATCGGTCCGGGGAGTCAATTCCTGAACACCGGCATCCTTGGCCGTATCGTCGGCGGTTTCGACCTGAACACCATCACCACCTACGACAGCGGCAAGCCGTATCAGATCACTGACAGCACGCAGACCGGCTATGGCGACACGGTGGTTCCGAACCTGATCAGCAAACCAGCGATCACCGGCGTCCACTACGTACCCAACTCCAGCGGAGTGCTCCCGAACTTCCCGAACTACATCGTCAACAACGGTAATTACGCCAAGCTCACCAGTTCCGCTTCTAACGGGAATCTCGGTCGCAACACGGTACGGGGTCCGGGGTACTTCAATCTGGACGTCGGCTTGACCCGCAATATTCCCATCTACCGGGAAATGGCGGTGATTCTCAAGGCGGAGTCCTTTGACGTGACCAACACTCCGCAGTGGGGCCAACCCGTCGGCGATGTAAACAACTCAGGGTTCGGCCAGATTCAAAGCGTGCTTAGCACAAGCAATCGCACACTGCGTTTCAGTGGTCGCATATCTTTTTGAAGGATGTTTCCGTGCATTGTCAGGCAAGTGAGCTTCACACGCTTGGCAATCACTGTTCGGCCGCTGCGGAGATCATGCACGCTCAGCGTGGCGAAGTATTTCGTCCAATCCATCTAACTCCGGGAGCAAACACGCACCCGCCGCATGAGCGGGTATCCGGGCTCTGAGGCGGGAAGCTATTTCGGCTGGAAGAGGAGTGGGGCGAAGTGGACGAGATTATTCTGCCAGACGCTCCAGGTGTGAGTGCCGGGGGTTTGTACGTACTCAACGTTCATGTTCCTGGAGCGAAGCCATTCGACGAAATCATGATTCGCCTGTGAGAGGCCATCATCGGTTCCACAGGAGACCCAGAGCAGGTGCAGGTTGGCAGTCTTCGTGTTCAGGCTCGCGAGGGCAGGATCCTGAGCGATGCCGTTTGCGGCGGCGCTGAGGCCAATCACATACGCGAACTGCGAGGCATGGGTAAGGCCGATGCTGAGGCTTTCGTGTCCGCCCATGGAGAGACCAGCGATGGCGCGGTGATCGCGGTCGCGGGCAACATGGTAGGTCGACTCGACCTGCGGAAGGACCTCGCTGAGCAGGGCCTGCTCGAAGCGATGGTAGTGCTCGGAAGCTAACTTGGGATCGCGGGCTCTGTTGCCCGTGAGGACGTAGTCCATGTCGCCGTAGCCGAGAGGCATGACGACGACCATGGGACGGGCTTTGTGCTGGGCGATGAGGTTATCGAGGATGATGTTGGCGCGACCCACCGCAGTCCATGACCAGGGGCCTTCGTTGAAGCCGCTGAGGAGATAGAGGACGGGATAGGGCTGGGCTGCGTGGGGGTTGTAACCGGGAGGGGTGTAGACGTAGTACTCGCTCTGGCTCTGGGGTAGGTGAAGGACGGTGAGGGACGTATAGACGTGCTGGTGAATCTCGCCGTGAGGGACGTCGGCGACTTGCCAGGGCTCCGGGACGGGCCCGGGGACAGGCAAGAGGTTGGTGACGTTCTGGTACTTCACCGCAACGTTGGGATTCGCGGGATCGAGCCGCCATTGCTTCTCTACTTCGAAGTGATAGTTGTAGATGGCAGGCGGGAGCGGTTCGGTGGTAGCCGCCCAAATACCGTCCTCTCCCTTGTGCATGAGGATCGGTTGGGTGAGGTCGCGGATGGAGAGGGTGACCGCTGGAGCGTGGGGGTCGATATAGCGGAAGGTGACGGTTCGATCAGGGTGGATCTCGGTGGACTGGAAGTTCGCAGGTGGGGATTGAGCAGAGATCGAGACGGCCACGAGTGGCAACATCATGAGGCCGCTGAGAACATGGAGAGCAGATTTCATCGGTGAGCACTCTTTCAATCTCTACATTGGGAGGACTTAGCCAAGTTGACATGGATAGTCGTTGCAACTCATGGCAGCGGCGTGCCGGCCTGATGATAGTGCGACTTCTCCGCCTCTACGCGCTCACCGTGCCGCGGGTCGTTCTCGATGCGTGGCTTGGCTTCCCACAACATCGTTGCGCGAGTCTTGAGCTCGAACGGCGGCCAGTAGGGCAGCTTGCCATCCTGCGTAGGTTTCTGCGAAGCGTTGTCGCCGTTGGGGCTGCCGGTCCGGCCGTAGTTGATGAGCATCTGGCTCATGATGGCGGCGAGTTCGTTGGCCTGCTGCAGGTGCTCGGGCTCGGTGCCCACTTGCCTGGAGGCGATGGCGATGTTGTCGAACATGAAGGGGATATCCAGGGTGTGCCCGGCCAGGCCGCCGGCACCGGGGAAGTTCATCTGGTACACCCAGGTGTGCTTCTGGCTGACGGGGTTGGCGGCGCGGCGCTCCGCTTCCATGCGCTGCCCGGCCCAGGCGCGGAAGGCGGTTGCGGCCGCGCGAACAACCTGGATCGGTGTGTAGGTGGGCTCGGCCTCGCGTATAGCGGCGACGGCCTCCCCAGGCTTCACCGGGCCGAGGTACTCGTGAACGGAGCGATCGAGAGCTTCGGGGGCCTGCTCCCATGTCATGTTCGGAGAGCCCTGCACGCCGGTCTCGTCGTGTACGTTTCCCAGCATCATCGGAACGTCCTGGCTGAGGACGGGCGCGTCGGGATCGAAGGGATTGCGGGAAAGGATTACGTTGTCGACGACGGGCAGCCAGTCCGAACTGACGGCTCGCGCGCCCTCCTGGATTTGCTCCATGGTGAGCGCGTTCAGGGCTGCAACGAGCTCTTTGCCTTTGGTACCCTCGGCAATGCCCATCTTTGCGAGCACAGTTTTGGCGCGGCCGGAGGCGATTTCGATGGAAGCCCCTTTGACCTGCTGGCCGCTCATCGTCATGACGCGATGGAAGTAGCCTTTGGCTACAGGCGTCGCCATCAGAGCGGCACACTTCGCGCCGCCGCCTGACTGGCCGAAGATGAGCACGCGGGTGGGATCGCCCCCAAACTCGGCGATGTTGTCGCGGATCCACTTGAGGGCGAGCACGAGGTCGAGTTGGCCTGCATTGCCGGACTGGGCGTACTCGGGTGCGAGATCGCCAAGATACAGGTAGCCTAAGGCGTTGAGGCGATGATTCACCGTCACGACGACTACGTCACCGCGATGGCAGAGCCGGCGTCCGTCGTAGAGATCGCTGTTTACAGTGCCATTGTTGTAAGCGCCGCCATGGATGTAGACGAGGACGGGACGGCGCTTGCGGTCTCGCAGGCCGGGCGTGAATACGTTGAGGTGCAGGCAGTCTTCACTCTGCTTGCCTTCGTCGCGTGGCGCGCCCGGAATGCCAGAAGAGGATGTCGGCAAACCGCTTGGCGGCGAAGCAGTTGCTCCTGCGGGCTGCCTTGCCGCTCCGCCGGTGCCGAGGGAGCCTGCCCGCGCGCCGCCCGCGCCGAAGCCGGAGTCTCGCTGCTGCAGTTGCGGCGCCATTGTTGTGAAGTGGGAGCAGTCCTTTACCCCCGTCCACTTTTCCGGCGAGAGGGGCACCATAAAGCGGCGTTTGGCCGTGTCACCACCGTAGGGTATGCCTTTGAAGACGTTGATGCCGTCCTCAAGCGCGCCGCTGATCTTGCCTGCGCCGGTGGTGGCAACTGGCGCGCCAGTGGCGGCCTCAGGAGCCCATGCCCATGCGTTCGCGCGCAATGCGATTGCTGCTGCCGCAAAGCCTGCTCTCTCCAACACCGTACGCCGATCGATCTTCATTATTTTGTTCCAATCCGAAGCAGCCGTCTGCCCGTTCGCTCATGACTCACTGCAAATTCTCTGACAATTCGCTGCGCCCATCATAGTCATAGACGGGCTAATTAGCACCTAAGGCGTGGGCAACTGACTGGCGCGCAACGCTGCGGGCGCTTGCTGATCGCTATAGCAGCTACGGATGCGAAGTGAAAAAGCAGAGGCCCTGCCGGAGCAGGACCTCTTTGTGTGACGACATCCTCTCTCCGTGGCTTAGGGTGCGAGGACGAAGGCGATAGCGGCAGAGGCGTCGTATTCAGACTGACGTCCCCAGCCGTTGGTAGCGGAGGCGGCGACGTAGAGGTACTCGGCGAAGCCGGCGATGGTGCAGGTGCCGAGCAGGGTCGAAACCCCCCCGATGATGGGCGAAACCGCCGAACTCACAGGGCCGCTGACGCTGGGTGGCGTGAGTGTGTTGACGCCTTTGATAAGGCTGAGCGAGTAGGTTGCGTAGCCATTCGGGTGTGAGGCAGTGAATGGCATGACCACCTGTGGGGGTGTCTTGCCGGAATAGTGCAGCAGGCCGCAAACGGTGTCGGCGGCGGAGCCGCCCAGGGTGGGCTGGCCCAAGCTGGCGGAGCAAGGGTTGTTGTCGACGAGAATGGTCAGCCCGGGCGTAGTCGCAACGGCTGCGCCGGTTGCGGTAACGAACTCGATCACGATCGTGTTCTTGCCGTTGGGCAGCACGGTGGAGTCGAGAAACGCGCCGAGCGTTGGCGTGTACCAGAGCGGCAGGTCGCTGAGCGGATGCACCGGCAGGTAGCCCGGCTTGCCGGCAATGGTGACTGTGTTCGTGGTGACGTCAGCGTAGGTGGTGCCGTTCCACTTCTCATCGGAGACGGGCGCGGTATCCACGAGCTCCAGCATGGTGAGCGCGGCGTCTTTGTAGACAAGGACACGGTAGAAGGCTGCGCCGTTAGCGTACGCCGTAGCGTGATTGACCATCAGCGGTAGCGTCCCCCCGAAGGGCACATTCAGCACTTGCAACGGCAGGTGGGGATCGACCGTGGTGTTGGCCAGGCCTGTGGCCGGAACGACCTTATCGAACGGGATGAAGCCAATGCCCATGAGCAGAGGGCCGGTCGCGGCAAAGGGTGAGATGGAGCAGCTCTGCAGATCGCTATTGCAGCAGATGAGCAGGGTGCTGGGGTTCGCCAGTGCGACGCTCGATGGACGGCTGGCGACGCCGCTCACGAGGACATTCGAACTGGCGGAGGAACCGGAAAGACTGATGCGCGTAATGCGGTTCGCAGGGTCGCGCTCGGCGAGAAAGAGGCCGCTCTGGCCGGAATCGGCCCAGGTGAGATGGAAGGGCGCGGTAAGGCCGGAGACGAGCTGCTGGCGACTGCCGTTCGCGAGCGTGATACGGCTGACAGAGCCCGTGTTCTGCTCGCTTACATAGGCGAATTGCAGATCGCTTGAGAGTGCGAGACCGACCGCGCCTGCGAGATTGCTCACGATGGACTGCTTCACGAAAGGTGCGACCAGAGAGATGCGGTAGAGATTGCCGTGTCCCGCGGGATCGTACTCCACCACGTAGGCGTTGTTGTGGGCTTCGTCGAGTGCAAGCTGCTGCGGCGCCACCAGGCCGGAAGCGATGACGCTGGCGCTGGCGCGGTTGGCGGCGGTGAGCGAAACCTTCACCAGGTCGCCGCTGCGTTCGGTGATGTAGGCGTGCGTGTTATCGCCCGAAACGACGACGGACTCCGGATTCGTGTAGCCCGTGCCGATGACATGGTAGGCAGGGTTCAGCCGGTAGGTCACCCACTGAATGCCGAGATTGTAGCCGTAGGACGTGATGAGGACCTTGGCATAGTTGCCATTCGTGGTCTTGACGGCGAAGACATCGCCCACGACGAGCTTGTTGGTGGGATCGTCGTTGCCGTTGATCGGCGTGGTGCCATAGGGGAGTGACTGCAGGCCACTGGGCGTGACGCTGGCAAACGGAACGACGCCGATGTTGACGATCCGAGTGCTGTCGTAGATGCGCATCTCGCGCACGACACTCGTCACAGCTTCCCAGAAGATGTCCCAGCCGGTACCGACAGGCAGACCGGGTGCGGACTCTGTACCTGTGTCCAGATCGAAGAGGAAGGTTCCCTTGAGGATTGCCGAACCCTGGCTCATGATGGTGGCCGCGGGGAAGATGTCGTATGTCGAGAGCTTGCCGCCGTACTCGACGAAAACGAGTTGGTTGTTGCTCTGGCGGAAGTCGCAGCCAATGGCTCCGGCGAGTCCGCTGACGAGTTCGATGGGGGTAGGCATGGTGGTTCTCACTTTCTATCGGCGCACGTGTGCTTAACGGCACCGCACCGCAGCTTTACAGGCTGGCGTGAAGTCGAAATGCAGGGGAGGCCCAAAGGCAGAGAACGTTGTAAGAACGTTCTGCGGGTATGGTGAGGCGGCTCCGAAGATCGTTACAGCGGATCTGCGAGCCCACCGGCGATTCGCTCATACCGCCATACGCGCAAAGCAACAAGGCACTGCAGGCGTACTACTCCCACCTCAAAGTGACGCTGCCCGCCGGACGTCCTGACGACGACGGCGTCTTTGTGAGGGCCGGAAATCTGCGCTGCTGCGCCGTTGACCGTTGCAGTCTGCAAGGTCTTGCCTGTGGGTTGGCGGAAGGTCACGTTGAGCTCTTCCGGCATGCTGCCTTTCGGCTGCAGCTGGATAGTCGCGACGAGCGTGTTGGGCGCGGACGATTCAAGGCGGTAGTCGACGCGGCCCCAGCGTGTGGGCGCCCCGATGATAGCGATGGGCTTGCCCGTAGCAATCCAGTCGCGAGGAATGGCGCGGCCGAAGTGCAGCCGGCTCGCGTCTGAATCTTCGAATACCAGCATCCAGCGCACCAGCAGCGGGATGGTTTGTTGTGCAGGAATGCAGAAGATGGCTCCGCCTCCCGAGATACCCGATACCTCACCCGCCGTCCAGGAGCCTCGTGAATGATCGTGATAACGGTGTGCGTACAGGAACAGGATGTACTCCTCAACGCGGTTGAGGATGAGGAGTGTTTTGGCGTATCCGTACGAGATGAAGCCGAGGATAGCCCGGCCGTTCGGGTTCGGTCTCCCGACATTCGCCACAACGCCAACGGTCGTGGCTCCGTAGGCGCGCATGCAGTCAATGACTGCGTTTGCCTGCGTTGCGGGCAGCACATCCGGCTGCAGCAGCTCGGCGTAGCAGCGGTGAGACCACTGTTGCTCGCTGGGTCTCTCCTCCGCCATCGATTCACGGAACGTGAGCTTGCTTCCAGGCAGGATGGGTGTGTAGGCGACGGGCTGGCCAGGTCGGGTATTTGCCTGCAAGCTGGCTACTAAGGTTTGCCGTAACTGCTCGCTGCGCCGCGTCCACTCCGATGCAAGCGGCTCGGCGCCAGAGAGATTCAGCGTGCGCCATATGACGGCAATGTCATGCCAGCCGCGTACCGTGAACGCGCTGTTTGCGTAGTAAGGCTTGTTCCAGATTGAGGGATCGGCAGCCAGGCAAGCATCGGACTCGCACCAACCGTGGATCAAGCCGTGTCCGGGATTGTCTGTCGGCAGAGCGAGCGCCTCGTCCTGCAGCTCGGCCAGGAGGGAAGCCGTGGCTTCAATCTTGGCGCGGTGTTTCAACAGCAGGGTCTTATCACCGGTGAGTTGGTAGTAGCGGGAGACCAGGAAGAGCGTAAGTCCGAACTGCGCAGTCTCCGCTCCTCGCATGTTGATCATGCCGGAGGGTTCGGTGAAGTCGCTGAAGTAGTTGTCGAAGATGTCGTGAGCCAGGGTGAAGCGGCCGCACTCCAGGTTGGCGTACAGCGCCATGGTGAAGATGTCCTGGAAGCCGTCGTATTCAGGTCCGTAGTAGTCGCGATCCACGGCGCCGTACTTGGGGTAGACGCCGCCGGGCCGCACCATCTGCTCCTTGACGAAGGCATAGCGCACCATGTCGCTCCAGGAAGTGTCGGGCAATTCCAAGGCGGCAATCGTCGAGGCTTCGCGCTCCCAGTATTCGGCGAACTCCAGCAGCCCCCGATAGAACGCCTCGGGCTTGGGGTCCTGGCGGCGACGTGTATACGCAGGGTAGCTATAGCCGTACTCGACCTTGGTGACCTTGCCGTTTTCAATGTGGCTGGTGCGGTGCCATGTCTGCACAATGAAGCGGTCTTTTGCAAGCACATCGCCGAAGACCACTATCTCGTAGTAGGCTCCGTTCTCGCCGGGAAGAACCTTGCGCACGGCGGGCATCCAGCCGCCCACCAGACCTTCATGCCGGCGGTTGGAGCGTTCCTGCGTGAGCTCCTTGAAGTACTGCACCGGGTGATACGTACGCGTGTTGCCGCTGGGGTATATCGGCATGGTGTCGGAACACTCGCGCGTGCCGACGAAGGTGTTCCACGTAGGCCGATAATTCGGGTTTGGGGTGCGGGGCTGGGAGGAGTTCATCGGCGGGGCTGCGCGGCGCACTTCGTCTTCTTTAGGGTCGCCGTTGGCGAGCAGCTTGTCAGCAAGAAGATCCGGGCCGGCCATGCCGATGTCTTTTAGGTCCAGGCCAAGATGTTGCGGACCTTCATCTGCGAAGGTCGCTTCGGCTGTCTTCCGCAGCACGCGCGCCGTGCCGGTGGCACTCACAAAAGTGATCACACCATCGCGAGTGCGCAGGTCCTCGTACACCGTCCACGACTCAGCGCCGCGCTGGAACACTGCGAGACGAGTATGCCCATCTATCGCGGCGGCACCGGCGGGCATGCCGCCCGGCGATGGCAATGCTTCGTTGTGGTTATAAGCCGCGTGAGCCACGGCGTGCAGGCCGGCAGAGCCGGCGACTACGCTTTTGACAAAGTTGCGGCGATCCATGTGTCCTCGATTCGTTCCTTACCAGGAGACTTCGTCAGCATCAGCTCGACGGAACACGCAGAATGAAGCGCGATGCGTAGCTGATTGTTTATCTCTTGTGAGCTGCGTAGTACTCTACACCGAATACGAAATTGAATACAATTCGGAGGTTCTCACCTTGCGCAATCTCAATCGCAGAAGTGTTCTGATGGGTAGCGCCGCCGCCGCTCTCGCCTCCGCATCGCCTCGCTGGCTAGAGGCGGCTGCTTCCGATGAAACACTGGCGAGGACCAAGGCAGGCCCGATACGCGGCCGGAAAGAGCAGGGCGTCTTCGTTTACAAAGGTGTTCCTTACGGCAGGGACACGGCGCAAACGCGCTTCGCCGCTCCAGAGCCACCGGAACCGTGGCACGAGGTCCGCGAGTGCTTGACGTGGGGACCGCGCACCATCCAGCCCTATACGCCGCCGGTACCTGCTCGCGCACCCTCGCCGGCTCCGAATCCGCCACGGCCTCCTCGGGAGCCGGGCTACAGGATGCCTCCGGATGAGGGCCACGAAAGCGAAGATTGCCTGAACCTGAATGTATGGACCCCGGCCCTTCGCGATGGGCGGAAGCGGCCGGTGATGGTCTACTTCCATGGCGGCGGCTACACCTACGGCACCGTGAATAGCGTTCTGTATGACGGCACCAGGCTCGCGCAGCGAGGTGACGTGGTCGTGGTGACCGTCAACGCCAGGCTGAATGCGTTCGGTTTTCTGTACCTTGCGGAGCTTGGGGGTCCGCGGTTCGCGGACTCCGGCATGGCCGGGCAGCTCGATCTGGTGCTGGCTTTGAAGTGGATCCGCGCGAACATCTCCGAGTTTGGCGGAGATGCCGGACGGGTTCTTGTGTTCGGGCAATCGGGAGGCGGCGGAAAATGCTCGACCCTGATGGCCATGCCTCCAGCCGAGGGATTGTTTCACCGCGTCATCTGCATGAGCGGACAATTGATCGCAGGCACTCCTGCGGCGGTCGCTACCGAGCGCGCGCGGGCGGTTCTGAAGGCCCTCAACCTGCAGCCGGGCGACATCGATGTCCTCCGGACAATGCCGCTACAGCAACTGAAGGAAGCTGCGCGGGCGGGTGGCAATTACGGTCCGGTTGCGGATGGACGGTCGCTACCTACCGGCCCGTTTTGGCCGCAAGCGGCAGCACAGTCGCTCGATGTGCCGCTGATGCTTGGAAACACGCATGATGAGACTCGCTTCCTGGGCGGAGTGCCGGGCGTGGATCTCTTCAGCCTGGCTTGGGAGGGCGTCGTCCCCGCGTTGAAGGCGAGCGGGCCTTTTCTGCGCGAGTATGTAGCCGAGGACTTGGTGGCTGATTACAGGAAGTGGTACCCGGAGTACAGTCCCACGGATGTGTACTTCCAGATCACCACAGACCTGCGGGTGTGGCGCACGGAACAGGTTGCCGCAACTATGCGGGCGGGAAACCCCCGGAGCGCCAGGCGGACCTGGGTTTACCAGATGAACTGGATTTCGCCGGCCGCCCACGGGCGATACAAGGCGCCGCACACCATGGATATACCCTTCGCCTTCGATAATGTCGCGCTGGCTCCAGGGATGGTGGGGAGTTCGCCCGAAGAACAGGCGCGCGCACAGCGCATGGCCGATGCAGTGAGTGAAAGCTATTTAGCCTTCGCGCGAACAGGCGATCCCAACAACAAGCATGCGCCGTCCTGGCCTGCCTTCAACCTGAAGGAGAGGCCAACGATGATCTTTGACGACACCGTCCGGGTGGAGAACGATCCGAGGCACAACGAACGCGAGCTCATGCAACAGGCGCCGTACAAACCCAACGCAGCGTGAGGCTGCCGGCGCCTGGAGGTTCCGCTTCTTATCGAGCGCCGATCTTCAGCAGCACGACGCCATGCATTGGTACGGTGGCGGTGTACGAACTGCCATCCCAGGAGACGGCCTCGTGCTTCCACAGGTCGCGCATGCTTCCGCTCTTAGCCGGCAGGGCTCCGGGCAAGGCACTACGCGTGAAGCTTGCCGCAGCCGGCGCATCGCCTCGGTTGAACAGGCCGACGATGACCGAGCCGTCATGCATCGGGCGCGCCAGCACTTCGATCTTTCCGTCCGTGGAGACGCTCTGCACGGGCTTGTACTGCGGGTCCTGATCAACGGCGATGACTTCCTTGTTCATCAGGATGGACTTGGTCTCGTCGGTCATGCTGCGCAGATCGTTGCCGGCAATCAGGGGCGCCGCCAGCAGGGACCACAGGCTCATGTGCGTGCGGTACTCATCGGCGCTCATGCCGCCGTTGCCGATCTCCAGCATGTCAGGATCGTTCCAGTGGCCCGGCGCCGCGTATTGCGCCAGCTTGAGCTGGCTGAAGCCGATGCGGTCCATGGACTGCCAGGTGTCATTGATGTCCCCCGTGGTGCGCCACAGGTTGCCACCGCTCTTGGTTCCCCATCCGGTCCAGACCTCGGCGCGTCCGTACTCGCACAGGCTGTAGACGATAGGACGGTGCGTGGCAAGCAGGGCATCGCCCATCTGCTGGTAGATCGCCTGCAGGGTGGGCGCGTCATCCTTGTAGACGTCCAGATCGCTGCACAGGTCGTACTTCAGGTAGTCGAAACCCCAGGCGGCGAAGGTCTTCGCATCCTGCACTTCATGGCCGAAGCTAGCCTCGTAGCCCGCGCAAGTCTTGGGCCCGGGGCTGGAGTAGATCCCGATCTTGAGCCCACGCGCGTGCACATAATCCGCGAGTGCCTTCATGTCGGGGAACTTCTTGTTGGTGGTGATGTTGCCCTTCGCGTCGCGGCCCAGTTCCCACGTGTCATCGATGTTGATGTACACATAGCCGGCATCGCGCATGCCGCTGGAGACCATGGCATCGGCCATGCCGCGGACCGCCGTGTCGTCGATGCGGCCGGCGAACTTGTTCCAGCTGTTCCAGCCCATGGGCGGCGTGCGTACGAGCCCGTTGTCCGGAACGTCATGGAGCGCAGGCAAGGGAAGGGGTGCGGGTGGCTGCGTGGCTTCACGCGTCACCTTGACGGCGACACCTTCTATGACGCCGCTGCGGCCCTGCGTCTGCAGTGTGAGCTTACCGTCTGCAAAGGTGCCGTCATACGTGATTGGGCGCATAGGAGGCCGGGCCGGTTGTCCAGGCCGTGGGGCCGGCGGTGGAGGAGGCACTGTGACGAAGTGCAACGCTCCCTTCGAGAACGTCCCCGTGATCGGCAGCCCGGCCGGCCTGCGAACGATATTGCCGGTGAGGGTTTCCCCTTGCAGCTCGAAAAGAAAGTAGGTGTCGCGGAACGTTCCGTCCCCATTTGCGTTCGGAATGCGCAGGTCCCAGTAGCCATTCAGGTCCGTTTGGGCAGCAGCCGGACGGCAGGCGAACAAGGAAACGACTATGACGGCCAGCAAAGAAATCGAGAAACGGGTGCGAAGCATGCGTACTCCTTAT
>CAXSHQ010000076.1:12463-15633 GCA_964236875.1 uncultured Acidobacteriaceae bacterium | reverse complement strand
AGCGCTGGAAGCCTTTATCAACCGCTTCCGCGCGCAGGCGACCAAGGCCAAGCAGGTACAGTCGCGCATCAAGGAGCTGGAGAAGATCGAGCGCATCGAGATACCCGAGGAAGAATCGACGATCCACTTCACCTTCCCGCAGCCGCCGGCTTCCGGGCGCACGGTGCTGGACGTGAAGAACCTGTACAAGAGCTATCCCGGGCCGGACGGCAAAACGAAGCAGATCCTCGAAGATGTGAGCTTCACGATCGAGCGCGGTGACCGCATTGCGCTGGTGGGGATGAATGGCGCGGGCAAGTCCACGCTGCTGCGCCTGTTGAGCCAGCAGGAGAAGGCGGACTCCGGCGAGGTGAAGGAGGGTCACAACGTGCTGGCCGACTTCTTCGCGCAGGACCAGTACAAGGTGCTGGATGGCAACGCGCAGATGCTCAACGACATCACGGGCGCGAACCCGCGCGTGGATGTGGTGACACTGCGCTCACTGCTGGGGTGCTTCCTGTTCAGCGGCGACGACGTGTTCAAGAAGCTCGGCGTGCTGAGCGGCGGAGAGCGCAATCGTTATGCGCTGGCGCGCATGCTGGTGTCGCCGGCGAACTTCCTGCTGATGGACGAACCGACCAACCACTTGGACATGCGCGCCAAGGATGTTCTGCTGGATGCGGTGCGCGACTTCACCGGCACGGTGATCTTCGTTTCGCATGACCGCTACTTTATCGACGGACTGGCGACGCGGGTGTTCGAGGTGGAAGACCGCCGGGTGCACATCTACCCGGGGGGCTATGAGGATTACCTGTTCCGTAAAAACGGCGGGCTGGCGCAGGATACGGAGGAGGCTGCGTCGCGCATCAAGACCGATACGGCGACGGGCGCGAAGATCGATGCGGCTACCGGCATGCTGAAGCCGGTGAAGCAGGTGGGCACGAAGACCGAAGCCAAGGCCGAGAGCAGGGGCGAGAGCAAGGCGGAAGACGAGGCGAAGGCGAACCGGGAAGAGCCTGGTCCGCCGGCGGAGGCGGGCGGCGAGCCGATCGAGATCGCGTCGGAGGATTGGGACGATCCCGCGACGAACTCCACACACGAAATACAGGGCTCGCTCGCGCCGGTTACACCCGCGCCCCAGACGCCCAAAGCGCCTGCGAAGAAGCTGAATCCGATCAAGCGGAAGCAGCTGGAAACCCGGGTGAGCGACCTCGAGGATGAGCTGGGCGATCTGGAGGAACGCATCCTTGCGGCGGAGCAGCAGCAGGCGGTGTTTACCACGGCGGAGTCGGCGCGCGCCCTGGCGGGAGAGTTGGAGACCCTGCGCGACCGGCGGGTGGCGAGCACGGAGGAGTGGGAGCGGCTGGCGACCGAGCTGGAAGAGCAGACGGTGTGAGCGCGTGTAACTTGCTGATTACGCAAGTAAGTGCCCGTTGGGCGGAACGAAAATAATATCGCGGACGATATCTACCGCTTTGCCGGTAGGCTCATCGTACCCATCATGTTCGCTCAACGAGACTTTTCCCGATTTACAAAATGTGTTCCTGCTTCGCTTCTGCTGATCGGCCTTGGTGCAACGCTTCTTCCCACGCTGGGCTGCCGCATCGAGCACGCTCCGAATCGGATTGAGCGCGAGGAAGTTCATCTGGCGAAGCTCGCCAACTACCCACTGGCCGTTCATCCGGGCCCGAGGTCGGACGAAGCCCAGCAGGTGATCGCGACCTGCGGCCAGCCGAACATGGATACGGTGATGCCGGTCTACACGAAGTACTACAACGGCCCGGTGCGCCGGCTGGAGTATGTAGGCATGCACTCGGTGACACTGGACTTCATCCCGTCGCTGCCGAAGGCGGAGCTGGCGTATGTGGAAGCTCCGCTGCCGCATGACGGGCGCGGCTATGGGGCGCTGGCCGCAGACGCCACGTGGCAGTTCCAGGCCGGCTACATGGAGCAGGAGCAGATGGTGACGGCGCGCCGCCTGGCGGTGTACCTGCCGTGTGCGGGTGAGGCGCTGCGGCGGGATTTCTAGGCTCACGAAGGCTCCAGTTCTACGCACGAAGACTCCTGCGCTCGACGGCTCTCAACTGACACAATGTCAGGAGGGAGCTTGGGAGACATGCGCATCCTCATCATTGGCGCCGGCGCTGTCGGCGGGTATTTCGGCGGCCGGCTTGCGCAGCATGGGCGCGACGTCACGTTTCTGGTGCGGGAGCGCCGAGCGGATCAACTGCGGCGCGAGGGTCTGCGCATCGCGGGTGCGTGCGGCGAGTTCACCGTCGAGCCGAAGCTGCTGAACGCGGACGAACTGGCAGCGGCCGGTGTGCACTTCGACCTCGTTGTACTGAGCGTGAAGGCGTACTCGCTCGCGCAGGTGCTCCGCGATTTCGCCCCGGCGGTGGGGCCGGAAACGGCCATCCTGCCGCTGCTGAATGGCATGGGCCACCTGGACATGCTGACTGCGCGGTTCGGTGCGGGCGCCGTGCTCGGTGGCTTCACGCGTGTCGTCGCCGACCTGGACGACAGCGGAGTGATCACGCTGATGGAGCAGCTCAACGACCTCACCTTCGGCGAGTGCGACCGGCAGCGCACGGCACGTGTCCTCGCCATCGAGAGAACGCTCAGCGGTTGCGGCTTTGTAGCGGAGCTCTCGCCGGACATCCTCCATGCCATGTGGTTCAAGTGGACGTACCTGTCTGCCGTCGGCGCCGTTACCCTGCTTGGCCGCGGCAACATCGGGGAGATCAACCGCGTGCCTGGAGGGCTCGATCTGGCATCCGGTGTCGTTGCGGAAGCCAATGCGATCGCGGACGCGAACGGCTACAGCATGTCGCCGGCGCAGCGAGAGTTCATGGAGACACGGGTGACCGTGACGGAATCCAGCCTGGTGTCGTCGCTCTACCGCGACCTGCATAAGGGCGCGGCGGTGGAGGCCGACCATATCCTGGGCGACCTGTTGAAGCGCGGGGCGGCGCATGGGGTTCAAACGCCTTTGCTGAGCGCGGCGTACACCCAGACCAAGGTGTACGAGGCGCGGCGTGGCTGAGAGCTAGCGGGCTCTTTGCGCGGGGAAGAGCACGCCAAGGCTGCAGCACGCGTCATAATCGGCTATGCCCTCACTGTGGACGCCTGAGAACTGGCCCGACCGTTTCCAAGAGCTGGCCGCGCGTGATTTCGACGCCAAACAGGCGCCG
>CAXSHQ010000076.1:8303-12453 GCA_964236875.1 uncultured Acidobacteriaceae bacterium | reverse complement strand
CGCTCGCTGGGAACGCTGCTGGGACAGGTGCTGCGCGAGCAGGCGGGGGAGGCGCTGTTTGAGCGCGTGGAAGCGCTGCGAAAAACAGCGATCGCACGCCGCGAGGCGGAAGCCGCGGGGGACTGCGACCGCGCTACGGAACATCTCGAGGAGATGGAAGCGCTCACGCGCGATACCGCGTCGGATGCGGTGTCGGCCTACCGGCTGGCGCGGGCCTTTGCTTCGTACTTCGAGCTGATCAACCTGGCGGAAACGAACCATCGCAAGCGGCGGCGGCGGGCGGCGCTGCTTGCGGAAGGCGGGCAGGCGCACAATGTGCAGCGCGGCAGCCTGCGCGGCACGCTGCGGCGTCTGTGCGAGGCGGGCTACACACGCGTGGAGGCGCTGGCGCTGCTCGAGCGGGTGTGCATCGTGCCGGTGTTTACAGCGCACCCCACGGAAGTGGCGCGCCGCAGCGTGATGTTCAAGCGGCGGCGCATCTCCGACTTGCTGGAGCAGCTCGACACACTGGCGTTGCCGCCCGCGCAGATGGAGGCGGTGGAGAACACCCTGCGAGCGGAGATCACGGCGCTGTGGCAGACCGACGATGTGCGCAGCGCGCGACCTACGGTGCGCGATGAGGTGCGCATGGCGCTGGATTACTACGAGAGCGCTATTTTCTCGACGGTGCCGGTGCTGTACGCGGAAATCGCCGCGGCGTTCGATGCGGAGTTCCCGCACGCCGAGGCCCCAACCGGCCGCAGTGTGGAGGATGGCGAGCGTTTGCACACCGCATCCGCGCTGCCGGTGTTGGTGCGGTTCGGTTCGTGGATCGGCGGCGACCGCGACGGCAACCCGTTTGTGACAGCCGATGTGACGCGCGAGGCGCTCCTGGCGTCGCGAGAGCTGCTCTGCGGGCACTACCTGGCGCGGCTGCGCGAGATGTTCGATCAATTGGCGTCCTCTACGAACCAGGCGGCGGTCTCGCCAAAGCTGGCGGCGCGGCTGGAGCAGTACCTTGCCCAACTGCTGCGTGATGCCGCGGGCGCAACGGCTACGCTGCCGCTGGAGGCAGTGCGGCTGCATCTGGCATGCATCACGCTGCGGCTGGGCGGCGCGCTGCCGGCGACCATGCAGCGCAACCTGTCAGTGCCCGCAGGCGCTACGTTACCGATCTACGAGCGTGCGGGAGAGCTGCTGGACGACCTGACGCTGCTGCACGATTCGTTAGCGGACAACCACGGGACCCGGCTGGCGGAGTTGTGGGTGGATCCCTTCCTGCTGGATGTTCGTACCTTCGGGCTCCATCTGCAAACGCTGGATGTGCGCCAGCATGCGCGCGTGCATGAGCTGGCGGTGAGCGAGCTGACGGGCGGGGCAGACTTGGCAGCAAAGAATGGCGAGGCGCTGTCGCTGCCGGCGGAGCCTTCTGCGCAGACGGCGGAGGTGCTGGCGACCTTCCGCGGCATTGCGCAGGTGAAGCAGCGCGAGCCGGAAGCGATTACCCAGTATGTGATTTCCGGCGCGAGCTCGGCGGTGGATGCGCTGCGCGTGGTGTGGCTAGCGCGGCTGGGCGGCGTGCATGTGGAGGGTAGCGGGCAGCAGGATCCCGGACTGCAGCCCGTGCCGCTGTTCGAGTCCATCGAAGACCTGCAACAGGCGCCGGCGATCTGCCGCGAGCTGTGGTCGAGCGAGGCGTACAAGCCGCTGCTGGAGGCTTGGAGCGGCCGCCAGGAAGTGATGCTGGGCTACTCGGACTCCAACAAGGACGGCGGGATGATCGCCAGCACGTGGGAGATCTGGAAGGCGCATCGCGCGCTGCATGAGGTGGCGCGTGAGTGTGGCGTGACGCTGCGGCTGTTTCATGGGCGCGGCGGCACGGTGGGACGCGGCGGCGGGCCCACGCACCGGGCCATCTATGCGCAGCCGCTCGAAAGCTTCAACGGCGAGCTGCGGTTGACCGAGCAGGGCGAGGTGCTGAACTGGAAATATTCCGATGTGGTGCTGGCGGAGCGCAACCTGGAGTTGATGATTGCCGCTTCACTGGACGCGCTGGGCCGGCCTGAGCTGAAGGCCGAGCCGGACAGGACGCACCTGACAGGAGCGATCCAGCCTGAGTGGGAGGCCGCGCTGGATGCGCTTTCCGCAGATTCGCTCCAGCTCTACAAGGCGGGCATCGTGGAAGACCCGGAGGTCTTCACGTACTTCGAGCAGGCATCGCCGGTAGCGGAGCTGGAGCATGCGCGCATTGGCTCGCGGCCGGCGAAACGCGCGGACGCGTCGGCTACGAAGAAGCGCTCGATGTCGGATTTGCGGGCCATCCCGTGGGTGTTTGGGTGGATGCAGTCGCGGCATGTGGTGCCGGCGTACTTCGGTGTGGGGCATGCGCTGGAAGGGTTCGTCAATGCCCATGAGAATGGTTTGGAGCTGCTGCGCGAGATGATGCGCAGCTTCCCGCTTTTCCTAGACATGATGCGCAACGTCGAGATCGCGCTGGCGAAGGCTGACTTCGGTATCGCGCGGCTGTATGCGTCGCTGGTGGAAGACGCTGGCCTGCGCGATCGTGTGTACACCACGCTGCACACGGAGTTCGAGCGCACGCGGCGCATGGTGCTGGCGGTCACAGGGCAGACGGAGCTGCTTGAAAACAATGCCGTGCTGTCCAACTCCATCCGGCTGCGCAATCCGTACGTGGATCCGATGAGCCTGCTGCAGGTGGAGCTGCTGCGCCGCAAGCGCGCGGGCGAGCAAAGCGAAGAGCTGGACCGCGCCATCACGGCGACGATCAACGGCATCAGCGCAGGACTGAGGAATACAGGCTGATGGGAAGTGCGGGGTTGGCTACTTGAGCGCTTCTTTGTAAGCCCCCAACGTTCCTTGGCCGAGCGCCAGCATGCCGTTCAGGTGGGCAATGCCGTGCCGCACCAGAGGCAGTGCTTCTTTCGCCTGCTCGGGGGTGAGGTTCTCCGCGTGAATGTGGAGGATGGGGATGAACTCAAGGTAGTCGTTCAGGGCGTTCTCCTCCGCAGCCTGCAGCATGTCCTGCTGTTTGTAGGCGTCGGCAAAGGCTTGCACCTCGTCGTAGTCCATGTAGGTAAGCACGCCGGTGGTGCTGGCTGTGCGCCACGCCGCATCGGGAATCGGGGCTTCCGTAAAACCGACCTTGAGCTGGTTGGCAGGCGGCAGGGGCTTGCCGATGCTGTGGTCTTCCAGAGCAGAAAGCAGGACCAGCATCTGCTTGATCTCTTCGTTGAGCTGGGGCGCTTTCTGGGTAAGCAACTCCTGATTCTGCCGTAGCTCCTGGCGGATGTTGGCTTCGGCTTCCCTGCGCTGGTGACGATGGTGCAGGGTCTCGACCGCGTTCTCCAGGCCGAGCGCGATGAGCAGGCCGACCGTGATGGTGAGGATGTGGAGGAGGAAGTCGCGGGCGCCACCGATGCGGTGTTCCGGCGCGTGGACATCGAGCATCGATCGGTCCTCCATCAGGCTTGCCGATAGCGTAGCAGCTTGGGACGCCAAAGCTCCGAACCGAACCGAAGGGCGCGGGATGAGTACACTGGTCGGCATGCCGCTCCGCCTGCACTCTGCTCGCCTCCTGCTGTCACTCTGTCTGATTGCGCTCTGTCTGGACACGTCTGCTTCTGCTCACGCGCAGGCACCCACGCCGCCGCCCGCGCCGGCCAAGACCGCAGTGAACCCAGATGGGTCGATCACGTTCCGCTATACCAATGCCGGCGCGAAGAAGGTGATCGTGTCGACCGATGCCCTGCCCAAGCCGGCGGCGCTGGTGCGCGACGACAACGGCGTGTGGAGCTTCACCACACCGCCGCTCACGCCCGAGCACTATGGGTACAGCTTTGTGGTGGACGGCGTGGGCGAACGTGATCCGCTGAACCCGGAGGTGCGGCCCAACCTAGTCAGCCTGTCTTCGGACATCCTGCTGCCCGCGACGCCGGCTGCACCATCCACAAGGTTTCGCTCCCGCACACCCGCTGCTGCGCGACCTCGCGCGGCGCCACGAGGGAGTGCGGGTGATGCGCACCGGAAGGGTTTTCGAGGCGTTGGTGCCGGCGGTCCTGGAGCAGAAAGTGACCGGCCTCGAGGCGCGCCGTTCCTGGCGCTGGCTGATGCGACGCTACGGCGAACGAGCGCCCGGTCCCGGGCCCGCTGA
>CAXSHQ010000076.1:0-8293 GCA_964236875.1 uncultured Acidobacteriaceae bacterium | reverse complement strand
GGCTGCACCATGGGAGCTGACGGCGATTCCGCACGGCCGCGTGGATCGGCACGTCTTCACGACGCACATCGCGCAGCACCTGCCCAAAGACCAGAGCGCGTACGTCGTGTACACGCCGCCGGGCTACGACCCGAAGAAGAAGGGCGGCTACCCGGTGCTGTACCTGCTGCACGGCTGGTCGGATTCGGAGACCGGATGGACGCAGGTGGGCGAGGCCGATCTCATCATGGACCGCATGCTGAGCGATGGCCAGGTTGTGCCGATGATTGTGGTGATGCCGCTGGGGTATGGCGACTTCAACTTCGTCACGTCCGGCCAACGCGTGTGGAGCACGCCAGCGACCATCGACAACAATGTGGACCTGTACAGCCGTATGGTGCTGGGCGAGATCATGCCCGCGGTCGACCACGACTACAACGTGGCGAAGGGACGCGACAACCACGCCATTGCGGGGCTTTCCATGGGCGGCCTGGAGAGCCTGACCATGGGGCTGCAGCATGCCGATGTGTTTGCGTGGGTGGGCGGCTTCAGCTCCGCTGTGCACCAGGAGAACTTCGATCAGCACTTTCCTGGGCTCGATGCCAAGAAAGAAAACCTGCGCCTGCTGTGGGTAGCATGCGGCAGCAGCGACGGCTTGATCACGCCGAACCGCAACTTCATCGCGTGGGCCAAGACGAAGTCGCTTCCGGTGACCGCTATCGAAACGCCCGGGCAGCACACTTGGCTGGTCTGGCGGGATAACCTGCTGCACTTCGCGCCGCTGCTGTTCAGGGGCAAGTGATTAGCGCGTAGTGAGTAGCGGTTAGGTGAGGTGAGCGAGCAGATGCCGCTAACCACTCACCACTCACCCGCTACTCTCCGGGCGTGACCTTCACGGCTTTGCCGTTCACGAAATCCATGTCCACAGGATGGCCGTAGTTGTCGTACGTGACGCTGCGGTCGCCCACCTTTTCACCATGTGGCGTGATGACCTGGCCCATGGACATCATGGCCATCGGCTCGGTCATGCCGACGACGGCCTGGTGCTTGTCGATGGCCTGCCACATCTGCGGCCCCCAATGCTTGTAGAGCATGTGTGGGTCATCGTAGAAGAGCACCTGGTCGGAGAAGAAGGTGTAACCGTCGGATTTGTAAACGCCGATGGGCAGCGCATACAGCGTCTTGGAGTCGGCCTCTTTGGGCTCGGTGAACGCGAGCATCACGTACTTCTGTGCGGCGCCCAGGCGAAACTGAGCTTTGCCTTTCGGCGGGCCTGCCTGCTCGAAAACACCCTTGATGAGCAGGTCTTCGGCACCGGGTAGCGTGCCGGCCGAGCTGGCGTAGTTCACGTGATTGCCCGCGGCTTTGTAGTAATCCATCTGGCCGCCGGCCTGCACCCATACGTCCTTGCCGACGAGGTCGCGCATGTCCTTGAGGGAATCGGGGCGGAGTTTCTTCAGGTTGTAGGAGACTTCGTCGTCATCGCTGATGGTGCCCTGCACGAATGTGCCACGCGGCGTCGCTGTGAGGCTGGCATCGGCCGCGTTGCGATGGTGGATGTACAGCAACTCGATCCCGACTGCTACCAGCAGCGCCGCTACCGACGCCAGTGCTACCTTCGCCCCTGTTGTCACCCTGTTGCTCCTTCACTCAAAAGACTAGCAGCGGCGGGCTGAACCTGGCTGCCGCGCTATCATCGGCACACACTCCTGCACGTGCGAGGCCCTTATGAGACTGCTGGCTGCCCTGTTCCTGCTCTGTCCCTCCGCCGCGTTTACGCAAAGGTCGCCCGCGCCGCCGACCGTGCCCAACCCGCCGCAGGAAACGGCTGCGGCGGTGAGCCGCTACATCAAGGTGCCGCATGCGCCTGTGATTGTGCTGGAACATGTGCGTGTGATCGATGGGACAGGGGCGGCACCGATGGAGAATGCCTTCGTGACCATCGAAGACGGCAAGATCGGCTATGTCGGTCAGCAGCCACCAACACTTGCTCATTCACCCGCTACCCATCTTGACCTTACCGGCGATACGTTGTTTCCGGGACTCGTGGGTATGCACGACCACATGTATTACATCGCGCGTCCGAATCTGGATGCGGAAGGCCGTAGCGAGCCGCCGCTGGTGGTGCCGCAGATGACGTTTACCTCGCCACATCTGTACCTGGGCGCGGGCGTGACCACTCTCCGAACGACGGGCTCGGTGGAGCCCTATACCGACCTCAACCTGAAGCGCGAGATCGATGCCGGGCACATCCCCGGGCCGCACATGGATGTGACCGCGCCCTACCTCGAAGGTTCCCGCTCGCCGTTCATCCAGATGCACCAGCTCAAGGACGAAGCCGATGCGCGCGCGACCGTAGGCTTCTGGGCGGCGCAGGGAGCGACCAGCTTCAAGGCGTACATGAACATCACACGCGCGGAGCTGGGCGCGGCGATTCAGGAAGCGCACAAGCTGGGTTTCAAGCTGACCGGGCATCTCTGCTCGGTGACCTACCCCGAGGCCGTGGCGCTCGGCATCGACGACCTGGAGCACGGGTTCTTCGTGAACACGCAGCTCGACCCCGGCAAGCAGCCGGATGTTTGCCCAGCTACAACGGGCGCGCCGACACTGGCCACGATGAAGGCGGGCTCCGCGGAAGCCGCGGCGTTGATCAAGGACATGATCACGCACCACGTGGCGCTCACCAGCACGCTGCCGGTTTTCGAAAGCAGCGACCCGAAGCATCTGCACCTGCAGCCACGCGTGCTGGAGACGATGACCGAGGCAACGCGCAACGACTACCTGATGACGCGCAACAATGAGTTGATGCGCGCGGGTTCTCCGCCCGCAGGTGGGCCTGCGAGCGCGAATGGCGCGCCGGCGACGCGCACCTATATCGATCGCGCGGCCAACTTCCGCAACGGCATGGCGCTGGAGCGTGAGTTCGTCGCCGCGGGCGGCCTGCTGCTGGCTGGCCCCGATCCCACGGGGGATGGAGGCGTGCTGCCCGGCTATGGCGACCAGCGCGAAGTGGAACTGCTGGTCGATGCCGGCTTCACGCCGCTCGAAGCGATCAAGATCGCCACCTTGAACGGCGCGCAGTACCTGGGGCGCGACAGGGAGATCGGCAGCGTGGCCGTGGGCAAGCATGCCGACCTCGTTATCGTGAAGGGGAACCCGGCCGAGCGCATCAGCGATATCGAGAACACGGTGATCGTGTTCAAGGACGGCGTCGGCTACGACTCGCAGAAGCTGCTGGATTCCGCGAAGGGCCGGTACGGGCAGTACTGATCAGGGCTGCGTTCAGCGTGGCTTCTCGAGCGCGTCCATGCGGGCTTCGAGCTTGCCAGTTAGGTGATAGAACTGCCGCAGATCGGCGTCGATACGGCCGAGATGATCGTCCACGCGATTGAACCGCGTCTGCATATCTGCGCGCAAGGCATGCAGCTCCAAGCGCAGATCCTTTGTGTCGTTCCGGTTGAACAGAACGCCGGCTAAAATCGCAACGAGTGGAACGCCGATGGTGAGAATGTCATGCATCGCTGACCTGCCTCGCTCACAACCTCAGGCAAAGTATACGATGCAGTTCCCACCGCCGCCTAAACCGGTGGCTCCACTGCACTCGCTTCCTTCTCCGCGGCGATGAGGCTGTCGGCGGTGAGCTTGTCAGCCTTGCGCAGGGCCGGAAAGAAGACGCTCCACAAACCGGTCACGGTCATGCTGGCGATGCCACCGGCGACCACCGCGCGCACCGCGCCCCACCAGTGCGCGGTCAGGCCGCTTTCATACTCGCCAAACTCGTTGCTGACGCCGAGGAACAGCCAGTTCACGCTGGATACACGGCCACGCATCTCCGGCGGTGTCGCGAGTTGCAGGATGCTGGAACGCACAACGACGCTGACCATGTCCGTGGCGCCGGTCACGAACAGCGCGAACAGGCTGAGCCAAAGCGAGTGCGACAGGCCGAAGACCACGGTGGCCGCGCCGAACAGGCCGACGCAGCCCAGCATGATCTTGCCCGCACCTTTCTTGATCGGGATGGCGACCAGCAGCAGCGATACCAGCAGCGCCCCCATGCTGGGCGCCGCGCGCAGCCAGCCGAGGCCATGAGGACCTTCGTGCAGGATGTTCTTTGCGAAGATCGGCAGCAGGCTGACCGCGCCGCCAAGCAGTACGGCGAAGAGGTCCAGCGAGATGGACCCGAGCAGCAGGCGCGTGCTGGCCACATAGCGAATGCCGGCCAGCACGGTCTGCATGGTGAAGCCATTCTTCTCCGCGGCCACGGCAGTGCGGGAGCGGATGCTGCTCATGAAGACCAGGTAGCAGGCGAGCGCGATGAGGGTGAAGCAGTAAACCAGCGGCGCGCCGTTCCAGCGTGAAAGCTCGCCCGTTCTTGCGAGCACCGCTGCGAAGAGGAAGCCGCCGACCATGGGGCCAGTAGCGTTGGCCACCTGAAAGATGGTCGCGCCCCAGGTGACGGCGTTGACGAAGTGCTCTTTGGGAACGAGGGTGGGCAGAAGCGCGCTGGCAGCGGGTCCGCTGAAGCAGCGGCCTGTGCCGATGACGAATAGCACGGCGTAGATCCACCACACGTTGGTCACACCATGGAAGCTCATCCAGAGCAGGAGAGCAGTAGCGACGAACTGGAGCACATAGCAGGACAGCAGCACGCGGCGGCGGTCGAAGCGATCGGCCACGTGACCAGCTAACAGCACGAAGAAGATGCCCGGCAGGAAGAGCGCCAGGCCGGTATAGCCCAGCGCCAGCGGCGAGTTGGTGAGCTGGTAGACCTGCCACGCCACGCCTACGGACTGCGCTTCAGAGCCCATGACGCCGATGAAGCGGGCGGCGGAGTAGAAACGGAAATCGCGAGAGCTCCAGGCGATGGTGGCATGCAGCGAGCTATCCCCGTCAGCGGTGTTGGCGGGAGCTACAGGGCCTTCCTGGGCCGCGGAGCTTTCTGCCGTGCCCACGGGAGTCCGTTGTGTACCGATGCGACTACTGTCGCCGTCTGCCATGCTTCTATCGTCCCACACGCGTGCATGCGCGCTCCCGGGCTTCAGCGCAGATCGAGCACACGGAAGTTCCTGCCGTCAGAGATGGCGAGATGGATCGGCCGTGGCGGACCGCTGGGAGGCACGGTGACCTCGGCCCAGAGCTCTTCGCCTTTGGAAAGGGGGAACGGTGTCTTCGCGTGCTCGGCGATGAAGAACTCGACGGGCTCGGAGAGCGAGGCATAGCCGCAGGGCAGGAAGGGCGGCTGCGTCAACGTCTGCGTGTCCGGTGTGCTGTTCTTTTCTTCGACGCCGACGAGCTTTCCGTCCTTTGCCGCGGTATGAACGGTCCACTCGTGAGACGGCGGCTCACGCTTCTTCAAGTTCTCCTTGGTTTCAGCGGGGAGATCGTCGAACGGTGTGTCGTCTTTCGCTACTCCGCCAGCCAACGCGCAGACATCGGCATGCAGGGTGAGAGCGAGATAGCGGCCGCGCAGGGGCTGCTCGGGGTCGTACTGCGTGGCGCGTGTCCACACGCGGGGACAAGTGTGGCGCTCCCACGCGTACTTGCCCGCGATGCTGCCGACCAGCAGCAGATGAGCGAACAACAGGATCCAACCTTTGGCTTGTGCGGTCATGCTGTCACCTCCGTCGTCGTGCCTGCTCGCATGTCGCGCACCAGCTTGCGCCTGAGGCGCTCCAGCAGCCAGCCGCCCAGCAGCCCAAGCCCGATGAGCCCAAGCGAGCGCCCCAGCTTGTCCATCAGGTCGGAGAAGTAGAACCACATCACCACGGCGGCGAACATCGCAACGGCATAGTTGATGACAGCGCGCGAGCGCTCCCGTACACCCCACCATGCCAGGAAGCCCGTAACCGCGGCGACCAGCAGGTAAGCGGACAGGTTGGTCCGCGACGAATAGTACCCGCCGTAACGGTTGGCTTCATGCTTCCAGGTGCGGAGCCACGGCAGAGCGAAGCTCATGAGGAGCACAGCCGCGGTCACAAAAACGCTGCGTCTGTACCAGAACCAACCGGCAGCCATCGTGGCGGCAACGATCAGCAAAGCCGTGATGCGATAGCGGGCGGGCAGGCCCACCTGTTCGGTGTAGCGGTTCCAGCTTTCATCCAGAATGACTGTGCAAACGATCAGCAGCACGGCGCCGAAGCCGAAGAGCACTCCGGCTACGACACGGCGTCGCGAGTGCACGAATGCCGCAAGATAGACCGCCGCGATCACAGCCACCATGCGCGCCAGGTAAACGTCGCCCGCGCTGTAGGTCCTGCCCTCGAAGCTCCATTCGCAAATGAGCCATGCCGGCAGCAGGTAAGCATGCAGATCTGCTGAAACTGGTCGCGCAGAAGCCACCAGCCGAGGCCGGCGCAGATAGCCCACAGCAGCACCGCGGCCGGCCAGTGCTCCTGCATGTTGAAGATCTGCCCGACCATGGCAATGCCCGCGCCGCAGGCGACCGTGCCGACACCATGCAGTGCGGTGGAGAGCATGGGGAAGCGGTTCGCGGCCAGCGCGCCGCCAGCATGGAGGGCGGCCAGCAAGAGCAGCACGGTGGTAAGCCGTTCACCGGGGCCTACCTGGTCCCAATGCGCTGCCGCGAACAGCAAGACGCCGGCGCCCAGCAGGATGCCGCCCAGCAGCAGCGCCAGCACCACCTGCCAGCGCGCACTCGAAGGAGGCGCGTCGGCCCCCTCGAACGCCCTCACCCGCTCGGCGCTTGCGGCGTCCAGCACGCCGGCGGATTGCCATCGTTCCAACGCGCGTTCCCAAGCCTGCATCGTTCCCGTTCCTCGCTCTCAAATGCCCAAGCTAACGCTACAGGAGGATACTTTGGCGCGCCCACGCCGGTGTGACAGTTTTGTGGATTGTCACAGCTTTCGCCGGGGTTCTCGCTATGATCGTTGGCGTGCCTACCTCTACGCAGACCGAAGCGCTTGGCCAGCTTCTGACAGAAAGCCGCAACCCACGTACCGAGCATCTCGACCAGCTTTCCACGCTGGACATGCTCACCGTCATCAACGACGAAGACGCAGCAGTCGCGCTGGCCGTACGCGCGGAGCTGCCGCGCGTCGCCGAGGCCATCGACGCGATCGCGGAACGCTTTAGCCGTGGGGGACGGCTGTTCTACATGGGCGCCGGTACCAGCGGACGATTGGGTGTGCTCGACGCCTCGGAATGCCCGCCCACGTTCTCAGTCCCGGCGCAGCTTGTGCAGGGGCTTATCGCGGGTGGAGACCGTGCCTTGCGGCTTTCCAGCGAGCACTCGGAGGATTCCCGTGAGGAGGGTGCGCGCGATCTCGCGGCCGTGGGCTTTGCGCAGGAAGGCAAGCCGGACACGCTGGTGGGGATTGCGGCCAGTGGACGCACGCCGTATGTGCTGGGCGCGGTTGCCTATGCGCGCGAAGCGGGGGCTTTCACGATCGGGCTGAGCTGCGTACCGGGATCGGCATTGGCCCAGGCGGCGGAGCTGGCGATCACGCCGGCGACAGGGCCGGAGATCCTGACCGGCTCCACGCGCATGAAGGCGGGGACGGCTACCAAACTGGTGCTGAACATGCTTTCAACCGGTGTGATGGTGCGGACCGGCGCGACGTTCGGCAACCTGATGGTGAACGTGCGGCCTACCAATGCGAAGCTGGTGGATCGCGCCGAGCGCATTGTGATGGCAGCCACAGGGTGCGATCGCGAAGCCGCAGCGCGACGGCTCGCGGAAGCAGGCAATCAGGTGAAGACGGCCATTGCCATGCAGATGCTGAACGCGCGCAGGGAAGAAGCGGAAGCGCGGCTGAAAGAGGCTGGCGGAGTTCTCTCTCGGCTGATGGGCGGCTAACGCAGGATGCGCGCGGTGATGGGGTGCGAACTGGACCCCCCGGGCCGCTGTCGAGCGTGTGTTTTGTGAAGGCTTATAGCATCGGGCCCTGCCGGGGAAGCAACAGGATTTTCTTCCAAGCGGCGCGTTTTTTGTTGTGCAGGCGGGAACTCCCGGCGGCGTTGGCGGTTGTACGAATTTCTACACGGTTGCGGCCTTCGTGCTTGGCGCGATACAGAGCGTCGTCGGCGCGCGCCATCATCTCCGTCCAACTGCGGTCGCCTGCCTGCATGACGCTCACACCGATGCTCACCGTAAAGCGCGCGAGCTGCTCGCCTTCGGCCAGCCGCAGGTCATCCACGCTGCCGCGCACACGCTCGGCTACCCCGCAGGCCCCTTCCAGGTCGTAGCCCGGCAGCAACACGGCAAACTCCTCGCCACCCATGCGCGCGCTTACGGCGTCATCGCCAATCACGGTGAGCAGCACGGAACCCATGGCGCGCAGAGCGCGGTCGCCCA
>CAXSHQ010000075.1:0-15672 GCA_964236875.1 uncultured Acidobacteriaceae bacterium | reverse complement strand
TCTCCGCCGTCGGCGGCAGGATCAGCAACCGGTAGCTCGCCCCGCTGGCAAGGTTCAGCCGCCCGTCCGCCCCCACGCTCGCCGCATGCAGAAGCACGTCTGTGTTCAGGTAGTCGTAGTCATACCCCGGCGGCGGAGCGGGCTGCAGCCCCGCTCCCCAGAACGGCATCGTCGAGGGCGCGCCTTCCGGCAGCAGGTACGCTAGATCGGCAACAGGCCTGCCCTGCTGCAGCATGTACGACGTTCGCGCCACGTACGTCATGAACGGCTTCGCCTGCTCCGCCCACGTGATGTTGCGGTTGATGTGCGTGCCCACCATCGTATTGCCGGGCTTCGTATCCAGCGGCTGCTGCGCGGACGTATGGAACACCAGCCTGTTCACACCCTGCGCAAACCAGTAGTCCGCCACCCGCTTCAGCGTGTACGGCGACTCATACCCGCCACCTGTAAACGACTCCGTCGCCACAACCGGCTTCCCGTACACGTGCGCCGCAGAAGCCGCCCCCCGCACATCCACGAAGTACATCGACTCCGGATGCAGCGCATGCACCCAGAACTCCGCCATCGGAATGTCCACCTTGCTCTTGTTCAGCAGCGTATCTTCCGGAATCTCCAGCGCCACACCCGAAGCTTCCGCATACGCCCCCATGCCGCGCTTCTTCAGTTCGCCCGACATAGTGCCATAGAAGTTCTCCGCGACCATGTCCGCCAGCGTGCGCCGAAAGTCCCACAGAAATCGGTCGCTCGCGTCCGCGCTGCCCACCAC
Source organism: uncultured Acidobacteriaceae bacterium (assembly GCA_964236875.1). GTDB lineage: Bacteria > Acidobacteriota > Terriglobia > Terriglobales > Acidobacteriaceae > Granulicella. The sequence continues at coordinate 14,906 of CAXSHQ010000075.1, read as the reverse complement.
ATATCCAGCTAGCACCGGCAGCATCGGCTTCGGATCGTAGCCGCGCCGCTGCTGGAACTCGGCCAGCATGTTGCCGGTCCAGTTCTGCATACCGGCTTCCCAGCTATCCATCATCATGTACTGCAGCGCCGACCCGGTCAGGTCGCCAAGCTGCTGCTGGATCGGGTTCACATACCCGCTGAAGTACTCCCGCACATCCGCGGCATTCAGCTTGTCCACTTCATACCCGGAGCCCGCCGGCGTCGCCGGCCGGTTCTTCGCCCCGGTAAGCGCGTATCCCATGCGCAACACCGTCCAACGGCCCTGTGGCGCGTCCCAATGGAGCGCTCCGTCCGCATCCACCTTGCCCGTGAGGTCCACCACATCGCCGGTGCCCACCTGTGCCGTCGCCGCTGCCGCGGGAGTGGGCACTACCTCATACACGTCCATCAGGCTGCCGAACGCGCCCTTGTCCTCCCAGCGGTTCACACGCGCACCGGAGAACAACATAGCTTCCGTCAGCACATACTCCGCCGCAGGAATTGCCGGCCCGCCGTGGATCACGGCAGCCGGCAGAAGCCCCGCACCCTCAATCTCCAGCCGCCAGAACCGCGCCGTCTCCGCAGCAAACGCATACGTCCGCACCGCCGCTCCGTGGTACCCCTGCGGCCCCGGCAGCGTCACCACCGTGTGGAAGTGCACGCCGTCATTGCTCGCAACCAGGCGCCCCACCGGAATGCGGTTCCGGCTCCCCAGCGTAAACGCCCGCGCTGTGTACGGCTGCGCAAACTCATACTGCAGCCAGGCCGGTCCCGCACCCGCGGCAGGCTTCAGCGCTACCGAAGTATTCAGACTTCCATCCGTGAGCGCAGCCGCTTCCACTGCGCCGCTGTTCGTCGTCACCTTCGGATGTGCCGACATCATCGGCACATCCTCCGCCGGTGTGCGGAATGCAATCGTTGCGCTATCGCGATAGAAGTGCGGCGTCTCCGTGCCGCGCACACCGGTCACAAGGTCGCGCACCGGCCCTTCATTCGAAGGCGGCATAGGGAGCTTCACGCTCCCATGCGACGGCCCGGTCACCTCCGTCTCGCTCCAAACCAGCCTCTTCATGGCGTGTTCCGGCGTCACCCACGGCCCACCCGCCTCGCTCCACCCCGGTGAACTGAAGATCGTCATCTCCAAACCCAGCCGCTTCGCTTCTTCCGCCGAGTGCCGCACCGCGTGATACCACTCCGGCGTCCCGTAGTTGATCTTGTGCTCGACGACCTGCCCGCCGCCCGAAGCCACATCCGCCAGCTGAAAGCCGCCAATCCCGGACCGCTTCATCCACTCGAGATCCTTTGTGATCCCGGCCTCCGTCACATTGCCGTTCGTCCAGTGCCACCACGTCCGCGGCTTCGCAGAGTCTGGCGGATTTACAAACCCCGCACGCAATGCATCCGTGCTCTGTCCACCGGCAGCCAAACCGACCGACAGCACAGACATAGCGACCACCGATATCCGCAGCCTGGGAAGCATCTTCTCGTCTCCATTCTTTCGAGGGCATCATCCTGAGCGGAGCGAAGGATCTCCGTAGTTGGCCCGGAGCGCCACGACTGCCAGGGACAACCTACATCTCCGGATGAAACTGCATCTTCAAAAACTGCACATAGACATCCCAGTCCCCCGGCACCATTCCATGCCCACCTTCATGCATGTAATAAGCCTCGTCATGCAGGATCGCCTGCTTCGCCCCAGGCCACGTAGTCGTGCCAAGCCCCTGCTTTCCGAACAGCTTGTAAACCGGCTCTGCCGCCACCGCCGCCAGAAACTCGCCCTTTGGATCCGACCAGTAATCCGTCGATCCGGTCTGCAACAGCAGCGGTCGCGGCGCGACCAGCGCCACCAGCATGTGCGCATCCATGGGCGCGTTGTCAGGGAACCCGCCGTACTTCGCATAGTTCGCCGCAAACTGGTACGGGTACCTCGTCGGCGCGGTCAGGTGCGCAACCGTCTCACCATAGTTCCTGTGACTCAGCGCTGCTCCGCCTTCGCCCGAGCAGCTCGCAATCACTGCCGCAAAGCGCTGGTCGTGCGCTCCCGCCCACATCACCGTCTTCCCTAGCCGCGACACACCATGGATCGCCACGCGCTTCGCATCCACAGCCTTGTCCGTCTCGAAGTAGTCCTGCACGCGGCTCATGCCCCACGCCCACGCCGCAATCGAGCCCCAGTCCTCCGGCGCGCGCTCTGTCTGCCCGGTCTTGAGGTACTTCGCCCGCACCCCGTCCGGAAAACCCGTCAGGTAGTCCGGGTCGACATCGCCGTAATAGAACGTTGCTACCCCGATGCCCGCAGCCAGAAACGGCTGCACGTTGATCCGTCCAAAGCCGCGACCAGCTGGTGGCGCCACCCGGGTATGTGTCCTCGGGTCCCAAACCATTTGCGGCGTGATGCCCGGGTCGTCCACCGCACTCTGCACCGCGCCGAAGTTGATGCTCAGCAGCATCGGCACAGCCTTCTTTGCCGCCGCTGGCAAGTACATCAGCAGATGGATTTTCGGCCAGCTCTCATCCGGTCCCAGGGAGATCGTCACCTGCTTCCGCATCGCCTTTCCACCCAGCGCGGAGGTGGCCTGTTCCGTTACCGCAAAGCTCTCTCCCGTCGGCCGCCCCGGGTCACGGCCATACTGCTGCGTCTCGAACATCTGCACGATCTCCGGCCGCCGCTTCTCATTCCACGTCTTCGCATCGCGCACCGGCTTGCCGTTACTCAGCGTCAACAGGTCCGGCAGCACATATGTGCCCACCTTCGCCTCGTCATAGTTCACCGGAATCCCAGCGACCACATCTGGCGAAGGCTTCGGCGTCGCTGGCGCGGTTGCCGGCGTCGCCGCTTGCGTTGCAACCGGCGTCGGTGGCGCGGTCGCTTGCGTCGGCGTCTGTCCACATGCACCAACCGCTCCAAGCAGCAGGCAACACCCAATCCATTGAACAATCTTCAAGAGAGTCTCTCCGGCGTGAACTCGCGGACAATATTCCAATCGCGGAACTGTTTCAAGACACGCTAGTGATACCACTCCCGCTTGTCAAGCCGCAGAGGACGGATTGCAAAGGCCTCACTCGCGCTGAAGGCGCGGCCTATAACAGCCCAGGGCGAAGCTCTGGGTCGCATCTGCAGAGCGCTGACGGCGCGACCTATAGATGCAAGCGCGCCGGCACCACCCCGGCCCGTTCCTGAGATCCGCGAATCGTCTGCGCCTACTTCAGCACAAACGGCTCCGCAGGCGCCGCCACCGCATCCGGCACCTTCGGCGCCTCCAGCGCCACCGCGCCGGCGAGCCCCTTGCCGGTCGTCGCATACGTGCTCAGCAGTGGCCCGCTGTACCCCGTCACATTGATGTTCTTCAATTCCGCGTTGTGGATGTTCGCGAGCGTGATCCCCTTGGCACATGTTCCCGAAATGTTGCTCAGCACCAACCCATCCAGCGGCTTGGCCGGATGGACCTCCGTCGCCTGCACCAGCATCGGCACATCATGCACGCGGATGTTGTTAAACGAGAAATTTCTGAAGAGCGGAATGCCCGCGTCACCCAGCACCGGGAAAGGATCCTGCAATCCGCTGTTCAGAGGGTTGAGCCGCAGAAATCCCTGCTGCACGTTCGACACTTCGAAGTCGTCCACTGAGATGTTTTCCACGAACGCACCCCGCCCCGGCCGGCTCTTGATGTAGATCGCATGGCTCCGCGCGCCCACGCACTTGCAGTGTTCGATCCGCACATTGCGTACGCCGCCCGAAGTCTCGCTGCCAATGCCGATGCACGCAAAGTTCGCGTCGTTGAACGTGCAGTTGCTGATCCGCACATCCTCGCAAACGACCCCGATCGTGTTGCCCTCCATCCCGCGCCCGCTCTTCAGCGAAATGCAATCGTCCCGCGTCACGAATTCGCAACCCTCAATGACCACGCCCTTGCACGAATCCACATCGATGCCGTCCGCGCCGCTATGCACCGTCACATTCCGGAACGTCACGTTTTCGCAGTACACGGGGTGAGTCGACCACATGTCATTGCCCTGCGTGAACACATCCTGCACCAGCACGTTCCTGCAATGCGTAAACTCCATCAGCGCCGGATTGCGCATCACGTCCTGTCGCGCCACATTCGTTGGCCCGTTGATTCCGCCCCCGCCCCGTACCAGCGGCGATCCATCCGCTCGCACCACGCGGCCCTTGATCGCCGTACTCGCCACGATCTTGCCTTTGCCCACGATGGCGATGTTCTCCGCGTCTTCGGCAGAAACAAACGAGCTGTATCCCTTGATCCACTTCCCCTCCCAGCGCACCTCCTGGAACGGGTAATCCGCTATGTCCGGCGAACCTAACAGGCTCGCGCCTTCTTCCACACGCAGTGTAGTGTTCGACCGCAGCACGATAGGCCCGGTCAGGTACTCGCCCGCCGGCACCACCACCTCACCGCCGCCCAGCCGGCTCGCACGCTCGATCGCCAGCTTGATCGCTACCGTGTCTTTGGTCGTGCCATCCCCCTTAGCGCCCAGGTCGCGCACGTTGATGCGCGTCTTCGGCGCAGGAGGTGTGTACGGCGTAAACGACTGCACGGCCGCCTTGTGCGTGCTCTTCTGCGCTTCCACCAAAGGCATGGAGCCCAGCAGGGACGCACCCGCCAAACCCTGCCCCGCCCGCTTCAGAAAACTGCGCCGTTCCCACTTCAGCTCGCTCATCTTCTTCCTCTCGCCTCCAACGCTATGGCCGCCACTCGAAAAGTCATGACAGTGCGCCTTCGGATTCTAGCTGTCCGATGTCGCCGCTGTCGTCCCCGGCTCCTGCGTCGGCATGCACTGCTCATCCGCCATCGACAGGTACTTGTCCAGCGTATCGATCCCGCGCGTGATCTCCTCTTCCGTCACGATAAGCGGCGGCGCAATCACGAAGTGCGAAACCCACGCCTGGATGATCACCCCGTCCGCCAGCGTCTTTGCCGCGATCTGGTCCACCAGCAGCGGCTTGCCCGAAACCTTGTCGGCATAGGTGTTAAACGGCTCCTTGGTCGTCTGGTTCTTCACCAGATCGACAGCCCAGAACAGCCCCTTGCCGCGCACATCGCCTACACTCGGGTGCTTCGCCTTCAGCGCCTTCAGCTTCTCCTCGACGAGCGGTTCCAGCTGCTTCGCCCGCTCCACCAGCTTCAGCCGCTTCATCTCGTTGATCGTCGCCACCGCCGGCAACAGCGTGATCGGATGCGCCTCATACGTATGCCCATGCGCGAAGTAGTGGTCCTGAAAGTACGCGCCGATCGCCTCGGTCGTCGCACACAATCCCAACGGCACATACGCCGACGTGATCCCCTTCGCTGTCGTCAGAATGTCCGGCTTCACTCCCCACAGGTCCATCGCGAACCACTCGCCCGAGCGCCCCCATCCACCCATCACTGCGTCGGCAATCAGCAGCACGCCGGGTTCGTCGCAGATGCGCCGGATTTTCCCCATGTACTCCTGCGGCGGCACAATCACGCCGTTGGTCCCCACGATCGGTTCCACCAGCACCGCCGCCACATCCGACTCGTTCCGGATCATGTGTTCGATGTAATCCGCGCACGCCACATTGCACCCCGGATACGTATGCCGGATCGGGCATTTGTAGCAATGCACCTCCGGCCCAAAGATCACGCCCTGCTGCTTGCCGCGCGGCTCCACCGCCCACCGCCTCGGGTCCGCCGTCGCCGCAATCGACCCAGCCGTGGACCCGTGGTAGGAGCGATACCGCGCTACGATCTTCGTCTTGCCCGTATACATCCGTGCGATCTTGAACGCCGCCTCGTTCGCGTCCGTGCCCGACGTCGTAAAGAAGAATTTGTTCAGCCCTTTGGGGAGCACTTCCAGCAGCAACTGCGAGAGTTCCGCCCGGGCCGTCGTCGCATAGCCCGGCATCGCATACGCCAACTCCTGAGCCTGCTTCCCAATCGCATCGATCACAGCCTGATTCTTGTGCCCCAGGTTCATGCACATCAACTGCGAGCTGAAGTCCAGGTACCGCTTCCCGTTCCCATCCGTGATGTAGCAGCCTTCCGCATCCACGATGTGCATGGGGTTCCAGTTCTTCTGGAAGCTCCACGTGCGATAGTTCGTCTCCTTCGTGATGCGGATAACATCTTCGGAGGAAAGCGTGCTGGACGGAGCGGATGTTTCGGTGAGACTCATCAAGTTGCCTTTCTTTGAGCGCTGAAGGCGCAACAGATACCAGCCTAGGCCGAAGGCCTAGGTCACAGGCCAACGAAGATGTAGAGCGCTGAAGGCGCGACACATCATCTTCAGACATCCCGCCAAGGGGTCAATCCGCGCCCTGCGAATGAACGGAAATTACATGCGGAACGTTCTTCTGAACCCGGAGCATGAGCACGAAGTACAACGTCCCCGCAAGGAAGAAGCCGACGAACCATGCGTAATCGTATAGGAATGCGACAGCGGGCACGAAGCGTCCGATCAGCGCCGCCAAGACGCCCACCACAAGCGCAATAATGGCGGCTGGATTCCAGCCCTTGCGGTACTCATACATCCCGCCCCGTCGATACAACGAGAACGTGTCCAGCTGCGTGCCACGGATTAGAAAATAATCCGCAACCATGATCCCCGCCACCGGCCCCAGCAAGCCCGAGTAACCCACCAGCCATCCGAACACATAGCTGCCGAACGTTGCCATCAGCTTCCAGGGCATCATCGCCAAACCCAGCAGCCCCGTGATCAGCCCGCCCGTGCGGAAGCTGATCAGCCGTGGGTTCAGGTTGGAAATGTCATTAGACGGCCCCACTACATTCGCGCCAATGTTCACATTCAGCGTCGCAATCAGCAGCGCGATCAACCCCAGAAACGCCAGCAGCGGCTGGTGAAACATCCCCAGCAACTCCACCGGGCTCCAGATCGGCCGCCCAAACACCACCGTCGATGCCGACGTCACCGCGATGCCCAGGAACGAATACGTCACCATCGCAATTGGCAGTCCAAGCCCCTGCCCCACGATCTGCGCTTCCTGGTTCTTCGCATAACGCGTAAAGTCCGGAATGTTCAGCGATAGCGTCGCCCAGTACCCCACCATTGCCGTCAGTGACGGAAAGAAGAACTTCAAAAACGCCCCTCGCGAATTGAAGTGACTCGGCGCAGCCAGCATCGGCCCGAAGCCGCCCGCCTTGCGCAGCATGAACATCAGCAGCATGCCCGAAAGCACCAGCATCACGGGCACCGAGTAGCCCTGCAGAAACCGGATCGACTCCACCCCGCGCCACACCACCGCCATGTTCAGCGCCCAGAACGCCATAAAGCACACGCCTACGACCCAAGGCATGTGCACAGTCTGTGGTGCCAGCACATTCACCATCTGCGCAATCGCCTGCCCGCCGATCCACGACTGAATCCCGAACCACCCACACGCCACAACTGCCCGCAGGATCGCCGGCACATTCGCTCCCACCGGCCCGAACGACGCGCGCACGAACACCGGAAACGGAATACCGTACTTCGTTCCCGCATGCGCATTCAACAGCATCGGCACCAGCACGATCAGGTTGCCCAGCAGGATAGTCAACACCGCCTGCTTCCAGTTCATCCCGCCCGCAATCAGCGACGACGCCAGCATGTACGTGGTCACTTCCATGCTTATGGAAAACCACAGCGCCAGGTAGTTATACGTCGTCCAAGTGCGCCGGACCGGCTCCGTCGGCGCGAGGTCCGCGTTCCATAGCCGCGGGTCCGGCGCAAGGTTCGCATCGAAGAAGCCGCGTGGGGCACCCGTGTCTTCCACTGTCGCGGTCGCAACAGGCGTTACCACGCGAACCCTCCCGCGTTGCACTCGCGCCGCACAAACCGCCCGCGCCCTGTTGCGCCCAGGAACTTGCCCGGCTGCGCTGTGTTGTCCACCACCAGCTCGCCGCGAGAAAACACCTTCGCGGCATTCCCCTTCACCCGCCAGCCTTCAAACATGTTGTAGTCGTTCGCCATGCACTGCGTCGCCGCAGAAATCGTGTATTCCACCTTCGGATCCCACAGCAGAATGTCGGCATCCAGGCCCACTGCGATGGCTCCCTTCTGCTTCTCCATGCCAAATATCCTGGCGGGATTCGTCGCGCTCACTTCCACAAACCGTTCCGGTGAAATGCGCCCGCTGTTCACGCCAAAATGCCACAGCACCTGCAGCCGGTTCTCGATGCCCGGCCCGCCATTCGGAATCTTCGAGAAGTCACCACGTCCCAACGCCTTCTGCTCCAGCGTGAAGGGACAGTGATCGGTCGAAACCACCGACAGCGTGCCATCGGCCACCGCACCCCACAGCGACTCCTGATGCCGCCTCTCTCGCAGCGGAGGCGTAAACACAAACTTCGCCTCCTCCCAGCTCTTGCCCGGCATCTGGTCTTCCAGAGACAGCACTAGGTATTGCGTACACGTCTCCGCCAGTGCCTTCGCGCCGCGCGCCTGCATAAACTCCAACTCCGCCAACGCATACTCATTCGATAGGTGCACGATGTACACCGCCGCCCCGCACATATCCGCCAGCGCAATGCTACGATGCGTCGCCTCCGCCTCTGCCTTCGGATCACGCGACAGCGCGTGGAAGTGCGGCGCTGTCTTTCCTTCCGCCAGCATCTGCGCGACAACGATATCGATGGCGCTGCCGTTCTCCGCATGGATGCAGCACAGCGCGTTCAGCGCCGCCGCTTTCTGCATCACCTTGAACATCAGCCCGTCGTCGATCATCAGCACGCCGGGGTAGGCCATAAACAGCTTGAAACTCGATATACCCGCCGCCGTCATCTCCTCCATCTCGCGCAGCCCCTGCGAACCATCCCCCGGCCCCAGATCCGTCACCGCCATATGCAGCGAGAAGTCCACGCAGGCCTTGCCATCGGATTTGCCCAGCCACGTGGCCAGCGCCTCCTTCATCGTGCTGCCCTGCTTCTGCAGCGCAAAGTCGATCACCGTCGTCGTCCCACCCACCGCCGCCGCCTGCGTCCCGGTCGTGTAGTCGTCGGCGGACGTCGTTCCACCAAACGGCATATCCAGATGCGTGTGCACATCGATACCGCCCGGCATCACCAGCAGCCCACTCGCATCCACAACTTCATGCCCCGCCTCAGTGAGCCCCGCGCCAACTTGCACAATGCGTTCGCCCTCAATCAGCACATCAGCGCGTTCCGAGCCGTGTGCGGTCACTACAGTGCCGTTTTTGATTAGAGTTCCCATACGCTCAGGCCTCTGACTCGACATCCAAATACCGAAGCGTGAGCGTTGTCGGTTCCTTCTCAGTCGCGAACTGCTCATCGAGCAGACCTGCATTCCGCAGCGCGACAACAGCGTCCAGCATCTCAAGTACGGACCCAGTTGTAATTTGTGCGAGTGAGTTATACGACGTAATGCCAGAAGTTCCCGCTACATACGAGAGCCCAAAGTAGACCAGCATCTCGTTTAGCCCACACGCTTTCGCGCGGTCCAGCCCGGCTGGTTGCGTAGCAAACCACCGATCTCGCTGTTTTGGTGGGGCCTGCTCGTTGCGAACGTGAAGGGGAAAATCAGGCATCTCCTTTTTCATCGAATACCTCCTATTTAGGCTCTCAGCCTCACTTATAAATTGGGGTTCAAGTCCGTCGGCGCCGTCACACCCTGAGGCACATACCCCTGCGCCACACGCTCCTCCCAGGTCTCCGCAGGCAAGCCTTCATCCACCCGCTCCATCGTGATGCACTCCGGCACCGGGCACACCAGCGAGCAAAGATTGCACCCCACGCAATGGTGCTCATCCACACGCGGTATTCGCGAGAGCGGCGTGCGGTACGGCCCACCGACACCCAGCCCGTTCATATCCAGCTTCGGAATCGGCGTGGTCGTAATCACGCGGCTACTCTCGGCGGTCACCATCGCCGGCGTGCGCGTGGTGTCGTGCTGCGGCAATGCGCGGTCCAGGTGGATGCACTGGTGCGCCCCATCCCAGCAGGCCGTGTAGCAAAGCTCGCACCCAATGCACAGATCCTCATGGATGCGCGCCACCACCTGGTAATTCAGGTTCAGGTTCTTCCACTCACGCACGTTGGGCAGCGAGAGCCCGCGAAAGTCTTCCAGCGTGTTGTAGCCCTTGCGGCGCATCCATCCCAGCAGTCCATCGGCCATATCTTCCACAATGCGATAGCCGTAGTGCATCGCCGCCGTGCACACCTGCACATTGCCGCAGCCCAGCAGCATGAACTCTGCCGCATCCTGCCACGTCCCGATCCCGCCAATTCCCGAAAGCGGCAGCGCAGCCAGCGGATCGCTCATCACCTGCTGCACCATGTTCAGCGCAATCGGTTTCACGGCAGGTCCGCAATACCCACCATGCGAGCTCTTGCCATCCACCTTCGGACGTGGCTCCAGCGTGTCTAGGTTGATGCCCGTGATGCTGTTGATCGTGTTGATCGCACTCAGCGCATCCGCACCCGCCGCCTTCGCCGCACGCGCGGGCATGCGTATGTCGGAGATATTCGGCGTCAGCTTCACGATCACCGGCGTGCGCGCCTTCTCCTTCACCCACCCGGTTATCCGCTCGCAGTACTCCGGCACCTGTCCCACCGCGGCGCCCATGCCACGCTCGCTCATTCCGTGCGGACAGCCGAAGTTCAGCTCCAACCCATCCGCGCCCGCGTCTTCCGCGCGCTGCACCATCTCATGCCACGCCTCGGGCGTCGACTCCACCATCAGCGACGCAATCACCACATGCTTCGGATACCGCCGCTTCACCTCCGCGATCTCGCGCAGGTTCAGCTCCGTCGGCCGGTCGCTAATGAGCTCGATGTTGTTGAAGCCCATCATCCGCTGCCCCGCCCAATCGATCGAGCTGTACCGCGAGCTCACATTCGTGATCGGCGCGCCAATCGTCTTCCACACCGCGCCGCCCCAACCGGCGTCGAACGCCCGCATGATCTGCTCACCGCAGTTGGTCGGCGGCGCGCTCGCCAGCCAGAATGGGTTCAGGCAGCGGATACCCGCGAACGTCGTCTCAAGCGTGGGCATGCGCACCCCCATGCAGCACATCCGCAGAGCCCAGCAGCCAGGCGGCCATGCCGATCCCCGCCCGCTTACCATCCGCCACCGCATCCACAACTTCGCGCCCACCGTTCGTGCAGTCCCCGCCCGCAAAAAACTTCGGATTGGAAGTCTGCCCTGTTGTGCGGTCGATCAGCACACGCCCGCGCTCCAACTTCACCTTGGCGCTCCCAACACCCTCACCAGCCAAGAATTCCGTATGCGTAGCCTGCCCAATCGCCAGCACAATCAGGTCCACCGGCAGCATAAAGTTCTCCCCCGTACGTTCCACCAGCGAACCGTCGGCCGTGGGTTCCAGCTTCGCCAGTTCCAACCCCTCCAGCTTGCCATCCCCGCGCAGCGCCAACGGCTTCACATGCCACAGGAACCGCACACCCTCCTGCTTCGCGTGTTCATACTCGAAGTCGAACGCCGACATCTGCTCCGGCCCACGCCGGTACACCATCGTGACCTCATCCGCGCCCAGCCGCCGCGCTGCATTCGCCGCATCGATGGCCGTGTTCCCCGCACCGATCACCGCCACCCGCTTCGGCGCGGACGTAATCTCCCCACGCTTATACCCGGCGATGTACAGGAGCGCATTCGTCACACCGGGCATCTCCTCGCCAGCGAGGCCCAGCCGGTGAATCGCCCCCAGCCCCATGCCAAGAAATACCGCATCGTACTCGGCCTCTATCTTCGCCAGCATGGCCGCATCCACCACCGTGTTGAAGCGGAACTCCACCCCGAGCTGCGCCAGCATGTCGATCTCCCGCAGGCTCGCTTGGAGCGTCAGCTTGTACTCGGCAATGCCATACGTGTTCAGCCCGCCCGGCAGCGGCCGCGCGTCATAGATCACCGCCGCCACCCCGCGCCTCCGAAGCTCCGCCGCACACGCCAGTGACGCCGGCCCACCACCGATCATCGCTACGCGCTTCCCTGTGTCTTCACCCGGCACAAACGGCAGCGGCGCGCCGCTTTCATGCAGCGCATCCATGGCAAAGCGCTGCAACCGGCCAATCTCAATCGGCTGCTTGTTGTACCTATGCAGTACGCACGCACCCTGGCACAGCACATCCACCGGGCAAGCCCGCGAGCAGCTCAACCCCAGGATGTTCGCCTCCAGAATCGTCTTCGCCGACCCCTCCAGGTTGTCGCTCGCAATCTTCTTGATGAACCGCGGCACATCGATATGCGTCGGGCAAGCCTGCGTGCACGGCGCATCGAAGCAGAACAAGCAGCGGTTCGCTTCCGCCAGCGCAGCCGTCCGGTCGAACGCCGGATGCAGGTCCGGAAAGCGCGCCGCTACCTCCGGCGAACCGGGCGCCTGCTGCAGAAAATTCGTCTGCTCACCATTTGAGTCGATAGCGCCTGCTCCTTCGTTTTCCGCTATTCGGAAGTCACGATTATGCAACATCTCTCGTGCTATAGCGAACCCCACGGGGAAGGAACCAATGCGCGTGAGAATGGCATGTGCTGAGATTGCCCAAATCGCGACCAGCCCAGGCAGTGATCTCTGTTGTCTTGGGAATCGTGTCTGCGGTCTGGATCTTCTATAGGACCAACGAAGTTCTATTCGAGCGTTATGCTCGCGAGGCCCCACATGATGGTCAAGATGGACTCGCGGCATTCATGGGCGCTCTTGAGTATGCGACGTGGACTTTTCTCGGCCTAACGCTTGTGATCTATGTGCTTCAGCGAGCGATAACATTAGTTCGTCGAGAAGTTTGAAACTGACTCACTGGCGCCTCGTCATCTCCGCGCCATCCACGCCAGCGTCTTCTCCGTCAATCGCTCCAGCGCCAGCACCGCCTGCTCAAGGTGCGCGCGGCCCGTATCCTCCAGCTTGTTGTGGCTCAGCCCGTTCAGCGACTGCACAAACAGCATCACCGTCGGAATGCCGCAGCGCGCCACCTCCGCCGCATCGTGCAGCGGCCCGGACGGCAGATGCTCTGGTTCATTCGCGTCGCCCGACACCTCCCGCACCGCCTCATCCGCCAGCGCAATCAGCTCCGCATGGAACGGGATAGGCTCAATCGACCAGATATTCTCCCACTCCACCGTGCAGCCTTCTTCGGCGGCAAAGCGCTCGCTTGCCGCGCGCGCCTCTTGCAGCATCCCGGCCAACACCTCGGCATCCAGGTCGCGCATATCCAGCGTCGCCTCGCAGCGCCCCACCACCGCCGTCACAATCCCCGGGAACGTCTTCACGCTCCCCATCGTCGCCACGGCCTGCGGATGCTTCTGCGCAATCGGCCGTATCTCCAGCGCCAGCTTCGCGCAAGCAGCCAGAGCATCGCGCCGCACCGCCATCGGCGTTGAGCCTGAGTGCGCCTCCTGCCCATGAAACGTGATCGCCCAACGCTCCACGCCTTTGGTTCCCTGCACCACGCCCAGCGCCTTGCCGATGCGCTCCAGCACCGGCCCCTGCTCGATGTGCAACTCCAGGTATGCTGCCACGTCCTTCTGCCCCGCAGCCGCTCCGCCGACGTCGTCGACACAAACGCCGCAAGCCTTCAGCGCCGCTTCCAGCGTGACTCCCTCGCGGTCCGTCCGCACCCGGTCCGCCGCTACAGAGTGCGTCCCGGCAAACGCCGACGACCCGAACAGGCTCCGCCCAAACCGCGCCCCTTCCTCATCGGCCCAGTCCACCAGCTTGATTGTGAACGGCGGCTTGCCGCGATACTTGTCACTCAGCGCGTTCAGCACTTCCAAGCCCGCCAGCACGCCCAGGCACCCGTCCAGCCACCCGCCGTTCGGCACGGAGTCCAGATGACTCCCCAGCACCAGCGCCTCCTCGCTCGCGCCTCGGAGCGTCACCCAGTGGTTTCCAGCCGCATCATAATGCCGCTCCACTGGCAGCTCCCGCAGCTTGTCCTCAAACCACGCACGCGCCTTCAGCCACACTGGCGACCACGCCACGCGCTGCGCACCGGCTTCATCGCCGGTCAGGGCGCGAAGCTCATCCAGATGAGCCAGAATTCTTTTAGGATCGGCCATGCACACACGGTAGCATCGTCACGCCGGCCGGCCTGCCTCCCACTGATTATCCTTCCGCACCCCGAGCGAGTCGCAGGGGTGTAGGCGGCATCGCTCCCGCCTACGCTGCTTGCCAGCCGCACTGGCGTCCCCGACAGGATTCGAACCTGTGTTTCCACCTCGAGAAGGCGGCGTCCTGGGCCGCTGGACGACGGGGACATGCTGCAGCCGCCCGCACAGCGGGCGTCAACCGAGCACTGCCAGTATAGGTTGCCATCCACACGCCTCTTGGCCTTCGCGCATCTCACCCAACATCACGAGCACGCAAGGGACCCACTCATGCAATCAGAAAAACACCCCATTCGCGGCATCCTCGCCGGTGTAGCCGGCGGGCTGGTAGCCGCCTGGGCCATGAACGTCTTCAGCGAAGGTCCCGGCAAGAAGCTCGCGCAAGCCGTCGCACCCGCCGATCAGCAGCCATCCAGCAGCGACGCCGAACCCAAGCAGGACGCCACCATGAAAGCCGCCGACTTCATCGTCGAGCACGTCACCGGTGGACGCCATCTTACCTGGGCAGAGCAGCAGAAGGACGGCCCCATCGTCCACTACGCTTTCGGAGCTCTCATGGGAGGCCTCTACGGCGGTCACGCCGAGTACTCACCCTTGGTCCGTTCCGGCTTCGGCACCACTTTTGGCGCCGTGCTTTTCGGAGGCGCAGACCTCGTCGCCGTGCCCTCGCTGAACCTGTCCGGCTCGCCCAGCGACGCTCCCGCCGCTACGCTCCTTACGCCCTTCGTCACGCACCTGGTTTACGGCGTCACAACCGAGTTAGTTCGCCGCTCCGTGCGCACCATTCTCTAGCCACAGTAAGGCGAGGGTCGAGGACTACGCGTCCTTGTCGTGACTCTA
>CAXSHQ010000074.1:0-15705 GCA_964236875.1 uncultured Acidobacteriaceae bacterium | reverse complement strand
AGAGATGCTGGACACGGCGCGGCGAATCCCGGAGTTGAGCATGTCGCGTGATCTGCCGGCGGAGGATAGGGCTTCGCATATTGTTCTGGCGGAGGCGATTGCGCGACGAAGGCTGCAAAGCTGCTCGGCGGTGGTGAACATGCGACTGAAGAATGAGGGAGAGGCTACGCCTGCGGAGGATACGGCGGCGGCAGCCATGACGTCCCTGCAGGGAAGTTGGAAGCAGGTAGGCGCCGGCTTTCAACGCGGCAGCCTGGCGCGGAACGCAGCGATGAGCGATGCAGCCGCGAAGCTGATCGCCGACACGGAAGCGCAGACGGCAATGGTGTGCGGAACGCCCACGGGGGACGACGCGCTGCTGCTCAGGATGCTGGCGCAGCCGGGGACGGCAGACGCACGGGACGGCGGACGATGAGCACAGCTGCGGACACGGGGAGTGTCGCGGAGCCGCAGGCCATGGGGGCGATTGCGGGCCTGCGGGAAGAACGGCTGTTTCTGCTGCTCTCCATCTTTATCGGCGTGATCTCCGGGCTGTTGGTGGTGCTGTTCCGGATGAGCATCGAGTGGCTGAGCGTGCTGCTGCAAGGGGCGGCTCCGGCACCGCATCAGACGAGGATGTTTTTGGCGCCGGCGGCGGCAGGGCTGGTGATCGCGGTGTGCACGCGGTACCTGTTTCCACAGGTGCGCGGCAGCGGTGTAAACCAGACCAAGGCGGCGCTGTACATCAGCAACGGGTATATCTCGACCCGGACGATGATCGGGAAATTCCTGCTGTCGTCCCTGGCGATTGGGAGCGGGTTCTCGCTGGGGCCGGAAGATCCGTCGCTGCAGATCGGCGCGGGCGTGGCGTCACTGATCAGCCGGAAGGTGGGGCTTTCGCGAGAGCGGCTGCGGGTGTTCGCGCCGGTGGGGGCGGCGGCGGGGCTGGCGGCGGCGTTCAATGCGCCGATCTCGGCAATCCTGTTCGTCATCGAGGAAGTGATCGGGCAGTGGACCTCGGCGGTGCTGGGGTCGATTGTGCTGGCGGCGGTGTCAGCGGTGGTTGTGGCGCGGTGGTTCTGGGGCGCGGAGCCGATGTTCCGGATTCCGTCGATCTCGCTGCGGGATCCGCGCGAGCTGGGCGCCTATGCCGTGCTCGGTGTGGTGGGTGGCGTGGCGTCGCTGGTGTTCGCCAAGGCGCTGGGAACGCTACGGCCGCTACTGCGGCGGCAGCCGGCGGCCTCGCAGATGGTGCAGCCGATGCTGGCCGGGCTGCTGGTGGGCGGCATTGGGTACTTTGGCCTGCCGCAGGTGATGGGCGCCGGTTACGCGGCGATCGACCAGGCCATGCATGGGCAGTATGTGTTCAAGGTGCTGCTGCTGCTGGCGGCGTTCAAGATCGTGGCGACGACGCTTTCGTTTTCAAGCGGGACGCCGGGCGGGATGTTTGCGCCGACGCTGTTTGTAGGGGCCATGCTGGGAGCTTCGGTGGGGTCGTTCGAGAAGATCATCGCGCCCTCGTTCACGGGTCCGATCGGAAGCTATGCGCTGGTGGGGATGGGCGTGCTGTTCGCGGCGTTTCTGCGCGCGCCGCTGACGAGCGTGTTCATGGTGCTGGAGGTGAGCGGGAACTACTCGATCATTCTGCCGGTGATCCTGGCGAACACCATTGCGTACCTGATTTCGCGCGTGCTGCAGCCGGTGCCGATCTTCGAGGTCTTCACGCACCAGGATGGGTTGTACCTGCCTTCGATGGAGGAGCAGCGGGAGGAAAGCGAGCTGCGCTTCGAGGACGCGCTACGGCCTGTGTCTGTGCCGATCCTGGAAGGCAAGGAAAGCGTAGGGAGTGTGCGGGAGTCGCTGGGGGAGACGGAGGAAGTGATCGCGGCGGCTGCGGTGCTGGTGCGGTGCAGCGAGGGTGGATGGTATGCGGCGCGCGGTGAGGAGCTGCATTCGCTGCTGCGCGAAGGAGCGGAGGAGACGCTGGAAGGGCGGCTGGGGCCAGAGCGGACGCCGCTGATCTTTCCAGACCAGCTGCTTTCAAGCGCGCTGCCACACTTTCGGCGGTGGCCGCTGCTGCCGGTGTCGAACCGGGCTCTGCGTGGGGCGCTGGAGGGGGTGCTGACGCTGGAGGATGTGCTGAAAAGGTACCAGGGAAGCTGAGGCGGCGTTCGTGGTGGCGCGGGAGGAAGGCGGATTGCGCGGTGGGATTTGGTGGCGTGAGCCGTACTACTCGACCCAGTTCACACGGACGGAGCGTTTCCCGAGACGTAGCACCAAGTCCTCATCCTCCTTAGGAAACTTGTGATGCTCCATTTCCATCTCCGCAACCTTTTCCCGGTTGACTGAGACCGCGTTAGCCCGAATCTGCCGTTGGGCGTCGTTTCCACTTGATGCGAGACCGGCTAGTACCAGCAACTTCGGAACTCGAACGGCTCCTGCGTTCCAAATGTTTTCGCGCTGTCCGCCACCGCTCGTTGTGACAGTAGTAACCAGACCTTCCGCAGAGCGGGAGATGTTCACCACGGGCAGATCTTCGCTGACGCCCTTTTGCTGGAATTGCGTGGCCCAGCCCTGAGCGGCTTGGTCAGCCGCGATGGCGGAGTGGAAGTCGGCGGTAATGGCTTGGGCAAGGTTCTTCTTGGCCTGCATCGGATGCAGGGCGCCGGTCGCCACGCTCTCGCGCATGGCGTCGATCTGGGATTGCGGGAGGTCGGTGAGGAGTGTCCAGTAGCGCCACATGAGCTCGTCGGAGATGCTCATGAGCTTGCCGTACATGTCGGGCGCGGGGTCGTGGATGCCGATGGCATTGCCGAGCGATTTGCTCATCTTCTGGACGCCGTCGAGGCCTTCGAGGATGGGCGTCATGAGGACGATCTGCGGCTTCTGGCCAGCGTCGCGCTGGAGGTCGCGGCCGCGCATGAGGTTGAACTTCTGGTCGGTGCCGCCGAGCTCGACGTCGCACCGGAGGGCGACGGAGTCGTAGCCCTGCATGATGGGGTACATGAGCTCGTGGAGGGAGATGACTTCTTCGGCGGCGAAGCGCTTGTGGAAGTCCTCGCGTTCGATCATCTGCGAAAGTGTGAAGCGCGACATGAGCTTGACGATGTCGTAGTAGGAAAGCTTGTCGAGCCACTCGGAGTTGTAGCGGACCTCGGTGGTGGCGGGGTCGAGGATCTTGAAGACCTGCTCCTTGTAGGACTCGGCGTTGAGGGCGATTTCTTCGCGGGTGAGGGGCTTGCGGGTGACGTTCTTGCCGGTGGGGTCGCCGATGAGCGCGGTGGAGTCGCCAATAAGAAAGATGACGGTGTGGCCGAGCTGCTGGAAGTGGCGCAGCTTGCGCATGAGCACGGTGTGGCCGAGATGGAGGTCGGGCGCGGTGGGGTCGAAGCCGGCCTTGATGCGGAGCGGCGTGCCGGTGCGGAGTGACTCTTCGAGGCGTGGGGCGAGGGCGTCGGCGAGTGTGGACGATGCGGCGGGGATGAGCTCGGCGACGCCTTTGATGATGAGATCGAGCTGGTCGGCGACGGGCGCGAAGGACGGGGCGGATGCGGTTGTCATGCTGGCATCTCAAAGTATAGAAGCCAGCGTGCTGGAGGCAGAGGCCGCGTGCCTGATCGAGTTCACAAGAGGGAGTCGCAAGCTGGAAACCGTGCGTCGAAGACCTGCGCCGCGTGCGGCCGCACGATGGAGTGGCGCAAGGCATGGGCGAAGAACTGGGACGCGGTGAAGTATTGCAGCGCAGGTTGCAGGGGAGGCAGGGTGTCGGCAAAGGACAAGGAGTTGGAGAGCACGATTCTGAAGCTGCTGGCGGAGCGGGGTGCGGGCAAGACAATCTGCCCGAGCGAAGCAGCGCGGGCGGTGGCTGGGTCGGACGAGCGTGACGCCTGGGAGCCGCTGATGGAGCCGGCGCGTGCGGCGGCACGGCGGCTGGTGAGCGACGGCAGGATCGTGATCACGCAGGGGGGACACGTTGTGGATGGCTCCACTGCAAAAGGACCGACCCGTTTGCGACTGCGCTGAAAGTGGTACGCGGCGCCGACAGCGCGAGATTCACTTCGTGCTTCTCAGGTAAGAGTGGAGGCAGCACAGTATGGCAACGGCAAAGAAGAGTTCCGCGAAAAAGACTCCGGCGAAGAAAAGCTCAGCAGAGAAGAGTTCAGCGAAGAAGAGCGCTACGGCCAAGCGGGCAGGAAGCGGCGCGGCGAAGCGCTCGAATAACCCGAGCTCTACGGGCAAGGGCAAGGCGAAGAAGGAGCCGGCCAAGCAGGATACGCAGTGCTGGCCGGGTTACAAGCCGGTGCCCGGGAAGGCGCGTGGAACCAAGGGAAGCTGCGAGCCGAAAACCGATCAGACGAAGTCAGAGAAGAAGAGCGACGGCATGGCCGCGGCGGCAAGCAAGCTGCGCAAGGCCGGTGGAAACAAGGCGAAGGCGAATCACTCAAAATAGTGTGTCGCCTAGAAGGGCCGCTCTCATGTGTGGAGCGGCCCTTCCTGTGTCTCTATACTGCGTGCATGGACGCCGAGCGAGCGCGCGAGTTTCTGCTGTCGCTGCCGCAGGTGGAGGAGACACAGCAGTGGGGCGACAACCTGGTGTTCTGGGCCGGGGACAAGGCGATTGGCGGCAAGATGTTCTGCCTGATGAACCTGTCCGGCGATGCGCACGGTGTCGTGTCCATTGCAGCGGGGCCGGAGCGCTTTGCGGAACTGGTGGAGCGGGATGGGTTGAAGCCCGCCCCGTACTTTGCGCGCATCTACTGGGTGGCGGCGGAGCGATGGGGCGCGCTGCGGCCGTCTGAGTGGAAGGAGCTGCTGCGGGCAGCATATGAGAGGACGTTGGCCAAGCTGCCGAAGAAGACACGTGAAGTGCTGGCGCTGCCGGCCAAGGAGCTGGCGGCTGTTGTTCGGGAGCGGAAGAGGGCGCTGGCTGCGAAGGAGAAGAAGTAGGTTCTCGAATACGTGGCTGCTGACGTTGGCATGGAGGGGTGCCTCACCCGTGGCGATAAGACCGCCACGGATGAGGCACCCGGAAAAGTCCGTGTAGCTCCGAGGGCGGGCTAGGCGGCGGGTTGGGCCTTGGTGTTGAAGATGCCGCTGAAGTAAGGGCGGTAAGCGTAGATCAGCACGAGCTCCAGGAGGGTGAAGACGATGCCGGGGGCGATCTGCGCGCCTGCGGTCAGGAAGATGTGGAAGCAGAGGATGTTGAACAGGATGGGCCCGAGGATGACGAGGCCAAGGGGCGCGGTCCCGCCGATGAGAACCAGGAGGCCGCCCAGAACCTGCATGGCGGCGATGGCATGCATCCAGCCGCTGCCGGACATGGCGGCACTGAATTTGCCCACGAGGGAGTCGGGCGGCAGAACGGGTTCGTGACCCATGAAGTGCAGGAAGCCGTTGAGGCCGAAGACAACGAAGCCGAGGCCGAGCAGAATGCGGCAGATGAGGACGACGATCTTCATGGGAGCTCCTTGAAAAGAGGATGGGCGAAAAGGATGGGCCGTAGTTGCTGTATGGGCTCAGATGCTGCCGGAAACAGAAGGTAGCGGGTTTCTGGTACAACGCTGGGCATGAGCATACTCGGATTGAGCGGGGAAGCGAGCCGCGAAGAGAACATCTTCAAGCGGATTTTCTGGCCGGCGAACCAGCCGTATGAAGCGGATTCTCTGGGGCAGCAGGGCTTGTGGGTGTGCATCGTGGTCGCGGTGATTGCGGCAGCGGTTTCGGTCTTGACGGGGCACCCGCTGATTGCTGTGCTCATGCTGTTGTTTTACTGGCTGGGCGGCATGGGTGTGCGAGAACACAGCGTGGCGGCCGCGGTGCTGGTGGCGCTGGGATACCTGGCTTCTGGAGCTATCGTGGTGTTGCTGGGCCGGTCGCTGGGACTTCTGGACATCGCGATTGCGTGTGTGCTGCTGGCCAATGTGCGAGGGACGGTCATTGCCTCACGGTGGAAGAAGGTAGCCGATCCTGACCTGTTTCCGCAGCGGCTGAATACAACATTTTCCGACAAGCTGATCGATCAGTGGCCTGCCCGGTTCTGGCCGAGCGGACGGTTTTCCTTCTTCGCGGTTGCAATAGTGTTCGCAGGTCTGCTTGCGTTTGAGGTGGTGGGCACGTTGCGTCTGCGCGCCGCGCTGCAGACGCAGCAGCAGGAAGAGCTGTTGGAGCAGAACGTGCAACCGGAACAGTTGCAAGTCTCGCCGCCGAGCCGCTAGGGTCAGACATATGAGTTATGGAAATGAAGCGGTAGGGCTACGGCTGAACGGCAAAACGGCCCTGGTGACGGGCGGGTCGCGCGGCATTGGCGCGGCGACGGTGCGGTTGCTGCGGCAGGCGGGCGCGCGGGTGGTGTTCAGCTACAAGAGCTCGGAAGATCGTGCGCGGGCGCTGGTAATGGAGTGTGGCGGCGAAGAGATGTGCCGGGCGGTACAGCAGGAGCTGGCGAGCGCGGAGGATGGGCGGGCTCTGGTGGCGAAGGCCGCGGCAGTGTTCGGCGGGCCAGATATTGTGGTGGTGAACCATGGGATCTGGCCTCCGCATGATCAGCCGGTGGACACGATGACCGATGCGCAGTGGGGCGGGACGCTGCGGGTGAATCTCGACAGCGTGTTTGGGGTGGTGTCGGCGGCGACGGCCCGGATGAAGGCGAAGGGTACGCAGGTTCCCGAGGCTGCGCAGACGATTGCGGAGCTGGGGCCGGAGCGGGCGGAGGCGGAAGGGCAGGATGCCACCGCGATGACCGGCGACGCGTTGTATGGGCCAGGGCAGGCGAGCGGCGAAACCCGCGAGGAGGGCGGGGTCCATGCGCGGGAGCTGCTGGAAGAGGTGGTGTATAGCGACCGGATCACTTGGCCGGCACCGGCGGAAGGTGCGCCCGTGCTGGCGCCTGGCGCGGCTTCGGCGAGAGTGGATGCGGGCGTGGGGGGCGGGTTTCGGGTCAGTGGAGCGGAGGGAGCTTCGCGGTTTGAGCAGTTGAGCGAGCGGGTGCGGGGGCACATTGTGCTGGTGGCGTCGACCGCGGCACAGCGAGGCGAAGCGTTCCATGCGGATTACGCGGCGAGTAAGGGCGCGCTGCTGTCGCTGACCAAGAGCCTGTCGAGCGAGCTGGGGCCCGAGGGCATCCTATGCAATTGCGTGGCGCCGGGGTGGGTGCGGACGGAGATGTCGGCCGGAACCTTGAGTGACCCGGATGCGTCCAAGAAAGCGTTGGGGTTAATTCCGCTCGGGCGCGCGGCCGAGCCGGAAGAGATTGCCGGGCCGATCGTGTTTCTTTGCACGCCGTGGGCCGGCTTCATCTCCGGCGAGATATGGAACGTGAACGGCGGCGCTGTGCTGGTGGGTTGAACGGCGCAGCTGGGGGCGGTATGCGAGGTTTGGAAGCGGTTTCGGGTTTGGTCGGGTTGGGTCGGCGGGAGGATGGCGTTGTCGCTGGTCCTCAATTCAGGGGACTCTCCATTGCGCAGCGCTCCGGTCGAGATGACAAGCGGTTCTCATTGGGCGTGAGCACGGCAATGTTGGTTCTCGGTCTCGCAGTGTCGGTGGGCGCGGCGGGCGTGACGCGGGCGGGCGCGCAGGCCTCTGCGCTTCCCAGCGCGCAGAGTGCGCATGAGGATGCGAGCGGAAGCAAAGGACAGAAGCTGCTGGACCAGATGGTGGATGCGTTGGGCGGCGAGAAATGGCGCGGTGTCCGGGACTGGACGGAGTATGGGCAGGGATCGACGTTCTACAAGGGCGCGGCGAACCCTTTTATCTTTCAGTTCGAGGAGTTTTACCGGACGCAGCCGTTTGGCGAGCGGGTGGTGATCGTTTCAAAGAATGCGAACCCCATTACCGAGCTGCTGGGCGTGCCCATGTCCAAGGCGAAGCGTGACGTGGCGACGGTGTGGACCGCGGACAGCGGCTATGAGCTCACGTACCAAGGCAAGAAGGAGCTGCCGAAGGACGAGATCGCGGATTACCAGCGCAGGCGCAAGCATACGCTGCAGGTGATGGTGAATGACTGGCTGAAGCGGCCGGGAACACTGGTGACGTTTGAAGGCACGGACATGTACTCGCGCCGGATCGTCGACAAGGTAAGCGTGCTGACGGCGGACAACGATTCCATGACGCTGATGCTGGACAACAATACGCACCTGCCGGTGAGCCGGACTTTCCAGTGGCGCAATGCGACCTACAAGGACTTCGACACGGATGAAGAGCAGTATGACAATTACCAGCCGCAGGGCGAGATCCAGACGCCGCTGACGATCACGCGGCTCCATAACGGCGACATGGTTTCGCAGCGCTACCTGAACAAGGTGGTCTACAACACAAAGCTGTCGGATGAGCTGTTCAATCCGGAGCGGATGCCGGAGAAGAAGGCCAAGTGAGGAACGAGCCTTTGTTCTCCGCTGGCCCGTGCACCCCCGGTGGTCCGAAACACAGGGATCTCTCCGCTCCGCCGCGCTCCGGTCGAGATGACAAGGCAGGGTGGCGCTCCAGTCGAGATGACAAGCGATATAGCTGCCGGAACGCGGGTTTCGCTCTTGCCTTCTGCCTGATGTTGGTGTGCGGGTCGGCGCGGGCGCAGGAGGCGGCTCCCAATACGAAGCGTGTCGGCACGATTGATTTGTTCGGGTATGCGGGCTGGGACCGCGACGATCCCAACACAGCGGCCTTGCGGCAGAAGCTGACAGCGCGTATTGGCGCGGATGTGAGGCTGGCTGCGGCGGCGAGCTTCCGGCGGCAGGTGCAAGGCGATGTAGTCGCGGTGACGGGCAAGCCGGCCACCGATGTCGCGGTGATCTGCTGCAACGACAAAGGTGAGCTGAGTATCTTTGTCGGTGTGGAGGGTGAGTCGGCGATCCCGCTGGAGCAGCGCTCGACGCCGACCGGAAGCGATGCGTTGCCGGTGGAAGCGCTGGGACTCTACGTCAAAGCTGAGAAGGCTTTGCAGACGGCGGACGCGCGAGGAGAGTCCGCGGAGGACGATTCGGCAGGGTATGCGCTGGCGAAGGACCCTGCGGCGCGTGCCGCGCAGGAGCAACTGCGGGCGTTCGCGGTGGGGCATGCGGACGTGATTGCGCGTGTACTCCGGCGCAGCGGCAGTGTGGAGCAACGGCGCGCGGCTGCGGAGTTGCTGGGGTATGTGGAGCGATCGACGGCGCAGGTGCGGGCGCTGGAAGATGCAATGAACGACGATGACGATGCGGTGCGCGACAACGCGGTACGGGCGCTGGCGGTGATGGCGCAGGCTGGTCCCCTGCCGGGGCTTAATGTGCAGCAGATCATTGGGCTGCTGTACTCGGGCGTGTGGACGGACCGCAACAAGGCGAGTGCGCTGCTGCTTGGGCTTACGGCGAAGCGCGATCCCAAGATACTGAAGGCGCTGGGAGAAGAAGCGCTGCCGCCGCTGATCGAAGGCGCGCGCTGGCAGTCGAAGGCGCATGCTTTTGCTTTCGCAATGGTTCTGGGGCGCGTGGTGGGGATGGCGGACGAGCGGAGTGCGGCGCTGGTGAACAGCGGGCATGTGGCGGAGATCGTGAGTGCGGCCGAGGCAATCGAGAAGAAGGGCAAGCAGCGGTAGGGAAGTCTGCTGGCTGGCAGCTCTGCCGAGCGATTCAGGATTCGCGTCCGTTCCGCGAAAGCACATTTTCAAGGCGCCGTCGATTCACCGGTATACTCGACTTCGCCATGAGTGAGACGCCTGAGAGCTCTGTGGCCCCGACACCGGCGGCCAAGACGACGTTGGATGTGGTGGAGATCATGTCGATCCTGCCGCACCGTTACCCCTTCCTGCTGATCGATCGAGTGATCGAAATGGAGCGCAAGCAGCGGGTGGTCGCTATCAAGAACGTAACCGTGAACGAGCCGCACTTTACCGGGCACTTTCCGGATTACCCGATTATGCCGGGCGTGCTGACGATCGAAGCGATGGCGCAGGCCGGCGGGGCGCTGCTGCTGACGGAGTTCAGCGAAGAAGAGCGCGCAGGCAAGCTGATGGTGTTCACGGGCATTGAAGGAGCGCGCTTTCGGCGGCCGGTGGTGCCGGGGGATCAAATGCGCATCGAGGTCACGGTGCTGAACTGGCGGTCGCGCGTGGTGAAGCTGCACGGGGAAGCGACCGTGGACGGAAAGGTCGTGGCAGACGCGACCTTTACCGCGCAGCTTGTGCCACGAGTGCGCAAGCCGAAGGCGGAAGACGCAGGGTCCGAGGCTGCTTCGACGCAGGCAGCGCAGTAGCTACGAACCACAGGGGAGGGCACGGCGTGAACATTCATCCGACCGCGATTGTTGCCGAAGGCGCGCAGATTCCGGCGAGCTGCAAGGTCGGGCCTTACTGCACGGTGGGCGCGCATGTGGTGCTGGGTGAAGGATGCGAGCTGGTGTCGCACGTGGTGCTGGACGGGCACACGACGCTGGGAGCGCGCAATCGCGTTTACAGCTTTGCGTGCCTAGGCATCGCACCGCAGGACCTGAAGTACAAGGGCGAGCCGACGGGGCTCGTGATGGGCGATGACAACGAAGTGCGCGAGTATGTGACGATCTCGCGCGGCACGGCGGGTGGCGGCGGGACAACGAAGGTGGGCTCGGGCTGCCTGATCATGGCGTACGTACATGTTGGGCATGACTCGATGATCGGCAATGGCTGCATCCTGCCGAATGGCGCGACCCTGGCCGGTCATGTGACGGTGGAGGACTACGCTACGCTGAGCGCGAATGCGCCGGTGCACCAGTACTGCCGGATTGGCCGGCACGCGTACATCGGAGGCGGAACGACGATCACACAGGATGTGCTCCCGTACTCGCTGACGTCGATCGAGCGCAACAACCATGCGTATGGGCTGAACAAGGTGGGGCTGCAGCGGCGCGGGTTTACGGCGGAGCAGATACGCGAGCTCGGTACCGCGATGCGGCTACTTACGAGCGGCAAGCTCAATACGACCCAGGCGATGGAGGAGATCAACGACATGCTGGCGCAGGGAGCGGGCGGTGAGCATGTGCGGTACCTGGCGGAGTTCGTGGCGAAGAGCGAGCGTGGGGTGATCAAGTAGTGCCCCATGCCCACTGTATTGAGAATAGGTCCGTACAGGTTCTACTTCTGGGCAAACGAGAGTCAGGAGCCTCCTCACATTCACGTGGAAAGTGCAGAGCATGAGGCGAAATACTGGCTCGTTCCGCTTTCATTAGCCAGGAACCAAGGGTTTCGTACAGGCGAGTTAAAAGAGATTGAAGAACTCATTCGTGTTCACCTAGAGTTCTTATTGGAGGCGTGGCATGGATTTTTCAAGGCTCGACGAGAATCAAAAACCGATCGACGTGAGCGTTGACGACGAACGTATCCGTGTGAGTTTTGAGGGTGGCTTAGAGTTGTCAGTTCCGACAGCGGACTATCCACGGTTGCAACAGGCGCCACCAGCAGCTCGTGAGAAGTGGAGACTGATCGGGCTCGGCCAAGGCATACACTGGCCCGATGTAGATGAGGATCTGTCCGTCAGAGGTTTGTTTCAGACCCATCGCCAGCTTCCCGAGTCACCCGTAGAACAGCTTCCCGCGTTGGTGAGCGACTTGATGAAGACAACAGGCCGCCTGAACAAATTGTTTCCGGGAAAGCCGTTTACACCGGATGGACATCTTGTTGGGAGCATAGGCGAGGTAGTTGCGGAATACATCTATGACCTGGTGCTCGAACCCTGCAGCACACCTCAGATCGACGCGAAGACCACCGACGGGCGCACTGTTCAGGTAAAGCTAACCGGTAGGAGCGGGCAAGCTTATGGCTTTCGTTGGCCTTTACAGGCGGGCGAGGCTTGTCCGCAGGTCCTGATCGCTTTGAAGTTGAATGAGCATGGATTTGAAGAAATTTATAACGGTCATTTTCCATTGGAACTTCTTGAGAGCAAGGGCTCACAACGGAATGGTCAAGTCAGGCTCTCGATCTCGACACTGAGGTCGGTGGGACCGCAATCGCCGCTTGCTCACGCCCGATCCTTTAGCGAGATAAACCGCTGGTTTACTCCTGAGCTAGCTGAAGTTGCCTAGTCTCGGCCTCATTGCTGGCAATGGGCGGTTTCCGTTTCTGTTGCTGGAGGCGGCGCGGGCGCATGGGTTGCGTGTGGTGGTGGCGGCGATCAAGGAAGAGACCGCGCCAGAGATGAATGAACGCGCTGCTCGAGAGCCGGAGTTTGTGCGGGTGCACTGGCTTTCGCTAGGGGAGCTTTCGAAGCTGATCGAGATGTTTAGGCGCGAAGGTGTGACAGAGGCCGTGATGGCCGGGCAGGTGAAGCACAAGCAGATTTTCTCCAGTATCCGGCCGGACTGGCGGCTGGCGAAGCTGCTGCTGAACCTCCGCACGCGCAACACGGATATGCTGCTGGGAGCGGTGGCGAAGGTGCTGGAAGATGAGGGGATCACGTTGATTTCTTCGACGGCCTGTCTGGAGCCCATGCTGGCCGGCACCGGTGTGCTCACGGCTCGGGCGCCGGATGAGACGGAGCGCGGCGACATCGAGTATGGGTTGCAGGTGGCGCGTGGGATTGCGGGCTTCGACCTGGGACAGACAGTGGTGATCGCGGCGGGCGCCTGTGTGGCGGTGGAGGCGATGGAGGGCACCGATGCGACGATCGCGCGGGCGGGTGCGCTGTTCCGGACGCTGGAGCATGAGGCGAGTACGCTCTATCGGCGGCTGACGGTAGTGAAGGTGGCCAAGCCGAAGCAGGACCTGCGGTTCGATGTGCCGGTGGTGGGCTTGCCGACGGTCGAAACGATGCGCGCGGCGGGCGCGACGTGCCTGTGCGTGGAAGCGGGGCGCACGCTGCTGTTCGACCGCGAAGCGATGGTGAAGGCGGCGAACGAGGCGGGAATTGCGATGTTTGGAGCGTCTGCGGCAAGCGAAGGTCAGGCGTCAGATGCTACAGTTTGAGACGGCAGGAGTGGCGCGCTCAGGAGCTCTGATCAGGTTTGCAGAGTGGCCCTCAGCGGCTGAAGCCGCTTCCTCATGAGGCCGTCTGTTGTCACGGCTGAAGCCGTGACCTACCGTTTGTTTCCTTTGTTCAAAAGTTTCTAATTCTGCACTGCGCTTCGCAAGGAGATTCCCTATGCGCTTCAGCTTCAAGTCACGCCCAATGCAAACTGCATTCACGCTTGCCCTTGTCGGGGCGGCAATGTTTCCGGCCGCTCTTTCTGCCGATCCACTCGCCGCAGGAACGGCGGCTCCCGGGTTTTCGCTGCCGAACCAGGAGAATAAGCAGGTCTCTCTGAAGGACTACAAAGGCAAGTGGGTGGTGCTGTACTTCTACCCGAAGGACCAGACAAGCGGCTGCTCGAAAGAAGCGCACAACTTCCAACGTGACGAGGCGAAGTACAAGGCGGCGAACGCGGTAGTGCTGGGCGTTTCGCTGGATACGGTGGAGAGTCACAAGACGTGGTGCACGAAGGATGGGTTCTCGTTCCAGATGCTGGCAGACCCGGAGCACAAGGTGGTGGACGCCTACGGTGTGCCGGTGCGCACGGTGCAGACCCAGAGTGGGCCGCAGTCCTTTGCGATGCGCGATACGTTCCTGATCTCGCCGGAAGGCAAGGTGGTGAAGCAGTGGGACGTGAAGGACATCGACGGGCACAGCGCGGATGTGCTGGCTACGATCGAGGGGACGAAGAAGTAAGCAGCGGCCCGGAGATCGCGGTGCTGCGAGCAGGCTGTATATCCTCCGCTTCGCGATGAACGCAACCTGAGCAGGGTGTCAGGCAGACACAACAACGCCCGGGTCTCTGGTGAGATCCGGGCGTTGTTGTTTGCCTTTGGTTGAGACGACGGAAACTACTTGGTGGACTTCTTGGCGGCCTTTTTCGCCGTCTTCTTTGCTACGGCTTTCTTGGGAGCGGTCTTCTTCGCCGCAGTCTTCTGGGTTGCTGTCTTCTTTGCTGCTGTCTTCTTTGCTGCCAAGGTCGTACCTCTCATAGTTGATTTTTTGGTGCTTGTGCTCTTGTTGCCTGCTGCCTTTTTGGCAGCTCCCCCGCCGCGCAGAGCACGTACTGACTTCGCGGCAGAACCTGAAATTTTCTTTGCAGTCTTCTTGAATGCAGCCTTCTTGGGGGCCGCCTTTTTAGCGGCCTTCTTGGGAGCGGTCTTCTTCGCGGCCTTCTTGGGGGCTGATTTCTTTGCAGCCTTCTTCGGAGCGGCTTTCTTTGCTGCGGACTTGCCGGATGCTTTCTTCGCGGCCTTGCTTGGGGCCGTCTTCTTTGCTGCGGACTTCTTCGCAGCCTTCTTCGGAGCCGCGGAAGAGGAGGGCTTGTCGGTATCGATCTCCAGCGGGGCATCGGTCTCGCTGGTGGTCGGCTGGGAAGAAAGGCGCGTGGGCGGCCGGTAGCCGTCTACCGGGTTCGCGGGATTGGAGCGAAGCTCAGCATCTTCCGAGTGGTTGCTGCTGTGAGCAGGCGCATCGTCATCGCCGGCATCGTCTAGCTCCGCATCGTCATCGTCGTCTTCGAGCTCTTCTTCCTCTTCCTCATCCTCTTCGTCGTCTTCCGGGTCGTCGTCGATCTCCGGATCGGTCTCATCGTCAAGGCCTGCTGCGTAGTACCTTATCGTTTCGTCTTCGAACGCCATCGCCGCTCTCTCCTGATCGACCGCTAGTCAACGTACTCGCCACTTCATGATGGACCAACAGAGCACACGAGAGGCGAAATCGTGTCAACAGAATTACGCTTGGGGCACTTAAATAGCAAGCACAATTTTTTGTGCAAATCGATTTTGTGGTTCGCAGGTGCTGCGAGCGCTCGCGCGATGCGGAGTTGTTTGAAGAATGCGTTCCCTCAAGTCCGTGCAGTTTTGCATTGGGCGCTGACGAGTTCTTAGATGGAACGAGCACAGAGGCTTGAGCTGCATAGCTGAGACATGCACGAATGCAGGTTGAAGCGGGCCGTGAAGAACAACCGGAGCACCAAGGAAGCTGCTTAGCGGCGGTGACGGCGCGATGTGCCGCTGTGGGCATGCGATGCGCCGGAACGGCGGCCTGCGTGCTTTGCGGAAGACGCGGCACCACGACCGCCGCGGCCTCTGCGTGAACGCGCTCCGCGGCCTTCGCGGGCCAGGCGGATGGGTTCAGCGACGAAGAGAGTGCGACCGGGCGTAACGCGGTCGGAGCGCAGATGATTCCAGAGGCGAAGCTCGCCGGGTGTGACACCGAAGTGGTCGGCGACGGTGAGGAGCGTGTCGCCGCGGCGCAGGCTGTAGCGCTGCTGGCCGGGCGCGGAGGCGTTGCTGCCGGCGAGCGGGATAACGAGTTCGTCGCCGGCCTGGACCGGCTTGGCGGGCGTGATCTCATTGAGCTGCGCGACCTGCGATGCGCTGGCGTGAAGATGCTCGGCAACTTCTTCCAGCGTTTCACCGGGCTTGACCACGTGAAAGCGCCAGCTCCCGCGGTCTTCTGCGGGAATGTCCTTCAAGCGCTCTTCATAGACGGCGCGCGTGCCCGGTGGGATGTGGAGATCGAAGGAGACGTCGCGCGGTGTGCTGAGCCGCAGGAGCGCGGGGTTGAGGGCGACGATCTCGTTCACGGTTGTTTCGGTGAGGTCGGCGACGAGCGGCAGGCTGATGGCGTAGCTGGTGGGGACCGTGTCGTAGATAACGGGCGGGCTGGCGGGGAGCTTGTTGAGGCCGTACTTCTCAGGGTTCTTGGCCATGATGACGGCGGCGAGGATCTGCGGGACGTAGGCACGTGTTTCCGCAGGCATGGCGTTGCGGCGTTA
>CAXSHQ010000073.1:3256-15801 GCA_964236875.1 uncultured Acidobacteriaceae bacterium | reverse complement strand
TTGAGCACGATGAGCGAAAGGGTATGGCCGAGCACGTCGTGGAGGTCGCGCGCGATGCGCTCCCGCTCCGCGACCGCCGCCAGCGCTTCCACTTCTTCCTGCTTCATGCGCAGCTTGCAGTTGGCGCGCTCTTTCTGCGCGAAGATGATGTTCGCCCCGCCGGAGACGAGGCCAAAGAACACCGTAGAGGCCAGCGCGCTGTAACCGAACCTGAGCCACCGTTCCTCGGCTCCCATGACGCAGATGTCCAGCAGGATGAGCGCCATCGTCCAGCGGAGCGACGGAATCGTGTACGCCAGTAGAGCTGCCGTGTAGATGAGAAAGCAGCTGCCGCCCGGGCCGTTGAAGGGCATCGTGGCTACGCCAAGCACGAAGATGCTAGCGACCAGGCACAGCCTGCGTACCTCGGAGCTTGTGCGCAGATATACGAAGTAAATGCCCAGGAAGATAGCCAGGATCCCGAGTGACTCCAGCCAATAAGAAACCGAGCGGCGCGCGATGGGCTCAAGAAAGAAAAAGATCAGGTACGCGAGCCAGATCAGGTCGGTGTTGTCTATCTTCCTGGAATTATCGAAGCGGGCCACGGTTCAAACTCCTGCTGTCGGAAGTGTAGCCGGTGGTGGATCGTAGCTGGTGAAAAGCGGCAGGCGCACGGTAGCTGCGCCTGCCTAAGCTACGGGCTCAGGCATTGTTCTCGCGGCGGCGAAACAGCACTCCGGCGAGGCCCAGCATCAGCAGCGTAAAGCCGACGAGATACGTGGCATGTTGCAGGCTTGTACCCAGCGATGGGAAGCCCAGCGTGTGCAGCATCAGTTGGCCGGCATGGAACGTCGGCAGCGCCGGCGCGACCTTCTGCAGCGATTCCGGCAGGCTCTTGATCGGCATCCACAGGCCTCCCAGGAAACTCATGGGCAGATAGATCAGGTTGGTGATGCCGGGCGCGGAGTTCGCCGGCACCAGCAGCGCCATCACCAGGCCGATGCACGTGAACGGCACGGCGCACACCACCGTCAGTCCCAGAATGCGCGCGTAATCCAGCAGGGAAATCGATAGATGACCGAACCCGATGCCCATCAGCGTAAGCACGCTGGCAATGATCCCGCCGAAGGCGACGGCCGTCGTGCACTTAGCCAGCAGGTACACCACCGGGGGCATGGGGCTGGCGCGCTTCAGCTCCAGCCAGCCTGCGGCAAAGTCTGCCGCCAGGGAAACGCCCACGCCGAATAGTGCCGCGCCCACCGCGCCGAACACCGCGTACCCCGCGAGCAGGTAGCGTGCCGCTGAAAGAGAGCCATCGTGCGCGCCGCGGTTCATCAGCAGCCCGAACAGCGTATAGAACATGAACGGGACCCCGATCACCGAGAGCGAGAACGTGCGTGTGCGGAACAGGCGCAGAAACTCGAAGCGGGTCTCGGAAGCGAACAGGCGCAGGCTCCGGGAAAGCGAGCCGTGGGAGCGTTGCGAAACGGGAAGCGGCAGGGCAGTGGTGGACATGACGATCTCCTTGGGAACTATCTTTTGAGGAACAAGCGCTCCGCTCCAATGGGCATTGTCATCCTGAGCGAAGCGAAGGATCTGCTGTTTGTGGGAGCGGCGCTCCTGCTCAAGGAACGCCGCTCAAGCGTGACTCGGCGGGTCTTCCTGCGTGAGCGCAAGGAACGCATCCTCCAGCGCCGGCGCTGCGACTTCCAGCCCGCTGAGTTCCCGGTCGAGCGCCAGCATCTCCCGCAGCGTGCTTTCCGGCTGCGACGAGGTAATAGTCACACTCGCGCCCAGGCCTTCCACGCGCAGCACCCCGGGCATCGCCAGCAGGTGCTCCGAGCTGAGCGTCGTTGCGCAGCGAATCAACTTCACCGCACCCCGCGACGCCTGCGCTGTGGTGCCCATCTGCACCGCGCCCGCAGCCCGTTCCGCGCCCATGGACTTCACTTCGTCCGGCGTTCCTTCGCAGGTCACGCGCCCTTTGTTGATCACGATGATCCGGCTCGCCAGCGCATCGGCTTCTTCCAGATAGTGCGTGGTCAGCAGCACCGTCTTGCCGTGCGCGGCCAATGCGCGGATCTGCGCCCACATCGCGCGGCGGGACTCGATGTCGAGCCCCACGGTCGGCTCATCGAGAAATACCAGGTCTGGATTGCCCGCCAGTGCCAGCGCGAACAACACACGCTGTTTCTGCCCGCCGGAAAGCTGCCCGAACATGCGGTTCTCCAGCCCGTGCAGGGCGGCCGCCTTGATCAGCGCCTCGAAAGCCATGGGCTGCTCGTAATAGCTGCGGAACATCTGGATGTGCTCGCGAACGCGCAGCATCTCGGGCGCGCGTCCCACCTGTAGCATCACGCCGGTGCGCAGCCGTGCCGAGCTATGCCGTGGGTCGGCGCCGAATACAGTCACGTTCCCGGTAGTCGGCGCGCTCAATCCCATCAATAGCTTGATGGCCGTGGACTTGCCCGCGCCGTTCGGCCCCAGCAGGGCAACCACTTCGCCGCGCTGCAAGCTCAGGGAAAGGTTATCGAGCGCCACCACACCGTTCTTGTAACGCTTGGTGACGCCGTTCAGGCGGGCCGCAACGGCGGCCTCACCGCGCGCGCCGCCCACCGTCTCGGCAGTTTCGGCGACTTCAAAAGCTGTGGTCATGTGGTTCGCTCCTGGTCAAATGGCTGACTACAGGAACGAGTATGCGAGCTTGCCGGAGCGTATTCGAGTGCAGAGCGTCAGCGAGCGCGGGTGACGATTGTCATGCGCACCGCTTCAGTGAGACAGTGCTGCCAGGAAGCTCGCGACCGCCGCCAGATTGGCCGCGTAGAAGCTCTTCTTCTCCCAGTACATGTGAGGCCCCGCATCCGCGACGAACGGAGTCACCGGCACGCCGGCCTGCTTTAGCCTGCCGATGAACTCCTGCGCCTCTCCATAGGCCACCACATGATCGGCGGTGCCATGGCCTACAAAGAACGGCGGCGCACCCGCATGCACGTGATCATCCGGCGAGGCATCCGTGCAAACCTTGGGTACCACGTCGCACGTGCCTCCTAAATAGCGGTGGATCACGTGGTAGTCGCCATGCAGGTTGAACACGCCGTTCAGGATCACAGCCGCCTCCACGGGAAGAGCCTTGCCGTCTGAAGCCCCCGCCGGCCCCTCTGGCGCAAGCGCAAGCAGCGCTGCTAACTCGCCGCCTGCGGAGGTGCCAGCAACAATCATCTGCCGCGTGTCGATGTGGTACTCCGCGGCATGAGCCTGCAGGAACTCGAGCGCCGTCCGCGCCTCATTCCACGAGGTAGGGAAGGAGTGCGGCCGCAGATCGTAGTTGATCGAGAAGCCGGCATAGCCTTTGGCAGCCAGGTCACGCCCCAGCTTGTCGAAGTTTCCCCTGCCACCGCTGCGCCAGCTGCCGCCGTGCAGGTACAGCACCACCGGGAATGGCCCAGCGCCCGCAGGCAAAAACAAGTCACCTTGTTCCGCGCGGACGCCGGTGGAGGTATAGGTCACATCGTGCTGAACGCTCTGCGCCAGCCCCTGCGCCGATGTGGAGCCAAACAGCGCCAGCACGAAGGTTGAAACGGCAACACGAACGAGGAAAGAGGACCCGCGGTAAACCAGTTTGCAC
Source organism: uncultured Acidobacteriaceae bacterium (assembly GCA_964236875.1). Classification (GTDB taxonomy): domain Bacteria; phylum Acidobacteriota; class Terriglobia; order Terriglobales; family Acidobacteriaceae; genus Granulicella. The sequence continues at coordinate 12,197 of CAXSHQ010000073.1, read as the reverse complement.
TTCCTTCGTCTACTTGGAGCCTGTGTCGATCTTGATGCTCGTGCCGATCGTAGACAGCGTTTTGATGACGGCCGTCCCGATCGGGCTGCCCATCCCTGTGCAGGCATCCCAGCCCACAGCCGCGGCAAAAGCTCCGTTATTGCCCTGCGTGATGTCGTGGAACGACTTCGGTGCCTCGTAAAGGATCTCGTTCACAAAGCCGGCGTGGTTTTTATTGGCCGCGTTTGAAAGCGCAATCAAGCCAGCCCACAGCGGCGCGACCGCGCTGGTGCCGCCGATGACCGAGTTCTGACCGTCCACGCGCACCTGATACCCCGTCGTTGGGTCGGCGTCGCCCGCTACATCCGGCACGCCGCGGCCGCCCTTGCTGCCGGTCGGCTTGGGCACGTTCGCCGACGCCTGCCAGCTCGGCTTGGCAAAGAAAGCCGACACGCCGCCACCGGTAGCTCCGGCATTGATCGCGTTTTCATTCCACACAACCTCGCTGGTGATCGTCGTTCCGGAGCCGACGAGCTTGGTGCCGCCGCACGCCAGCACGTGCGGGCTGGATGCCGGAAAGTCCACGTGGCTGGCCGTGCCGGCCACGCCGTCCGTGGAGCCGTTATCGCCCGAAGCCACCGTGATGGTGACTCCCAGCGCGGCTGCTGTCTGGCACGCCTGGTCCATGGCCGTCATCGCCTGCGACGTCCACATGGACTCCGGTCCGCCCCAGCTTATGGAAATCACGCTCGGCTTGTTGGTCGTATCGTGCACCGCCGTCGAGATGGCATCCGTGAAGCCCTGCGTGGTGTTGGGCGCGAAGTACACCACGATCTTCGCTTCGGGTGCGACAGCCGCGCAGACTTCGATGTCGAGCATCACCTCGCCATCGGCGCTATTGGCATTTCCAGGCTTGTTCTTGCCCTTGTCCACCGAAACCGCTGTAATTGCCGGAGCCGGCAGGTTCAGGCCCTTGAAGTAGGCCGTCAGGTCCTCGGTCCGGTAGCCGCCACCCAGCTCGATGATCCCAATCGTCTGCCCCGCCGCTTTCGCCCCTGCGGGAAAGCCATACAGCTGCCCCACCTGCGCCGGCGTGTAGGACGTGCCGACAGCATGCGGCTGCACACCGCGGCAGTGCGGCTTCGCTACCGGGCGATTGTCCAGCCCCAGCACCGCTTCCACGTGCCCTAACAGCTCTTCCGGAATGCAGATAGAGCCTTGCCGCACACGCAGCTCTCCCTGGGCGGTCTCCTGGTCTTTCAGGACCACGCTGAAAGCCTTCTCCATGGCTTCCCGCGTGCCGGAAAGATGCACTGTCCGGTAGCCGGAACCGATGACGCTGGGCGTCGGCTCGACCGTCAAACCGTACTCGGCCGCAAACTCCTTCACCAGCCTGATCGATTCTGGGTCAGCGCCGTGCTTGGCCTCGTACTCCTCGCGGCTTACCCGCTTGGTGTGGTCCATCAGCATCGCCGGGTCCACCGGCGCTTTGCGCTTCACGATCACCGAAACATCAATGGTCTCGCCCGGCTTGGAATCACCGTTCGCCGCCACCGAATGCGCCAGCAGCGCGGGCGGAATGTTTTCGTCCTTGAGTGCGGGACGCTCGCTTCCAGGAAGCGGATGGCAGCGCTGAGAGGCGAAACGGGAAGACGGCATGAGGAACTCTCCTTATTCAACAGTGATCGACAAGATCCACGGCTTGCTGCACCCGCGGGTGGTAAGGGGGCCTGAGCAACTCGGTTGGAGCTCTCACCTATACAAGCATCGTGAAAGCGCCAGGGTATTCGTTACATCACGCCCGATGCCATTGCTTCGAATCTGTGCTGGAGAACGCTGCGAACCCGCGGGGATACGAGTCTAGCACTCCCATTCCGGTAGCTACATGTTCCCGGCTACATGTACTCCACGCCGTACTGCACCGGGATCTGGGTAAACGCAATGCGAGTCGGCGCGGAATCACGCGCAGGCAGCATGCCGGCAAAGTGCACCGTCGTGTGCCCGAACTTCAGGTTCAGCTTGTCCATGGTGGCGGAAAGCTCCGCACGATGCCCCGGCTCCTCGAACAATCGTTGCGGCACCTGCGCATCCGGTGTCAGGTTGCGCAGCGTCACTCCCACAAAGAACGGCTTCTGGTGCTCCGGCCCATCCGGCCGCTGCTTCCATATGCCCTGCAGCGCCTCCAGCAGCGAGAGTGTATCTTTGGCCGGCCGGAACCTCGCCTCCATGCCCCACGCCGTCTGCGTGATGCCGCTGGTGTGCTTCTTCACTTTCTTCTCGCCGCGGCGCGCCGCGTCCGCCTCCTGCCGCGTCAGCGAAAACTTGATCGTCACCGCCATCACTTCCGCATGGAAACCTTCCATGCGCAGCCGCATGGCCGCCTTGTGCAGCAGCTTATGAGCCACTGCCCACGCGCCCTGTTGCGTCCGGTGCTCCGGCCCCAGAACATGCGAGTGCCCCAATGACTTCTGCCCTTCGCTCGGCACCGGCGCGCCATCGTCGCCCGTCGCATGCCCTCGCAACCAGTGATACAGCCGTTCGCCCCACACCGAATCCCACAGCTGGTGCATGCCTTCGCGATCCAGCGCCAGCAGCTCCGGCATGGTGCGGATGCCCTTGGCATTCAGCCGCGCCTCCGTGCGCGCTCCCACCCCGGGCAGGTCGCGCAGCTCCAGATGCGCAATCGCCCGCGGCAACTGGCTGGGCAGCAGGCCGATTAGCCCATCCGGCTTTTGCATATCGCTGGCGATCTTTGCCAGGTAGCGGTTCGGCGCCATCCCAATGGAGCATCGCAGCGTCTCGCCCACATCTTCGCGGATAGCCTGCTTTACATCCAGCGCAATGCGCCGCGCCGCCGCAGGCTGCTGCTCACGCCCCATCAACTGGCACATCATCTCATCGATAGACGGGGTGTGCGCCACCGGACACACCCGCTCCACCGCCTCCGCAATCCTGTGCGAGTGCTCCGCATACTGCGTGTGCGATCCATTGACGAAAATGATGTCGGGGATGATCGTCTTCGCTTCACCGACTTTGGTCCCGGTCTTCACGCCATGGGCTTTGCACTCATAGCTAGCCGCAATGATCGTCCCCGTATCGGCCATCGTCCCCACCACAGCCGTAGGTTTTCCGCGGTACTCCGGATGAAGCTGCTGCTCCACCGACGCAAAAAAGCTGTTCAGGTCGATGTGCAGAAAGCCAAACAGATCGCGTTGGAGCGCCTCAGCCGTCATCGCTCATCTCAGTCTATTCGCCTCTTTTTCGCTAATGCACACGTTCTGCACCAGTTCGAGGGCATCGACAGAAGCTCTGCCTGTAAATCTCGGTAGAGGACGCACAGGTACGAAAAATGTCACGTTACGGGATGCAAAAGTTTGACAAACTTCCCGACCCTTGCAATAGTCAATTCACCAAAACAACTCAGCAAGGCGGAACGGGCAGAGCTGCAGCGTCTCCGTAAACGTGTACCAGTACTCCCCGCGTTCATGCGCCCGGATAGAGTATGGCGCCAGAACTGTTGCAGATGTACAGCTACAACTCAGCCCAGTAAATCTTTGTTCGAAAGGTAAGTGATCGATGCGAAACCTCTTCATGGCTTGGGTCCGATCGGCCGTCGCCCTCTGCTTCGTGACACTGGTGGTACTCGGGGTGGCCGCTCGCGCCCAGGAAGTCACCGGTGGCATCCAGGGAACAGTCACTGATCCTACCGGCGCTATCGTGGCCGATGCGAAAATCACAGTAACCGGAGACAAGCTGATTCAGCCGGCTAAGGCCACCACGGATAAGCACGGCTATTACCGATTCAACGCGCTTCCTCCCGGAACCTACAGCATTGCCATAGAGGGCGCGGGCATGAAGGCCCGTGAAAATGATCTCCGTCTGCTTGCCGGCCAGCTGCCGGTGATCAACGTGACGCTCACAGTCGGCGCGGAGACAGTGGTTGAAGTGAACGAGGCCGCTGCATTGGTGGACGTGACGCAAAGCAAGGTGGAAACCACCGTAACCAATGAAGTCCTTCAGGAGATCCCGAAAGGCCGGTCGTTCCAGTCGGTGATCCCTTTTGCTCCCGGTGCGCGACAGGAACCGTTGCAAAGCGGCACAGGCGGAACACTGAACGGAAACAGGACGGGCGGTTTCCAAATCGACGGAGCTAGCGACAGTGAAAACGTCTACACCTCGGAAGGTGTGAACGTCACCGGCATCGTGGGCGGCGGTGTCGGCTACAACGTGCCTATCGAGTTCGTGCAGGACGTGCAGGTCAAGAGTTCCAGCTTCGAAGCCGAGTTCGGCGGCGCCATGGGCGGTGTCGTCAATGTCATTCAGCAGAAGGGCGGCAACAACTGGCACGGCTCGCTCTTCGGTTATTACCGTTCCAGCGCGCTGAACGCCAACGATCAATGCGCCCTGTCTACTACCTGCGGCCTTCGTAAAGACCCCACCACGTTGAGCAACTCCACAGCTCGTCTCGACCAGCTCGCGCAATACTACGTCGCCAAGCAGGACCACTACCGGGCCGTGAACCCGGGATTTACGTTGGGTGGTCCCCTTTACAAAGACAAGCTGTGGATGTTTGCCAGCTATGTGCCTGAGTTCTATCGCCTGCGTCGTGACGCTACATTTACGGCGACGAACGCTGGCCCTCGGCAGTTCTACCAGAGCCAGGACCAGCATTATGGCTTTGCGCGCTTCGACTACTCGCCTATTAGTAAGCTGCGCCTCTTTGCCAGCTGGGAAGACCTGTATACGCGCCAGATTGGCACAAGCCTACCCAACCCCGATAGCAAGACGGGCCAGTTGAACTCTAGCTCCACGACGGATCCTACGACGTTCCGCGCCGATACCGGCGTGGTGAGTCCGGCTGCCATCTACGCTTTTGGCGGCGACTATACCATCACGTCGCGGCTGCTTTTCTCCGTCCGATACGGATACCTGTACAACAACTCCGAAGACCGCGGTAAGACGACCGGTATCAAGGACGTCTTTGACACCAGCTCCGGCAACACCACATCCGGCGTGCTCGGGTTGGATGGCACCACACAGGTCCCAACACAATATCGCCAGGTTTCCGGTTACACCAACATTGGCAACAACACGCAGCAAAAGTTCAATGTGCTTTCGCGCAAATCACTATCGTTCGATTTGGCTTACACCAAGAGCGGGTGGTTTGGAACGCACAACTTCAAGGGCGGTTACTCGCGGAACACCGTTTACAACAACGGTGTCAGCGGCTACACCACGGCGTACATCAACTTTGACTACGGAGCGGATTACACGCCGGCAACTTCCGCAACTGCCTGCAATGCAATCATTGCGCAAAATGTAACCACATACGGTGCTACCGCCGCAGGTCATCGCCGCGGCAACTATGGCTACTTCTACATAAACGACTACTCCACAGGCGGTGTCGCTCGTGGCGATAACTCGGGTATCTATATACAAGATGGTTGGAATGTCGGCTCCACGGGGCTGAGCATCAACGCAGGCGTTCGCTTCGACCGGGAGTACCTGCCCCCCTATAATCCAGGCGCTTCTAGCGTCAGCTTTGGGTACGACCAGAAGGTTGGCCCGCGCATCGGTGTCGCTTACGACGTGCTGCATAACGGAAAGCTGAAAGCTTACGCCAGCTACGGCAAGTTCTACGACATCATCAAATACTCGCTGCCGAGCGGCTCCTTCGGCGGCCAGTACTGGCATGAGTGCTTCTACGCACTTGATGATCCCAACTACACTCTCGTGCAGCCTGGCAATAATTCCGACGGGCATGCCTGCCCCACCTCAGGGGGAGCGGTCGGCGTGTCAGGGCGCTTTATCGAAAATGTGGATCTGCGCAAGAACATCATCAACCCGCAAGACCCTGGTGTAGATCCGAATGTGAGTCCGATGGCGTCGCACGAGTTTACCGTGGGTGCCGACTGGGCCGTTCGGCCTACGCTGTCCTTCTCCACCCGCTATACGCGCAAGCGCTTGGACAACACGATTGAAGATATCGGCGTAACGGATTCCCTTGGCTTTTACATCGGCAATCCCGGACCGGGATATGGCGATCTTCTACACCGCACACTCTATGCGGACGGTTTCACCGCTCCGATTTGCCCCAACTGCCCCGAGCAGCCAAAGGCAAATCGCGAGTACGACGGGCTTGAGTTCCGGGTAACCAAGACCGGAGGCTCACACTTCTTCATCACTGCCTTCTATACTTTCAGCGCGCTGCGTGGGAACTATCCAGGCCTGACCAGCACGTTCAATACTGACGGTGGCGGCGGGCGGCATAACCCCAACAACAACCGCTCGTTCGATCAGCCTCAGATGCAGTTTGACGCTCACGGACATCCGTTCGGCGGCCCTTTGCCGACTGATCGTCCCAACACGTTTGCAGCATTCGGATCGTATCGAATTAAGTGGTTTGGCGGGGAATCGCAGCTTGGCCTTTCTCAGGCGATCTTCCAGGGAACACCCGTCAGCACCGCTTGGCCCACCGGCACGTCCACGTCTTCAGTACAGTTCGTTGAAGGACAGGGAACGTTTGTGCCGATCACCCGCGCTGCCGATGGCACGATCGTTGCAGGCACGCCGCAGCATGATCGGCGCACGCCCGCTTACAGCCAGACGGATGCTAACCTGACACACTACATTCACATCAGCAAGGACCACGAAAACCGCAAGTTTGGTGGGGAGATAAATGTCTCCAATCTTCTTGGCCAGCACTCGGTAACAGGTTACGTGGAAATCCCACTAACTGCGGCTGTGTACCCGAGCACAACTACCAACCCGACCGGATTTGACTTCTATTCGATGGAAAGTGGCTGGGACTATGTCGGGGTGAGCAACACCGCGAAGCGTCTCGTATCCAACACCTACAATCTGCCGAACCTCTTCCAGACAGGACGTCAGCTTCGTTTGAAGGTTGCGTACATCTTCTAACCGCAATAGCTATATCAGAGGCGCCGGACCTTCGAGGCCCGGCGCCTTTGTGTTGAAGCAAACCTGAGTGCGTCGGCTAGGAAAGGTGCTTACGTTGCTCCGAAGAACAACTGCGACTCCTTCGGCAGCGAAGCAGGGAACCCGAGGGAACGGGACTTCAGAAACAAACCTGCCGATACAAATCAGTTACATCGGCAGCTAGCAATGCCGGCGTCCGCTTAGCTTCATCCGGCAGCGGCGCACCACGCGTGGGCCTTGCCGGCACCGCCACCTTCACCGCCCGCCCCGTCCGCGCCGACTCATAGATCGCTTCGATCACCCGCTGGTCCTGCAGCCCCTCTTCTCCCGGCGTATGCGGCTGCAGGTTATCGAGGACGCACAGCGCCATGTGATCCATCTCCGCCGCAAACTGGTCCTTGTTCTCGATGCCCGGCTCCATCACGACATCCTTGCCGTCCATCAGCCTGGCCGTGCGAAGCTTCAGGCCCGTGTAGGCGAACGCCGGGCTCAGCTCCGCCCAGGCGTCCGAGCCCTCCAGTCTCAGCATCTGCGACCGGTGCCCTGCATACCCAGACACGCAGCTCGCCTGCAGCCCGGACGGGAACCGCAGCAGGAAATTGCACGTCGCTTCGACCTCCGCAAATCGCGTATCGCCCGCCGGCTGGAACACCTGGCCGAAGACCTCGCTGGGTTCCTCGCCGCTCAGAAAGCGCGCCGCGTTCAGGCAGTAGATCCCCACATCCGGCAGGCACCCGCCGCCGGCGAGCTTGCGCTTTAGCCGCCATTGCGCAGGGTCGCCCTGGTTCTGCGTGTTGGTCGCCACCAGTGACCGCAGCGCACCCAGCTTGCCCTCGCGCACCATCTTCTCGACCGCGCGGTTCATCGGCTCGTACTGCTGCCGATACGCAATCATCAGCTTCACGCCGCCTGTCCGGCAGGCCGCAACCATCTTCTCACAGTCGGCAGCGCTGGTCGCCATGGGCTTCTCGCACAGAATGTGCTTACCCGTCCGGCCTGCAAAGGCGGCCCCGCGCACCACGTACTCCGCGTGCATGGAGTTAGGCAGCACTATATAGATGACCTTGACCGCAGGGTTCTGCGCCAGCTTCTCGTAATCCGCGTAGCTGTACACCGACGACCGTGGAATCCCGTACTGCGAGGCCAGCTTGTAGCCCTTCTCCAGGTTGCTGCCGCCCGGCTGCTTCCCGTCATCAGAGCCGGTAACCAGCGCCACCGGCTTGCAATACTTCGATTTTCCAAACGCCGGCAGGATCTGATTGATTGTGAGCCTCCCAAGCCCCACGATCGCGAACCCGACACGCTCATCCGGCGCAGCCGAAGGCTCCGGCGTCTTCTCGGCGGCCTCCGTCTGCGGATTGTTTATCCTCGAGAGCTGAACCTGGTTCTGCTCGTTGGGCTTGGCAGGCTGGGCGGCCCCATTGCTCTGCGCGGAAGCCGTAGCAGTCCTGCCTCCGCTCAAGCCCGCCGCGGCCGCCAGGGCACCGGCCCCACGCAGAAACTCCCGCCGTCCCAGTGTGCTGTTGTGGTGCGAAGAATCGCCGTCCTGCGGGAGAAAATCGCCTAAATGCTGCTGCATCATGGCCTCATCGGATGCTGTCCGATTCCGGCCAGTATGCTCTCACGCCAGGCAGTCCGCCCGCCGCCACGGACGGCATTTGCATAGGACCACACATGGGCATGCGCCGAGCAATCTCACACACGCAAAGTCCGTGCACTCAAGTGACGCTCAGCTTTTCACCTTGAGCTTGAACTTGAACTTCAGGTGGCTGCTGAACATGCTCACCGTCTTCTTCTTGGAGCGTTGCTTGTTCACCTCAGCCCACACATCGTAGTCCGTATCCGACGAAATCTGGTTGAAGTGAAATTGCCCGCCTTTGTTGGTCACATAGCTGCGGATGACCATGGTCTTGGTGTCCTGCAGGTACACCACCACGCCATCGGCCGGCGCGCCCGAGCTATTGACCACGGTGCCCAGCACTTCGCGCTCCGCGGGCGTCTTCAACTGCGGAGCCGCCGCCCA
>CAXSHQ010000073.1:0-3246 GCA_964236875.1 uncultured Acidobacteriaceae bacterium | reverse complement strand
TGCGCCGGCGCAAACACACCGGCCGCCCCGGCGCAAAGCCCGCAGAATAGCATCCATACTCTCAGCCCTCTCCGCCCTCGCAAGCAGCTCACCTTACTTATCCTCTTCTTCATCGTCACCGGGCGCCGATGGGGAATCCTCTTCATCGTCATAGCCCTCGGCATCCACCGCGGCGAGCTCCAGGGGGTCGCTGGAAACCACCTCCAGCTCCGCTCCGCACTCGTCGCACTCCACGATCTCACCTTCCTCGACGTCGTCCACGTTGATGTCCAGCGGGTTATCGCACTCCGGGCAAACAACTGCCATCAGTCTTTCCTCCTCTGCCTAAGGGTGGCGGTGCCCTGTAAGATGATGCGAAGGGCCCCAGGGAAGCTTGTCCCCTCGTTCTAAAACGTGGGCTGCCGCGCGTCAACCCGTGGGACGCTCGCAACACAGCGGCGGTTACTTGCCGGGAGGAGATTTTCGGATGCGGATTGCCATACAGCGAACAGGTGGGTTCCTCACGAGCGCGGTCCTGGGCTGTGCAGCCGCTGCGGGACTCCCCGCCGGGCTCTCCGCCCAGCCCCCCGCTCAGGCCCCCTCGCAGGCCACAGCTCCCCTCAACGGCCAGCCCCTCGCTCCCGGCAAGGCCGACCCAGCCATCGCCGCCGCACTTGCCGCCATCTCGCCCGACCGCGTGCGCGACGACATCGCCAAGCTGGTCAGCTTCGGCACCCGCAGCACTCTTTCCAGCATGGATACCGACCTGCCGCCGGGGCAGGGGATCAACGCGGCGGCGGACTGGATCGCCTCCGAGTTCCAGGCCATCTCTGCAGCCTGCGGCGGCTGCCTGGAGGTCAAGCGCGACGTCTTCACCGAGCCCGGCAGCCAGGGCCGTGCCTCGCGCATCACGCGCCCCACACAGCTCACCAACGTCTACGCCCTCCTCCATGGCACGGCAGAGAAGGCGGGTGCTCCCTGGGTGCTCGTCACCGGTCACTATGACTCGCGCGTCGGCGACATCATGGACTCGCACTCCCCCGCTCCCGGCGCCAACGACGATGCGAGCGGCACCGCCGTTAGCATCGAGTCCGCCCGCGCGCTCAGCAAGCTCAGGTTCCCCGGCACCATCGTCTTTGTCACCGTCGCGGGCGAAGAGCAGGGCCTCAACGGCTCGCACCACCTGGCCCAGCTTGCCAAGGCACAGGGCTGGCCGCTGGAAGCCGTACTCAACAACGACATCGTCGGCGGCGACACCACGCCCATGGCAACTCCAGGCCCGGCCGGAGCCATGCAGGACAAGAGCGCCGTCCGTGTCTTCTCTGAAAGCGTGCCTTCCAGCGCCACTCCGGAGCAGGTGCGCAGCATGCTTCAGCTCGGCGCGGAAAACGACTCGCCCTCGCGCGAGCTCGCGCGCACCATCGCCGAACTCGCGCCCGTCTACTTTCAATCCACGATTCTGAAGGCGCCCATCGTCCCTGGCGTTCCTCACAACAACCACGCTCGCCTCCTCCCCGCCTTCCATCCGGTCCTGGTGCTGCGGCGCGACCGCTACCTGCGCGGCGGCGATCACACCAGCTTCAACGGCGAAGGTTTCGCCGCCGTGCGCTTCACCGAATGGCGTGAGAACTTCGATCATCAGCACCAGAAGCTGCGCACCGAAAACGCCATCGAGTATGGCGACTACCTGAAGTTCGTCGATACGGAGTATGTTGCGAACGTTGCCCGTTTGAACGCCGCCATGCTCGCGACGCTCGCCACCGCGCCCAGCCAGCCGCAGGCCGTACAGGTACTCACGCGCAACCTCGACAACAACACCGAGCTCACCTGGAACGCCGGTGCCTTTGCGCCGCCGGGTACAACCTATGAGATCGTCTGGCGCGACACGGACGAGATGCTGTGGACGCACTCCCAGACCGCAGGCAGCGCCACTTCGATTACGCTGAACGTCAGCAAGGATAACGTCCTCTTCGGCGTCCGCGCGGTCGACTCCCAGGGGCACGCGTCGCTACCTGTACCCCCCGTGCCTCCAGTCCGCCAGGCGCCCGCCGCGTCCGCCGGTGCCCAGTAGGACTTCTACCGAACTCTGAACATGTGGCTCCAAGCTCAACTACCTCTGTACCTGTCCTCTCTCTCGTGTAGTCCTAACCTTCTGACGGCGTCATCCTGAGCGTAGCGAAGGATCTCTGTAGTCTGCCGGGAGTAGAACTACACCTTCAAGAGAAAGGCCCTAAGCTCGATTTCGTTCCCGTCCAGGACCACTCGCCATAAAGGAGCCCGTGCGTGAAGGCCGGCACCACGCAGCAGGGCTCCAGCTCACCTCGGAGCGTACTTCGTAGATACTGAATCAGGAACCTTATGGCCTTCCGATCCAACGGCCCCATCATGCTCGCTCTGCCCGCATTCCGCGGTTTTACGCGCCGCCTCATCCTTCTTGCCGTGGTGACGTTCTTCGCCTTTTGGCTGATCGCGTCCTTCGCCCCGGCGAGCGTGACAATCTGGCTGGTCTCCCATTTCCCACTCATGCCGGAACGGTTGTTTCGCGGCGAAGTGTGGCAGCTTCTTACCTATTCGCTCTGGCCCTTGCCTTTGTTGAGCGAGCTGTTTGCTCTGCTGAGCCTCTGGTTTTTCGCCAGCCCGCTGGAAAACGAACGCGGCGGGCGCTGGCTGCTCGAGTTCCTCGCCGTCTCGGTCGTCGGCGGCGGTCTCTTATCCGCTTTGTTTGTGTGGCTTGGCCGGGGTCATCTCTTCGGGATTCCTGCCCACGCGCAAGCAGCCGGTTTGTGGCCCGCCGCCCTCGCCGTCCTGCTGGCCTATGCCCACTTTCACGCCGAGGAGGAGATCAACTTCAACTTGATCTTCAGGGTGCGGGCCAAATACCTTGTTGCCATCTACCTGCTCATCTATCTTGCCTCTGCCCTCGTAGGAAACGATCGCTTCGGCGCGCTCACCGTGGTTTGCACCGCACTGGCAGGCTGGCTGTATCTCCGCTTCGTGCCCCGCCGCGGCCTCGGCTTTTCCGCGACCGAGCGCTGGTACGGCCTGCGCAACGCGTTCTACCGCAACAAGCGCCGCCGCGCCGCCAAAGAGTTTGAAGTCTACATGCGTAAGGAAGGCCGCGACGTCCACTTCGATGGCAACGGCAAGCTTATCGACGAAGACAGCCGCAATCCGCGCAATCCAAACGACCGCCGCTGGATGAACTAGAGCGTTTCTCCTTCAGGTGTAGTCCTCTCGTGGAAAGAGGCGTCATCCTGAGCGTAGCGA
>CAXSHQ010000072.1:0-15821 GCA_964236875.1 uncultured Acidobacteriaceae bacterium | reverse complement strand
ATGGCTGGCGTGCCATCGCGATCCTGGCGGTGCTCTGGATCCATGAGGAACCGCTCAGCTTCCATGGCTATGCGCTGGAGCCGTGGCAACGCTTTGGCTCGCTGGGTGTGGTGCTGTTCTTCGCGATCAGCGGTGTGCTGATCTGTACGCGCATCCTCGAAGAAGAAGACCTGAGCGGACGCTTCCACCTGAAGCTTTTCTATATCCGGCGTTTCTTTCGCATTCAGCCGGCTGCCTGGGCGTTTCTGCTCGTGATCGCGCTGCTGATGTTGAGCGGTGTGGTGTACCAGCAATGGCGCTACTGGCTGGGTGGACTGTTCCTATACGAGAACTTCCTCTACAAGGAAAGCGGCAACAACGAGCTGCTGAGCTACTTCGCCGGGCACTTCTGGACGCTGGCGGTGGAAGAGCACTTCTACCTGCTGATCTCGGCGGCGTTTATCTTCTTTAAACGTAGGCGGGCGCTGATCTTTGGTGGGCTGCTGCTGCTGATCAAGGTCGCGCAGATCGTGGGCATGCGCCTGGTGCACGATCCGGAGCTGCGGCGTACGTATTGGCAGATTCACATCCTGCTTTGGCCTTCGCTGGCAGCGGTTCTGCTGCGCAAACCGACGGTGCGCCGGTGGGCGGAACAGTACCTGCAGCCCTGGGCGGTGCTGGGCGCAACGCTGCTGATCGCGGTACTCGCCGGGCGGCGTTCGGGATCGCTGATGATCACGCTGCTGAGTTACAGCTTTACGCTGTGGGTCATCGCGACCATGCTGCACCCGCGGAGCTGGGCCACGCGTGCGCTGGAAGTGGCGCCGCTTCGTTATGTGGGACGCATCTCGTACAGCATCTACCTGTGGCATGTGCTGTTCTTCAGCCGCATCGCCGGCATTTCCGTGCACGCGCGCTGGCTGGATGCGCTGTCGGAGCGTCCCTGGAAGTACATCGCTACGTTGGCCGTCGCATCCGCGAGCTACTACTGGATCGAGAAGCCGATGGTGCGCCTGGGGCACAGGCTGGCTCCCCCGGCTACGCCGGGCAAGCGCGAGTACAGCGAGTTCCCTGCTGTCGAGACGCCCACGGGTGGTGCTTCGGTCGCTACGGAGTCGGTGTAGCGAAACGTATCATGGAACAAAGCTGTTTCCTGAAAGTGTAGTGCCGCTACCGACGAACTACTGCGATCCTTCGCTTCGTTCAGGATGACGCCTTCTTGAGCAGAGCCACCTCCGGGTGAGAACGGTTAGAGTACAGCCCTTTCGTGTACGGCCCTGGAGCTTCGTTTGTCCCGATTCTTTTCGCGTGCGTTGCCGACTCTGCCGCAGCCCCTGCGCGTGTTCTGCGCGGCTTCGGTTGTGCTCACGCTCATCGGCATGGCTGCGCGGTTTGTGTGTGCGCACTTTCTGCATCTGGCCGGGTATCCGTGGGGCTACTACGTTACACGCGTTGACGGCCTGGACCTGATGACCTTCTATACCCGGGTCCAGTATGTGCACACGGCGGACTTTTTTTCGCCGGCGCATGGACCGGCGTATGCGTATCCGGGCGCGGTGGCGCCGATCTACTGGCTGCTGTTCCGCGTGCGCTATGCGCAGATCCCCTTTGTGCTGCTGGGCGGGGGGATGACCGTTGTGCTGGGCTGGTTGTTTGCTCGCGCGCTGGAGCGACGCGGCGTCGCGCGGTGGGATGCGCGATGGTTCGTTGTCATCACCCTGCTTTGTTCGTATCCGCTGTACTTCGAGTTTGCGCGCGGCAATGTCGAGATCTTCATGTGGGTGCTCACGGCCGTGGCGGTGTACGAAATTCCGCGGGATCGCGTTTGGCTGGGTGCGGGTCTGCTCGGCATCGCTATCGCTATGAAGATGTATCCCTTCGTGCTGCTGGGCTTGCTGCTCACGCGGCGCAGGTACGGGCCGATCGTATTCAGCGTTGTGGTGGCGGTCCTGTATTCGGTGTTCGGACTGTGGGTCGTCAGCCCTGACATAGGCACAGCGTGGCGGGGCATCAACTTCGGCCTGCAAAGCTTCCAGCAGCTTTATGTGGTGCCCTACCGGCCGATCCTTTCCGGCGTGGACCACTCGCTGTACGGGCTGATCAAGCGCGTGCTGGGGCCGCTGCCGTGGAGCACCTATGCGCACATTCTCAAGGTCTACACGTGGACGGGCGCGCTCGCCGGGCTGGTGGCCTACTTCGCGCGCATACGCAAGCTGCCGGTCATCAACCAGGTGTTGTGCCTGACGGTGGCCACGGTGATGCTGCCGCCTATTTCCTTCGACTACACGCTGATTCACCTGTACACGCCGTTCGTGCTGTGGGCGCTGTGGCTTGTCTCGGCAGACCGGCGGGTGGGTGTGAGCACGCGGGGCATGCGCGCGCTGCTCGTGTGCTTTATCGTGCTGTTCGCGCAGGTGGGGGAGGTTATCTCCCACGGAGACCGCCTGGGAGGGCAGATCAAGGCCGTGGCCCTGCTCGTGCTGTTCATCCTGGGGCTTTGGTTTCCAGTGCAAAGCGAGTGGGATCGGCTCCCCGCCGAGCCCCCTGAGCGGCCCGAGCTTCTTGAGGTGCGACGGCTACGCGGCGGCGCGGAAGAAGCCCGGGAAACCGGGGCGACAACCCCTGCCGGAGCGGAAGGTTGAAACGGTCCCCGCGCCGCTGCGTCTGACCCTACAGACGGCAAAAGGCAGGCAGGCGTTCGGGTCGAAAGCCGGGAGCAGTGAGGCCGGTGTCCCGGGAAGGGTTCGCCCTCGTCCAGCCGGTCGCCTATAATGAAAATTCCCCTTTGGCACAGCGCTGGGCGGAGATCGAAAGAGCAGTGAGGGTGTGGTTATTTTTACCGGAATGCGAGTGAGCGAAAGCTCCCTTACCCAAGATAAGCAGGCTGTGCCCTCGAGCCGGAGCCGCTCCCCTCAACGTTCGATCAGGATGTTCCGCGTGGCTTTGTCTGCGGCTCTGCCCGCAGTCCTGCTGCTGCTGGGTGCAGGCTTTGCGACGGCCGACGGACAGATTACGGCGACCCCCGCATTTTCCGCCGCCCCGGCCACACCGCAGGTACTCTGCCAGACCACCGTTGTGGGCAACCGCCGCATTCCCAAGGAAAGCGTGCTGGCGCGGCTGTTTTCGCGGCCCGGCGATCCCTACGATCCGGCGGTCGTCGAGCGCGACTTCAACTCGCTTTGGAACACCAGCTACTTCGAAGACGTGCGCATCGAGCGTGTGGATGAGCCTACCTGCATCCAGCTCACGGTGTATGTCCGCGAGCGCCCGACCAGCCGCGAAGTGAACTTCAAGGGCAACAACGCCATCACCGTTTCCGACATCCTGGACCGCTTCAAGAAGGAGAAGGTTGCGGTAACGGTGGAAAGCCAGTACGACCCGACCAAGATCAAGCCGGCCGAAGTGGTGCTGCAGGAGATGCTGGGCGAGCACGGGCACCAGTTCGCCAGCATCAAGACGGAGGTAAAAACGCTGCCGCCGGCGTATGTGGCGGTGACCTTCAACATCAAGGAAGGCCCGACCGTAAAGGTCGGCAAGATCGAGTTCACGGGGAACAAGAACATCAGTTCGCGCGAGCTTCGTGCCGCGATGCACTTTTCCAAGCCCATCGGCGTTCCGCACTCGATCATCCTGGAGAATATCTTTCCGCGCACGTTCGACGCCAGCAAGCTGGATGACGACGCGCAGCTCGTGCGCCAGGCCTATCGCATCAAGGGTTATGCCAAGTCGAACACCGAAGAGCCCGAAAGCCATATTCGCAACGCGGGCGGCATCAACCCATTCACGCTGCGGCCGTCTACGGGCAAGCGCGCGGATATCTTGATTCCCGTTGAGGAAGGCGAGCGCTACCGGCTGGGCGGCATCACGTTCTCGAACAATACGCACTTCAACAACAGCAAGGCGTTGCGATCGGTCTTCCCGCTAAAGGACGGCGACTGGTTCAACGCGCAGCTTTTCAGCAAGGGCTCGGACGCGCTGAAGAAGGCATACGGCGGCCAGGGGTACATCCAGTTCGTGGGCACGCCGGTGCCGCGCTTCGACGATGCCAAGCACCTGATCTATCTCGACATCGACTGCAGCGAAGGCAAGCAGTTCTATGTGTCGCGCATCGAGTTCGCCGGCAATACCATCACGCGCGACCGCGTGATCCGGCGCGAGATCCTGGTGGAAGAAGGCCAGGTCTACAACAGCCAACTGGTGGACCTTTCGCTGCTGCGCCTGAACCAGTTGAACTATTTCGAAACGCTGAAGACCGATCAGGATGTGGAGACGCGCCAGACCGCGGATGCGAGCCCGGACTTCGGCACCGTGGACCTGCTGCTGAAGCTGCATGAAAAAGGCAAGAACTCCATCGGTGTGAACGGCGGCATCAGCGGCCTCTCCGGGTCGTTCATCGGGCTGCAGTACGAGACCAACAACTTCCTGGGCCTGGGCGAAACGCTAAGCGTGAACGCCAACATCGGCGACCTTTCGCGCAACCTGAGCCTGGGCTTCACGGAGCCCTACCTGCGGAACAAGCCGATCTCGTTCGGCGTGCAGGTGTTCTCCAGCAAGTCGGACTTCAACCCGGCCAAGAGCTACTCGATCGCGAACGGGCAGAGCGCCAACCTGACCAACGTGCAGCAGTCGCTGCTGACCAACTACAACCAGTCGTCGACCGGCCTGACCGTATCGACGAGCACGGCGCTGCGCAAGCTGTTCCGGCGCTCGGGCGTGGCGCGCGTGGGCTTGTCGTACTCGCTCTCCAAGAGCGGCATCACGACGTTCAACGACAACACGCGTAACGTCTTCCAGACGTTGGCGTTCCGCTCCGGCATTGCCGGGCAGGACCAGTTGCAGGGCATCATCACGTCGGTGCTTTCGCCGAGCTTCAGCTTTTCCACGCTGGACCGCGCGCAGGGGCCGCACAACGGCAAGGACCTGAACGTATCCGTTGCGGTGGCGGGCATCGGCGGCAACACCAAGTATTACCAGCCCACGATGTCCTATCGGCAGTTCTTCCCGATGAAGGGGCTGAAGGTGAACCGCGAAGGGCACAACGTCCTGGGCTATCGCGTGCTGTTCTCGCATGTAGCCGGCTTCGGCGGTGAAGTAGCGCCGCCCTTCGCCCGCGTCTACGGCGGCGGCGAAAACGATGTGCGCGGCTTCGACATCCGCGCGGCCTCGCCCTATACATTCATCCCCACACGCGTGGAGTTCAACCTTACCAACCCCGACGGATATGGCGTGACGGGTGCGGGCTGCGTGCCGCGCGACCCGACCCAGCAGTCGCAGGGATGCGTGCAGATCCCGCTGCCGGTGTACCGGCTCGCTTCCATCGGCGGCGATACGAGCCTGACGGCCAACATCGAGTACCGCATCCCGATCGTGGACCAGGTGACGTTCGCGCTGTACACGGACTTCGGGCTCACCGGCGACCTGCAGCCTTCGCAGTTGCGGCAGAGCGTGCTGGGAGCGCAGGGCTTCAACTCCCTGCTGTATGGCTGCCCGAACTTCGTGAACGGCGCCTGCACGGGCGGCGTGCAGATCAACCCGCTGCCGGCGGAGTTGAAGACGGTGCCTGGCACCAACTTCGTGCCGCGCTTGTCTTCGGGCGCGGAGGTCTCGTTCATCCTGCCGATCGTGAACGCACCCTTCCGTATCTACTACGCCTATAACGCCTTGCGCCTGTTCAAGGACCTGCCGCAGGAGCTCGTGGTCGACCCTGGAACGTTCCGGAGCTTCTTCCCGAACTCCGGCGCGGGACAGTACAGCTACCAGCAAGCGCTGCAGTTCTACGGGGCCAACTACCAGCTGCGTGAGCCCCGCAAGACGTTCCGGTTTACGGTCAGCACGACCTTCTAAAGGCTCTGTTCGCTGTATCACTGAGACGCTACGGGGCCGCCAACGCTTCCCTGTGCGACCTGCTGCAGAATCTGCTGCACGAAGATGACGCGGATGTGGACTCGCTTGGCCACATCAGGCAGGAACTCCGCCACGATCTGGCCTACCGGGTCAGTGGCCAATCCCAGCGCAATGCGCTGTACGGTGCTCGGCCCGTCCGTCTGGACGCCCGGCACATACAGATTGGTGAGCTCGGCGCTGATGGGGTAGGTCAGCAGTGTGGCGTAGTTGAGCATGCGCTCGCCGCTATCGTGGCGTGTGAGGACGGTGTGCGAGAGCGCGTTGAACAGGCGCTTCGGAAACGGCCGGCCGGGCATGCGGTAGTAGCGCGGGTCCTGGTGGGCGATGCTCGGAATCAGAAATGTGCCGAAGAACTCGCCCTGCATGTCTTCGACCAGGCTGTAGCCGGTGAGCCGGCCAAAGCCGCGAAAGCCCGGACCGTAGGCAGTATGCGCGTTGCCGGCGACTACGATGCCCGAGTAGCCCACGACGGTGACCAGGTTGAAGGGATCGATGACATCCCTGACGGCCAGGTAAGCCTTTTGATTGCGTGAGAGCGGCGGCAGATCTTTGGACGCAATGATGGGTTGGAGAGGATTTTCCTCGATACAAGCGGTGTTGTTCTGAGTTTCACCCAGGACAGGGCTTCCCGCAGGTGGCGAGCCGGCCGGCTTGCGTTTGGGACAGGGTGGCAAGGTCGACTGGCGGGCAGCATCGGCCGCTTGCTGAACATCCAGCAGATCTATAAGAGGCGGCTGAGCATCTTCGGTGAAGGTGATGCGTGGCGCCGGTGCGATCAGCGCACTGGGCGCATTAGGCAGGCTGCTTTGGGCTGCACAGCGTGGCGGCTCCAACAAGGCCGCCTTACCTACCAGGACACATGTACAGAGAGCTCGAAGGGGCCGGCTCATCCGCCGCAGGTCACGCATGGTTGTTTATACCCGGATTCATGCGGAAGGATGCTTACCACTTGCCGGTGAGACGAAGGAAAGACTCAGCGCGGTTACTTCTTCCGAAGGTGCACCGCTTTAAGCAGGTCGTCAGAAAACTCACTAAATGCGAAGCCGATCGCCGCACCGCCGAGAGAACCTCCGAAGGAGGAGACGGTGTCGTGGAAGTTCCTGTTGATCTGCGGATAGTAGGTATAGCTCAGGGCAGACGAAGCGGCGTAGCCTGCCAGCAGTGCGACATTCACCGAGCTGCCGCCGCTGTCCGTGCGGGTGATCACCGGTCGAGTGGCCGCATACGCTGCGCGGTACAGGAAGTTATGGCTTCGCCCCTGCACGTAGTAACGGGGGTCCTCATGAAAGATGGGCGCAAAGAGCGTATCGGTAAACAAGCCCTGCGTGGATTCGCGAATGGCCGCGGCCCCGAGGCGCTGGCCGAACGCGCCGCGGTCGGTGCCGTAGTTGGGGGAGCCGTTGAATGCCTGCTCATACCCAGCGGACGCAACCATGGCAAGGAAGTTCAAGGGGGAGTAGAGGTCGCGGAGACCGATGAGAACCTTGTCGTGACCGTTGATCGTCTGGGCTGTCCAGCCCGAGGGAATGTACTTGGTCAGCTTGGGTGCGATGTTCGGGGTGGCTTGGCCCGGTGCTTCTGGCGAGAAGCTATAGGGCACAGCGGCGTGCAGGTCGAATGTGTCGGCTGCAGCGGGAAGGGCATTCACCGGCTGCGGTGCATCGGGCAGGGATGCCGCTGCCGGCTCGGGAACGCTGGAGCCGCTGTCGACTACGCTGGAAGAAATCCCGGGGACCCTGGGCTCGAGTGCCGCGAGTTCGGTGGCTGTTTCCGTGGGCGTAACCAGAGCAGGAACCACCGGCTTGCCGATAGGCGCTGGCGCCTGACACGAAGCTGCGACAGGGGAAGCCAAGAGAAGAACGAATGCTGCTTGGCGAACGAATTGATTCGAAGCTACGTTCATAAATCCTTTACAGACCACTGCCGAACGGGAGGGGCTCGGGCGGCACATGCGTATGGGTCGACCCATCGATGTGGTGGAGTGTCTTAAGACGGACGCAGGGATGGGGCGGGTGGTTGTTTCGGTTACCAGCTCGACACCTCGGCGATGTCGGCGATTGACCTTGCGTTTTTGGCCGCTCACCATGGAGAAACGTGGTGCGCTGGGTGGATTTTGGCGCGCAGAGGTGACTCATGGACGGACAGGGCTCCGGAAGCGGTTCACAAGGCGGCCGCAAGCCGTGGGAGCAACAGCTGAACGAGGCCGGTGCTCGCCTGGAAGACGAGCTGCGGCGCGTGGTGCGGTATGTGGACGAGGAAGTGGTGCCGGAGGTGCGCCGGAACGGCTCGAAGGCGCTGCGGATCGCCTCCGATCGCCTGCGCAAGCTGGCCGAGCAGATGGAGGAGCGCAACTCTTCTACGCCGCCTGCTTCGGGACCCACGGAGCCGTCGCCGCGATGAGGCGTCCTTGCCCTCACCGGAGCAGGCGAGCCCGTATTCGCCCGCGTGCGTCCCATGCCTGGGCGGGAGGCGGGCTGCTCGGGGTTGCCGTGCTGTTAAGCGGCTGCCATCACCAGAAGACTGTAGCGTATGCTCCGCCACCTCCACCGGCGGTCACCGCGCGCCCGGCTCATCATGAAGTGGCGCGTGCCGGAGTTGGAGACCACGGCGCGAGCCGAGGCGTCGAACGGACACCTGCGGCTCCCACGCCGGTGTGGCAGCCGACGGCTCCCGGTGACCTCCAGGCCGAGGCCGAAGCGGCCCCGATTGGTTTCTTCGACGATTTTCATGTGCGCCCCGTGTTGACGGAGACGGGTACGGCCAGCTGGTATGGGCCGAACTATCACCACAAAAATGCTGCCGACGGCACGGTCTACGACCAGAATGGGATGACGGGGGCGCATCGTACCCTGCCGCTGGGTTCCACCGTGCTGGTGACGAACCTGCAGACCGGGGGGCAGGTGCTGGTGCGCATCACGGACCGCGGTCCGTTCGCGCCGGGACGGGTGCTGGATCTTTCCCTGGGCGCCGCCAAGGCCATTGGGCTGTACCGCCTGGGAGTTGCCAAGGTGCGGGTAGAGGCTTTTCCGCACGTCACCGCCAACCCTTCGGGCCGCTGGTGTGTGCAGACGGGCGCCTTCAAGGACCAGACCGATGCGCTGGACCTGAAGGCCGCGCTGCTGGAGCGCTACAAGACAGCGAAGGTGATCGAGTTCGCGGGGCCGACCGGCTTCTGGGTGCGGATCGATCCCTCCAGCCGCAGCAAGGCGCAGGCGGAGGAAGTGCTGGCGTGGATCGGGAATCCGGATCCGATGGCGCTGCCGTATCTGGTGAGGACGGATTAAGAAGCAGTAGTAAGTGAGTAGTAGAGGAAAGCTACCCAGGAAGAATCATAAAGAACCCGCAGACTATGGCCACCCCAAGCGAAAAAGCGAGAGCTGCTTTTCCCCCTTTGCGCTCTGGGCTAAGCGCCAGAACTGCTATTGCAGCAGGGATGGCTAGAAAAACGCACATGATTTCTCCCAGAAGGTACACGATGCTCCAATCGTCGGAAACAGAGTGGCCTGAGAAGGAGACGCTCAAAATAGTGAGCAGGCCGGCGCATTGGCAGGCAGCCATACCTAGTGATCCTCCCATCAGCACGCGACTCAACGCCTCTTTTCGCTTAGGTATCATGCGCAATTAGCTCCCGGATTGAGTAGTTAGTGCTTGTTGCTTCTCTTGGTTTCGCACTAAGGTTGCCGCTGTTCCCCTGAAGGAGCCGTTTCACCAGCCCGCGAACTACCGAGAACCCATTCACTACGTTCAGGGCAAACTCTTTGCTGCGCTCAGGATGACGCCTTTCTACAAGAGCGGACTATACCCGATGAAGCACAGCATTACACCGCAGAAAGGTGAAGCCCTCACGCGCTGTGAGGGCTGTACCTTTCTAATCACTAACCACTAATCACTTACTACTTCTTAGTTATCGCCGCGTCCGTTGAACGTCCACTGGCGAACCGGGCCTACGTCGACGTGGACGAACTGGCTGACGGGATAGTAGCCGACGCCGCCGGCGGCGAAGCTGAGAGCCGTGCTGCGCAGGATCCTGGTGGAAACGCCGGGGATGCGGATGTCGATGGCCTTAGCCTGCATGTGCTGGGAATTCTTGGCCACGCCGGTAGACGCCGGAGCGGCCTTGCCGCCGCGGGTGCGCAGGAAGTTGTTCGACCAGGGGGTGCGGTAGCCGCACACGATGTCGATCTCCTTCTTGCCCAGCTTGTCGGCGATGCTGTGGAGGAGATCGAACTCGCGCGGATCGTAGCGGCTCTCATCGTCGGTGCGATGGTCGCGGAGGAAGTGGTTAAGCTTGTTCATCGCGCTCGGAAGGTAGGTGTTGCCGATGCGATACACGATGTTCAGGCTTTCGCCGGTATGCAGATGGTGAAGGTTGAGCTCGTACTTTTGGCCGCTGTTGGGCACCGCGTTCTCCGGGGCGACGACAGCAGGGGCAGGAAGGGCGCTGGCCTGAAGGTGGCGCTCCGAAAGGGTGAAGCCAAGGGTTGTGAGGCTGAGGAAGGCGAGGGCCGTGCAAGCTTTGCTGCGAAGAAACGACAGGGCCCGAGTTGCTGAGGAAAAACCAAGCTTCAAGATTCGATCTCCGGGGAGGGTAGAGGTCAGGATCTGGTGATTGTCACCACGTTGGGGGGGCTGAAAGTGTCTCGCCGCATCCCGTTCGCTGTAATTGATTTTACCCGGGTGTGAGCTGAATGTGGGATTTCAACAAGATAAATCGTGAATAGAAGCAACGTGGTACTCACGTTGATGCGTCAGAGCTGCTGCTTTCGGCAAAGCATCGCGAGATAGTTCTGTTCCATGCAGCCCTGCGGCCCCGAGGGGCTGCGCTCAAGGGGGCTGAAGCGGTTTTCGCAGGCGTAGTACCTCTCCACGCTAAAGCAGATCCTTCGCTCCGCTCAGGATGACACCTGTGTTGGAGCGAACACTACACTCTGCTCACGCAGGCTGCTGCTCGACCTTGGGCGAGTAGAACGAGGCGGTCTGGAAGCCGGCTTCGGCTTCGCGGGCGTACGAGATCATGTGGTGGGCCACGAGGCTCACGTGGATCACGGTTTCGATATCGCCGGTCTTGAGCGCGGGCTTGGCCATGTCCCAGAAGGTCTTGCGATAGTCGCCGACGATGCCGACCTTCCAGATGAGCTTGGCGAGCGTGCTCACGCCGCGCCACACGTTCTTTACGCTGAGCTTGCCGCTGGGCGGGATCTCGATGCGGTTCGGATAGGTGTGCTCCTGGTTGTACTTGAAGCGGCGATAGATCGCTTCGGGCTCGAAGGCCGACGAGAACGTGCGCCGCCACATGCCGACGACGTGGTCGTACGGCAACTTGAAGTCGACGTTGGATTGACGGCCTTCTTCTTCGACGAGGCGGCCTTCGGCTTGGAGCCTGCGATGCAGAGGCGTGCGGGGCAGCGCTTCCAGAAGGTTGATGGTGAGGACTGGAATGTTCGACGCTTCGACAAACTCCAGGATGCGGTCGGGCGACTCGTAGGTGTCGGTGTCGAGGCCCATGATCATGCCGGAGACGACCTCCATGCCGTAGTTGTTCAGCGTCTTCACGGCTTCGAGCAGCGGCATCTCGTTGTTCTGCACCTTGAACATGGCCTGCAGGGCCGAGCGCTCCGGCGTTTCGATGCCGCAGAAGATGGTCCAGAAGGAGGCTTCGCGCATCATCTCCAGCAGGTCGGGCGAGCGCACGATGTTGAGCGTGGCTTCGCAGGCGAACTCCACCGGATACTTGTTCTTCTTCTGCCACTCGACGAGATGCGGCAGGAGCTCCTTGGCGGCCTTGCGGTTGCCGACGAAGTTGTCGTCCACGAAGTAGACCGCACCTACCGCGCCGCCGGCTACGATCTCGTCCAGTTCGGCGACAATCTGCTCGGGCGACTTGAGGCGCGGGTTCTGGCCGTAGAGCTCAGGGATGTCGCAGAACTCGCAGCGGTAGGGGCAGCCGCTGGAGAACTGCACGTTGGCGAGGAAGTATTGCGACATGCCGGCGAGCCGATAGGCCGGCGTGGGGAACTCCTTGAGCGGCAAGCGCGCGGCGGTGGTGAGGAGCACCTGCTCTGCCGGGCGGTCTACGGATTGCGCAAGGGCGGCGATGAGCGCGTCGGTCGCATCGCCGAGCTCGCCTACGTGGAGATAGTCGAAGTCGGGGTAGTACTCCTGGCAACCGGAGACAGACGGGCCGCCGAGCACGGTGACCTTGCCGGCTTCGTGCGCGCGGCGGTTTATGTCGTTGATCTGGCCGCGCTGGATATGCATGCCGCTGACCAGCACAGCGTCGGCCCAGCGGAAGTCACGCGGCGCGGCCGGCTTCACGTTCTCATCGACGAAGCGGACCTCCCAATGCGCGGGCAGGTAGGCCGCGATCACCAGCAGGCCTTGCGGCGGCATGAAGGCTTTCACGCCGAGCAGCGGGTAGGCGTTGTTGAAGGTGCCGAAGGATTTGGTGTATTTGGGAAAGACGCAGAGGATGCGGCGCGTGACCGCCGCGATCTCGGGAGCGGGAACACGCGAGGAGCGACTGGCTTCTTTGATTGGCTGCAGCTTCATCCCGGCCCGTTCGCTCCCCTTTTCATTTTACGTGTGAAAACAACGGAGCCGCCCCGAAGGACGGCTCCTCTGCTGGTTAGCAGCTTGTTATCGACGGAAGCCGCCGCGGAAACCACCGTAACCTCCACGAAAGCCGTAGCCGCCGCGGAAGCCGCCGTAGTAGCCGAATCCCAGGCCAACGCCATAGCCGTACGGGTATCGCCAGGGGCCGCCGCCAAAGGCGTAGTAGGGCGAGCCGTAGGCGTAGGGAGCGTAGCCGCCGTAGAAGCCCTCGCGATAGCCGTAGCCGTCGCCGCGGCGGTAGCCTTCGGCCCCCTGAGCGTAGTTGCCCTGCAGCAGGTCGGCGCGAAGCTGGTTGCGCTCCGCTTCCTGGGTGTGGGTTGTGTTGGCGCCGAGGACGAACTGATGCTCTTCCTTGATGGTCACGCGCTTGGAGTTGCCGGCGTAGACGTCTGCCTCGCCGCGGAGGACGCGGACGGTGTTTGTCTCGGCGTTGAAGGTGTAGAGGCCGTCTTTGAGGAGCGAGACCTGGCCGCCGGGGAGGTCGACCAGGATCTCGGTGCCCTCGGCGGGATGGTGGACGTTGACGTTGGCTCGGCCGTGGGTCAGGCGAAGCTCGGTGTGGTCGGGAGCCGTAGCCACCGTTTGGACACTGGTGTCGGGAGTGGTCACGAGCCAGACGCCCTGCGTCGGCTGCGTTGTGCGGGTCTGGGATTGGTTCTGCGGGCTCTGCGGCTGGTAGCCAGCCGGCGGCGGCGCTTGCCGATACTGGCGCTCGATGGGCGCTGCGGGCTGGGTGTAGTTCTCGGCAGAGCTGGAGCCGTTCTCGGGTGCGTACGACTGCGCTACGAGTGGCGCGGCGATGGAGAGAGTTGCGGCGACGAACAGAGTGGGAAATGTTCTGGGCATTGCTGGTAAATCCTCTGCTAGTTTGAACGCACGTTGGCGAGAAATGTCGCGGCGCGAGGCTGCGCCCTTAGGTAGACCCTCCGTCCTCAGGCAAGTTGCGCAATAGCTGCGTGTGAGCTATTTGACCCCGTTTTTGGGGTCCCAGGAGCCCTGGAGCTTGCGCACGTAGAGGATCTGGCCGGTGTGGTAGGCGTTGTGGGTGGAGATGTGCGTAAGTGTCGGAGCCCATTTGGCCAGTTGTGCGTCGGAAGCGTGCTCCACAATCGTTTCGAGCTGCGTCAGGACAGCGTCGAGGTCATGGACGGTGCGGGTCCAGGTGGCGGCGTCGAAGTCGTTGAAGGTTTCCTCGTTGTTGCCGCTGAACTTGGCTCCTGAATGGCCCGTCGCCTTGTCTGGGTCTTCGCCCTTGAGCTGCGCAAGCGCGCGGGTATTCCAGAACCAGAGGTGGAAGGCGAGCATGCCGGTGGAGTGGTTGGCGTTGGGGTCCTGCTTGCCGGCGGCGTTGGAGGGAATCCACTTGGCCTGCTCGGGAGTAAGCCCGGCGACAGCGGCATTGACCGGCGTGAACCATTCTGCCTTGTCGTGGGTGGAGTGAAGCTCCGCTAGCAGGGTGCTGCGGAGCGTGGCGGGCGGAGGGGCGGGCGCCTTGGGCTGTGTAACCGTTTGGGCGCGGGCCGGGGCGGCGGCGAGCGAGAGCGCGGCGCCGGCTGCAAGGACAAGAAGGGTGTGGGACATGCGGAATTGTACTGCCGGCGGAGCCCTGCCCAGGGCGGTCCCTAGGCGTGTTTGGTGCCGAGGGCGGCGCGAACCTTTTCTACGTGGGTGCCGTGAGTGCGGATGGCCTCGTGAAGCTTTTCCCCCGTCACTCCAAACTCTTTCGCCCAGTAGGCGATGTCGGAGGCCATCTTGGGGTTGATCTCTTTCGGATCATGCGGGCCGGCATGGTGCTCTTCGTGGGCGGCGTGGGGCTGGCGGGCCTTGGATTTTTCTTCGTGCTCGTGATCGTGCGGACGGGCCTGGTCGGGGTGGGACATGCGTGCGTTTCCTCTTTCGTTCCTACACTTACATGGATGCCGGGGAGAGGATCTTCGGCGGCATGGGAGAAGGCAAGTCAGTCGGTCCACGGCGCTTCCCCCCGTCTTCGACAGAGTGGAACCTACCTCAGCCACGGCGTAATTTGCCGCGGAGGTGGGCACCCGGGCTTTCGCGTCTAACGAGGATGGCGGATGCCGGAGGGCAGGCGGGAGCGGAGACGAAGCGGGGCTTTGGCGGGTGGGCTCGACTAATCGGCGGGTGGGCGTTGGTGGTGGTTGGGGTGCTGGGGTTTGTGCTGCCAATCATTCCGGGCTTGCCGCTGCTGCTGGGCGGACTTGCGCTGCTGGCGAAGGACTATCCGTGCGCGCAAAAAGCGCAGGAAAAGGTGAAGAAGTGGATTGCCAAGATTCGGCAGCGGTTTCGCTGATAGCGGTGCTGCTGGTGTCCCCTCTGCGACGGGCGGTTAAGCGGCGCTCACAGGTGCTAGCTCATCTTAGCGAGCGGGATGTGTTTACAAAATACCGGGAACTCTCAGAAGAGTCGGTCATTCTGCGGGCTGACATAATGAGTCTCGAGCGGCAGCGCGGCTATTTGCATCGTCTTCAAGATCTTCGCTCAGACATAAGGGATTTGCAGGAGCAGAAGGTCCATCTCCAAGTCGAATTGGAAGCTAACGTTGAAACACAGAACCAAGATGATGAGAGCTTTTTCTCGAGATTGCGCCAATTCTTCAACGAGATCATCGAAGAAGTTTTAGAGAGAAAGGCTCTCCTCAGCGTCTCTCCAAACTCTCTGGGAAACTTAGAGTTTCGCGCCGAAATCCTAGATGACAGTGGAAACTCGACGAGCGCTGATCTCGGGCACACATATCGCAAACTTCTTTGCATCGCATTTGATATGGCAGTGCTGCGCGCTCATTCAGATGAGCCATTTCCAAGATTCGTGTTCCACGACGGTGCACTCGAATCCTTGGACGACCGTAAAAAGCTCAATCTTGTAGATGTGATTCGGCGATATAGCGCATTCGGCATTCAGCAGATCATCACTGCCATAGATTCAGATCTGCCAACACTGGGTGTTAATGCCAATGACGTGTTCACTCAGGACGAGACAATCCTGACGCTCCACGATGAAGGCGAATCAGGACGGCTGTTCAGAACGCGTAGTTGGTAGTTCATGAGCAGAGGTGCAGGTCAGTAGTCCCTGCGTTCATAGTGGACCTGCTACTGGATGGGCAGGCCGCCTTCGCTGTTTCCGGTTTTGGGGTCTTCGGGGGGGATGATGGTGGCGGAGGCTACCTTGTCGTCGGTGTCGAGGTCGAGGAGCTTGACGCCCATCGTGGCGCGGCCGGCGGCGCGGACCTGCTTGGTGTCGATGCGGATGATTTTGCCGAACTGGCTGATGACCATCATCTCGGTGGTGTCGTCGGCGAGTTGGATGCTGGT
>CAXSHQ010000071.1:12556-15926 GCA_964236875.1 uncultured Acidobacteriaceae bacterium | reverse complement strand
GCCTCCGCGGGGTGCGCCCGCCGGGCGGCGTCCGCCTCCACATCGCCGGGATCGGTAATGTGCGCTTCCTGCGCGTGATGGGCCCACACACCGCCATAGCAGTCCGCCTGCAGCTCCAGATCGACGGACAAATGGTTCTTCTCCCCGGGCTCGCTTCGCATCAGGCTCGTGACCTTCCGCTCGGTTCCCAGCTCATCCTGCACATGGTGTCCCATCTCATGCGCGATCACATACGCCTGTGCGAAGTCCGTCGTGCTTCCGCCGAACTGCTTCAGTTCATTCCAGAAGCTCTCGTCGATGTACACCTTGCCATCGCCCGGGCAGTAGAACGGCGCCGTCGCTGCCTCTGCCCCGCCGCAGCCTGAGTACGTCGATCCGGTAAAAACCACCAGCTTCGCATGTTGGTACGGCTTGCCGACCTGCCCAAAGTATCCCTGCCAGAACTTCTGTACATCGTTCAGCACGAACACCATTAGCTGCGTATCGCGGTCTTGGCCAACCTTCCCGGACGAAGACCCTTGCCCTGAACTGTAGCCCTGGCCGTCATCGTCCATTGATCTCTGCCGCACCGGCGCGCTGCTTCCGCCGCCACCCAGCAGCGATCCCAGAAAGTTGTGCCCCGTCACCAGGCTGATCACCAGCACGATCAGGAAGCCGACAATTCCAATCCCGCCGCCGCCGAACCCACCGCCACCACCGCCAAACCCGAAACCGCCGCCGCCGCCGCCGTCACCACGCCGGTCCTCCACATCGCTCGTGTCCCCACCTGGCGTCCATTCCATTGCGTTCCTGCCTCCGTACTAAGCTGTCCCACGCTTGGATGCATTCCACGGCGCTCCTGCCCAACCAAAACACGTGTTGTCCGGGAGGTCCGCAGCCTTCCCAGCAATGTGCAGTCCTCCGCCGAGCCTGCGAACCCCCAGCCTTCTGCGTTCCCGCTTTCCTGAACGCCCGCCCTGCCGCACACTAGCTACAGCAGCATGCCCAAGAAACCCAAGCTAGGCCAGAACTTCCTTACCGACCCCGCAGCGTGCCTGCGCATCGCCGATGCCTTCGGCGATATCAGCACCCGCACGGTCGTAGAAATCGGCCCCGGCCACGGTGCCATTTCCGATCACCTCGCCACGCGCGCCGCCCATCTCCACTGCATCGAGCTCGACCCCACCCTTACCCGTGAGCTCACCTTCCGCTTCCGCAACCAGCCCAACGTAACGGTCCACAACCAGGACATACTCCAGACAGATCTCGCCAACTTCGCCGTGCCAGCCACGCCAGACACTCGAAACTCGAACCTGGAGCCTGAAACCCTCGACATCATCGGCAACCTGCCCTACTACATCACCTCCGACATCCTCCTCCACCTCTTCGCCCACGCCGCCGTCCTCAGCCGCGCCGTCGTCATGATGCAGCGCGAAGTCGCCGAACGCATTGCCGCCGCGCCTGGCTCCAGCGACTACGGCGCGCTGTCCGCCTTCACCCAGATGCACGCACAGGTAGTTGAGCTCTTCACGCTACCGCCCAGCGCCTTCTCGCCACCGCCAGACGTTTACTCCACCATCCTCCGGCTTCACTTCGCGCCGCGCTTTGCCGAGCTCGCCGTAGACCCCGAAGGCTTCAACCGCTTCCTGCGCTCCACCTTCGCGCAGAAGCGTAAAACCCTCAGCAATAACCTGCGAACAGCTGGCTACACCGCCCAGCAAATCGAAGCCGCCTGGCCTGCCGCTATCCCCTTGCAGGCACGCGCCGAGGCGGTCTCACTCGACGATATGGCCGCGCTCTACCGCGCCTTGTCCGGCAGCGCCGGCGCATCCACGCCCGCATCCTGAAGCAGCCGCGCCGCCTTGCGCCGCACGCGGTCGATGACGCGATCGTCTTCGGCCAGCGATCGCAGCACCGGCGCAATGTTCTGCACCTCGATCGCACGCCCTTCCTTCACTTCGTTGACCAGGCTGTCCATCAGCGCGTCCAGCGCCAGCCGGTCGAAGCGGTGCTTTGCCGCCAACTGCTCGCCATACTCCATCGTGGAGGCCATGCTCTGGAATACCGATGTCGCCGCATTGATGGCGTCGCTGTCGGAGTAATTGAATACACAGGACCGGACTTCATCACCTTCAAACGACTGCAGCGTCTTTCGTCCCGTCTGCGCAATGCCTTTTGTGTGCGTTTCGCATTTCCCGCTGCCCACTACGGGCACGGCCTTGAAAACAGCGGCCTTGGTGGCTTCGCTCACCGAAAGGTTCAGCACCGGCAAAGCGTCTTCCTCGCGGTCGCCTTTCCAGTAGATCGCCTTACGGTCTTCTCGGACGACGATCGAGTACTTCGGAACCGGCACACCTTCGCGCACAATCGTGAAGATCACGCACCGCCCTACGCTGTTCTCGGCGGGACACGCTGCCGGGGGAGCGGGCACAGCAGTGCCAAACGCCAGCCAAGCGACGAGAGCAGGAAAGATCACCGGCGCAACGCCTCCGCAGTCTGCGCATGATGAATGTGGCAGATCGCGATGGCCAGCGCATCCGCGGCATCCGCCGGGTTCGGGGTTTCGTCAAGTTCCAGCAGCCGCGTCACCATGAACTGCACCTGCTCCTTGCCGGCGAGCCCGTATCCCACCACGGCGCTCTTGATGGCCAGCGGCGCATACTCCGCCACGGGCAGCCCACAGTTCGCTGCCGCCAGCAGCGCCACGCCACGCACCTGCCCCAGCTTCAAAGCGCTCTTCGCATTGGCGGCGAAGAACACCTCCTCGATAGCCACCATCTCCGGTTGCCACACTTCGAGCAGCGCGGTCAGCTCCGCATATACCTGTGCGAGCCGCACCGGCGTGTGATCCTTCTTGTTCAGCTTCACCGCGCCCGCGCACAGGTGCCTCAGCTTGGGCGTGCGCGCGGAGCAGTCAACCTCCACCACGCCATAGCCGGTGAACTCCGTTCCGCAATCGATCCCGAACACACGCATCGCGCTCCAGTCTACCGCTCCACGGCATGCACGCGTTCTCCATCGCACCACACCCGGTACAATCGGTTCCGGGCTTGCACGGTGAGGTCCGACAGTTCCAAGAACCTTCAGGAGCCTCTGGTCTAGTGGCAAGAACGGTAGATCGCGGCTTCAGCCGTGACAAATGGCCCGGCAAAAGCAGTGCGGCTTCAGCCGCTGAGGTCCTCCCCTGCACTCGCAGCGACCGCAAAGGAGAACGCCCGTCGCGTACTCGGAAAGCTCCTCAGCCTTGAAGCGTCTGCTCTCCCTCGGCATTCTCTGCGTCTGCTTCTGCCTCCCGCGGAGCGCAACGGCCTTCGCACCTCAGACTGCCGCGCCTCCGCAGCAGCCTCAGGACACCACCCAGGCACCCGCGCCCATCGTTCGCCCCAGGCCC
>CAXSHQ010000071.1:2584-12530 GCA_964236875.1 uncultured Acidobacteriaceae bacterium | reverse complement strand
TGCCGCACCCGCCGAAAGCTCGCCCACGCAAACAGCTACACCCCGCCCGCCTCGTCCTGCCGCTGCCGCTAGCGGAGCCACCGGGACTGTTGGCAGCACGGGGAGCACCGGCGGCACCGGAGCCGTTCATCCGGCGCAGGTTCATAAACCCAAGCCGAAACCTACCGTCCCGGCGAACGGCATCATCAGCATCGAAGGCGCAGCCACAACGCAGCCGGGAACGACGCCAAAGTCAAGCACCGCGCCGAAGCCGGCAGCGCCCAAGCCGCCGGCCCCGCAGCCGGCCACGCCCACGCGCCAGCAGCCCACCGGCACTGCGGCTGTGATCTTCAACCGCACCACGATTGTCCTCGACCCATCTCACGGAGCCGTCGATGGAGGCTCACGCATCACCGACTCGCTCCTGGAAAAGGACGTCGACCTCGCCTTCGCCTTCAAGCTCCGCTCCCTACTTACTGCCCGCGGCTTCACAGTCCTGCTCACCCGCGAGGCCGATGCCGCCACCCCGCCTGACGGCGGCACGCCCCTCACGCTCGACGACCGCGCCGGCATCGCCAATCATCTCCACCCTGTCGCCTGCCTGCTCATCCACGCCACCGGCTCCGGCAAGGGCGTCCACCTCTACAGCTCGGAGCTCACCCCTGCCGCCATCCAACCGCCTGTCATGCCTTGGCTTACCGCGCAGGCCTCCTGGGTCAACGCCAGCCGCGCCCTCCAGAAAGAGCTCGGCACCGCCCTCACCCGCGCCGAGATCCCGCTGGTCATGAGCCGCGCCTCCATTCGCCCTCTTGACTCCCTCACCTGCCCCGCCCTCGTCCTCGAGCTCGCCCCCAACGGCAGCGACAAGGACAGCGTGAACGACGGCAGCTACCAGCAGCGCATCGCCATCGCCCTGGCGTCCGCCATGGTCTTCTGGCAGAACCAGGCACAGCCACCCGACCGCCAGCTCCCCACCCCGCCCGCTTCGTCAAATCCGGCCTCTTCTAGCCCAGCTGCGGCCAGCACCACCGCGGGAGCCCAGCCTTGAACACAAGCCAGCAGCGCATTCTTTTCTGGGTTCTCGTCGGCTTCATTTTCGGTATGGCCGTGCTGCTCTTTTGGAGCCGCCAGCGCGAGCGTGACCGCATCAGCGAGCTCGCCGACCAGACCCCTATCGACGCGCCCAACACCGCGCCCGAAGCCATCACCCTCGACCTCGCCAGCGACGCCGACGGCACCGTCAACCCTTCCGAGCGCCAGCTCGCTCTCCCCACCGATCCCAACGCCCGCGCCCGCGCGCTCATCGATCACCTTGTCGGCGAGTACGCCCTGCCCGGTTCGGCCCATCCGCTCACCTCCGGCGCCGCTGTCAACGAGGTCTTCCTCGTCCCACTGCCCATCGTCGGCCACACGCCCGACGCCAACGCGCCCATAGGCCCCGCCGGCTCCGCATCCGTCAGCCTTCCCGTCGCCTCCACTGATCCCAACGCCCTTCAGCCCCAAACCACGGGCGGCGAGCTCGCCGTCATCGATCTCCGCGGCACCTTCGTCAACGCGCACCCCTCCGGTGTCGAGGCCGAATCCCTCACCATCGCCTCCATCCTGGGCACGCTCCACGCCAACCTGCCCGAAATCGAACAGGTCCGCTTCCTCGTCGACGGCCAGCCCCGCGAAACCCTCGCCGGCCACGCCGACCTCCTCCGCACCTATCCCACCCGCGACACCACCGTGGCCATCGACGCCACTGCGCCCGGCCCGTGAGTACGCTTATCGGCAGAAAAGGCCATCCTCACATCGGCGTATTCGATTCCGGCTTCGGCGGCCTCACCGTCCTTCGCGCCCTGCTCCCCCTCATCCCCGGCGCGCACTACACCTATCTCGGCGACACCGCACGCCTCCCCTACGGCGCCAAGTCCCAGGCCACCATCGCCCGCTATGCCGTGGAAAGCGCCCGCTTTCTGGAAAGCCATGGCGCGGGTCTGCTCGTCATTGCCTGTAACACCGCCACGGCGCTCGCCATGCCGGAGATTACCGCAGCCGTCTCCATCCCGGTGATCGGCGTGATCGAGCCCGTAGTGCAGATGGCCCACTATGGACGGCAAGGCACCGAGGTGCTTGTCCTTGCGACCACCGCGACCGTGCAGTCACACGCCTACCTGCAAGCCTGCGAGCGCCGCAGTCTCCGCGCCACCGAGAAGGCCTGCCCGCTTCTCGTTCCTCTCGTCGAGGAAGGCTGGATCGATCACCCCGTCACCCGTGACGTCCTGCGCATCTACCTCGCCGAAGCCCTTCGCGACTGCAATCCGACCGCTGTCCTGCTCGGCTGTACCCACTATCCACTCATCGCTGATCTCATCGAGGCGACGCTTCGCCATCTCGGTTCGGCAGCGATCGTCATCGACTCCGCCCAGGCGACCGCCAGAGACGTCGCCGCGTTCCTCCATCTTCAGCCGACCGACGGCGACCACGAACAAACGGCCACCTTCCAGTGCTTCGCCACCGACTCCGTGGAAAAGTTCGAACGCCTCGGCAGCCTCTTCCTCCAACGGCCCCTAGGGCCGGTCCAACTCCTCGACTTCGGCGGCTAATCTGTATCGCGCTTCACACGCACAAGGTAAAACTCCCATGCCCTACCTCCTCAAATCCGAGCCCGACATGTACTCCTTCGACGACCTCCTCCGCGACGGCGAAACCACCTGGGACGGCATCAAGAACCCGCAGGCGCTCATCACCCTTCGCAACATGAAGAAGGGCGAGATGTGCGTGATCTACCACTCCAACGTCGGCAAGGCCGCCGTGGGCACGGCAAAAGTCATCTCCGTCAAGCTTGATCCCGCCGACGGCAAGACCCCCATCGTGCGCCTCAAGGCCGGCAAGCGCCTGAAGCGCGAAAAGCCGCTCGCCGAAATCCGCGAGGCTGGCGTCTTCCAGGGCTCGCTGCTCTTCCGCCAGTTCCGCCTCTCCGTCGTTCCGCTCACTGACGAGCAATATGACTGGCTCCTGCACGGCTAATCTAATTAGCTCGCCACCACGTGCACGAGCCTGCCATCGGTCGATGCTTAATACCTCGTAGCTCATAGCTGGTGAGAAGCCCGCTCCGGCCCATCTCAGCCGACACGGCGGCAGTTCGCGTTGGCAACTGATCCGCTTCGCGGTCTTCGCCGGCTGGAAAGCCCGCCTCTCTCCGCTCGCATCCAAAGCTCCATGAGCGAGCCAGCCCTCACACCCAGCGCCATCGTCTCCGGCACGTTCACTCTGGGCGGGGACCTCGAAGTACACCGCATGGGCTACGGCACCATGCGCCTGGTGGGCGAGGGCGCCTGGGGCGAGCCGCCCGACCGCGAAGACGCGCGTAACGTCCTTCGCCGCGCCCTGGAGCTGGGCATCACGCTGCTCGACACCGCCGACGCCTACGGCCCTGGCATCGCCGAAGAGCTCATCGCCGAAGCTCTTCACCCCTATCCCGCCAACCTCATCATCGCCACCAAAGGCGGCCTCACCCGCCAGGGCCCTTCGAAGGCCAAACCCTGCGGCCGCCCCGACTACCTCCAGCAGCAGCTAGAGCTTTCCCTGCGCCGCCTCCGCCTCTCAACCATCGACCTGTACCAGCTCCATCGCATCGACCCCACCGTCCCGCTCGCCGACACCCTCGGCGCCCTCAAGGACGCCCAGCAGCAAGGCAAGATCCGCCACATCGGCCTCTCCGAAGTCACTGTGGAGCAGATCGAGCAAGCCCAGAAGATCATCCCCATCGTCAGCGTCCAGAACCGCTACAACCTTGCCGACCGCAAGAGCAAAGCCGTGCTCCACTTCTGCGAGCAGCACAGCATTGCCTTCCTTCCCTGGTACCCCATGGGCGGCAGCGCCGAGCGCAGCTTCAACAAGTTTTCTCAGCCCACAGGTGACGGGACCAACCACCCACTCGCCGACTTTGCGGTCGCGCACAACGCCACCGTCAGCCAGATCTCCCTCGCCTGGCTGCTCCAGCACAGCCCAGTGATCCTGCCCATCCCAGGCACGGCGAGCATCGCCCACCTGGAAGAGAACGTAGCCGCCTCCACCCTGCGCATCCCCGAAGAAGAGTGGGAAACCCTCGAGCTCATCATGGATACCCAGGCCAGCTAGCCGCAGCTTCTTTTGCGCTTTCTGCGGAAAATCCGCGCAATCTGCGTTCCGCTTTCAGCCCTGCTATCCTTCCTTCGCAGGAGAAAAGAATGATCAACATGCAGGGCCAGGTCGCCGTTGTGCTCGGCGTCGCCAACAAGCGCAGCATCGCGTACGCCATCGCCGAATCCCTCGCCAATGCCGGCGCCACGCTCGTCCTCTGCTACCAGTCCGAGCGGCTGAAGAAAGAAGCCGACGAGCTTATCGCATCGCTAGGGCAGGCCGACAAGGGCCGCTCCTTCCAGCTCGACGTTTCTTCCGACGAGCAGATCGAGACCGCCTTCGCGCAGATCAAGGAAGCCTTTCCCGTTGTCCACACGCTGGTGCACTCCGTCGCGTTCGCTCCCGCCGCGGCCATGCACAACGACTTCCTCCTGACAAAGCGCGCCGACTTTGCGCTTGCACTCGACGTGAGCGTCTACTCGCTAATCGCCGTTGCGAACGCCGCCGTCCCGCTCATGACCGAAGGCGGCTCCGTCCTCACACTCACCCACTTCGGCTCGCAGGTCACCTTTCCGAACTACAACGTCATGGGAGTCGCCAAGGCGGGGCTCGAAGCCACTGTCCGCTACCTCGCCGCTTCGCTGGGCTCCAGGAACATCCGTGTGAACGCTATCTCCGCCGGCGCCATCAAGACGCTTGCCGCCCGAGGCATCGGCGACCTCCAGGTCATGCTCGATAAAACCAACGAGCGCGCCCCACTCCACCGCAATGTGAACCAGACCGAGGTCGGCAACGCTGCGCTTTTCCTTTGCAGCTCCCTCGCCAGCGGCATCACCGGCGAGATCACCTACGTGGACGCCGGCTTCAACATCACTGGCATCTAGGTGGATCCAGTTCTCAGCGTGTTGGTGTGAGTCATCGATGCGGAGCGGCGGGGGACCAGTGGGCACCGCTTCGTAGAGGTGAAGCAAGCGATCCGTCCGCAGTGTAGTTGCAGCTGACAAGCGGCGTTTCTACGCGAGTGACACCACTGTGTACCCCGGGAGGAACAGTACCGTCCCACCATCCGAGCGCTGCCGAGAATAAACTGGTGTTCGCTGCGACGCGGCGATAAAAGTCCTCATCAAGACGGCCACCCGGCCGCGGCAAAGACTGGCCATGGAAATCATTATCCTGATCCCGACCGTTCTTTGCCTCGCCATGTACTTCTCGCAGTCCGTCCAAAAAGTCTTCCTGAACCTCTACATCCCGCTATTCGCGCTCTTTCCCATGTACTACTACTGGAAAGTGGCCGCGCTGCCCCCGATTGACCTGGGCGACGCGGTTCTGTTGCCGCTGGGAATCGGCATCCTGCTCAAGGAGATGCCACGCTGGCGCGTGACCACCGCCGACCTGTGGCTGGGACTATTCGCCTTTACCGCCTATTACGCTGACCACCTTGCCCTGCGGCAGACCGCGTCCATCTTCGATTTGTTCCAGGTGCTCTGTGCCGCGGTGGTGCCCTACATGGCTGGCAAGGTGCTGATCGAGCAGCATGACGCGCGCGTGGCCACGGTGAAGCGCGTTCTGTTCTGCCTGTTCCTGGCTTGCATCGTCTCCGCGTACGAGTACAAAATGCAGTTCAACCCTTTCACGCTGGTCTGGGCCCGCTTTTTTCCCAGCGAATCGTTCGCGTGGAAGACGCAGCTGCGCTGGGGCTTCGGCCGTGTGTCCGGCCCGTTCGGTCAGTCGGAGCTTGCTGGGATCATCCTTTTCTTCGGCCTGATCCTTGCCCTGTGGTTCAGCTACAACAAGCTGTGGGAGCCGAAGTTCGCGCAGGCGCGCTGGCTGCCCTTCCGCAAGGCGACCGTGATCACCGCAACCATCGCCGTCACCCTTTTCATGACCCAGGCGCGCGGACCGTGGATTGGCTGCCTGCTGGCTCTGCCCGTTGCGTGGATTGGCCGCAGCAAACACGTTCTCCGAACGGCTCTGCTCGTAGGCTCCTTCCTGCTTGTGCTTGGGCCCGCGGCCTACCTGGGCTTCAAGCACTACGTGAACGCACCGACGAGCTCCGACGCCCAGCAGACCGCACAATATCGCGAGCAGCTCGTCGATAACTACCTGCCTATCGCCAAGCGCGGCGGGCCGTGGGGCTGGGGATCGGAGTTCCCGCAAGCGCCTGGGCAGGGCTCCATCGATAACGAGTATCTCTTTGTGGCTTTGACCCAGGGGTATGTGGGTCTCTTCGCCTTCTGCCTGCTGGCCGCGGAAACGCTGCTTCGCCTAGTGTGGGCCGCCGGCTTCGCTCGCAACCGGCCGGACCGTTACTTCGCTTTCTCGCTCCTCGGCATCTTTGTCGGCTTCCTGTTCACGGTGTACACCGTGTATCTGGGCAACCAGACGTACCAGCTTTTCTTCTTCCTGGCCGGCTGGGCGCAGGCGCTGCCGACGCGTGAAGCCAAGGAACGGCAACTGAGCTTTGAGCATGTTTACTCGTAGGCTCGCGTTGGTCGTGCTCCTGT
The DNA here is from genome assembly GCA_964236875.1 of uncultured Acidobacteriaceae bacterium. Classification (GTDB taxonomy): domain Bacteria; phylum Acidobacteriota; class Terriglobia; order Terriglobales; family Acidobacteriaceae; genus Granulicella. The sequence continues at coordinate 5,940 of CAXSHQ010000071.1, read as the reverse complement.
TTGCCGCCTCCGCAGCGGCTGGATTCAGCTTGCGATCGAGCATTGTCGCCGACCCGAAATACAGGGGTCTCTCTACTCCTCTCCCATCCGGTCGAGATGACAACCGTTCCGGCGAGCACGGGGTGTCTCCGTTTCAGCAGAACGCCGCCGACGGCGTGACTACGGTTTCGGTCGGGACGCAGGTGCTTCGTACGGATGTGGAGCGCTTCGGCATCAACCTGAGCGGGCAGAGCTTCTACGATTCCGGGCAGATGATGCGCAACCTGGTGGCGCGGAACCCCGGGTTCGAGGGCGAGATCTGGCAGTCCATCCTGCGCTGCAAGGTGGCGAGCGCTTCGGCCTGCACGGAAGAAAACCAGTACACGCAGTGGCCTGCGGGCTTTCTGGATGGCGCGCATTTCGAGGTGCTTTCCGGAGCCGCCGAAGGGCTGGAAGGCGCCGTGCTTTCGAGCACAGCGGCCGCGCCGCCCAACGGCATCACGCTGCGATTTGCGGCGTTGCCACGCGCGTTGCACACGGGAGACTTCGTGCTGGTTCGGACGGACAAGCCAGGGGATGCTACGGCTGGGTGGTGGACCGATGCGCACGGGAGCGCGGCTTTTGCGACCGAAACCAAGGACCTTCCGCCGCACACGGCGGGCCGGCAGGCGGCGCGCGTGGAAGCCGCTGGGGCGGGTCAGTCCGCCGAGCTGATTTCATACTTCGACAGCCTGGAGGGACACTCTTTCGTGCAGATGCACGGACCCTATGAGATCCGCTTCAAGGCCAAGCCGACGGGTGGAGCTGGCAATGTAAGCGTCTCGCTGACGCGGCTAGACACCGTTCATGGGCGCGCCGAGTTCTTCAACAAAGACGTGAAGCTCATGCCAGGCTGGCATGAGTACAGCTTCGCGTTCACGGCGCATGAGGATGGCAGCGCTGTGGGCACGGTGGGCCTGCACTTCGCCTTCAGCGGCGCGAGTGCGCTGCTGGACGATGTCTCGCTGGCCAGCATCGCAGCGACCGCTGCCCCCGCGTTCCGGTCGGAGGTGGTGGAAGCGCTGCGGCAGCTTCATCCCGGGCTGCTGCGGTATATGGACAGCGGCGCGGGCTTCGGTAGTTCGCTGGATAACCTGCTCGCCCCGGAGTTCGCGCGGCAGCGGTCCGGCTACAGCACGCAGGAGTTGAAGCGCGAAGATATCCCAATTGGGCTGGAGGACTTTCTGGAGCTGTGCGCCGTGGTGGGGGCGGACCCGTGGATCACGCTGCCAGCGGGCTTTGCGGCGTCAGAGGGTGCGCGGTTGGTGGAGTTCCTGGCCGGGGCGCCAGGCACGACGTACGGTGGACGGCGCGCGGCTCTGGGCCATGCGGCGCCGTGGACTCGCAGCTTCCGGAAGATCCATGTCGAGCTTGGGAATGAACAGTGGAACTCGCGCTCGTTTGCGGGTGCGACGATTCATGACCCTGCCGCTTACGCGCACCGCGCCGGGGTGCTGTTCGGAGCGATGCGGCGGGCTTCGGCGTTTGCGGGCGGGCACTTCGACCTGATCGCGGGCACGTGGAATGCGGTGCCCTGGTGGACGGGCCAGGAGCTTGCCTCGGTACCGAATGCCGACACGCTGGCGGTCGCTCCGTACCTGTTCAGCGAGTTCAACGATGCGAAGAGCGAAGAAGCGATCTATGGGCCGATGCTGGCCCAGCCGGAGCAGCTCGATAGCCGCGCGGAGGGCACGGTGGCGCTGCAGGCGGCGGAGATGCGCACGGCTGAGCGTAACGCGGCGCGTGGGCCGCGGCTGGCGGTGTATGAAGTCAACCTGGGCACGATGTCCGGGAGCGCGACGCAGGCGCAGCTCGACCGCGTGGTGCCCTCCTGGGGAGGCGGGCTGGCGGTGGCCGATCACATGCTGTTGATGCTGCGCGACCAGGGGATCACGACGCAGGCCCTGTTCTGCCTGCCGGAGTTTCGCAACTTCTTCACCAACACGGCGGGCGGGGGGCAGGAGACGATGTCGCTGTGGGGCGCGGTGGTCGACATGGATGGGGCGACAAACCGCAAGCGGCCGACGTACCTGGCGCTCCAGGCGGTCAACTCGGCGATTCTTCAGAACATGCTGCAGACGACGTTGAGCGGCGCGAACCCGACATGGGATCAGCCCGCGAGCACGAATGACAAGGTGGAGCTGCGCGGGGCACACGAACTGCAGGTGTTTGCGTTTGGGGAGGGCGAGCGGCGGAGTCTGGTGCTGCTGAACCTGAGCCGCGCGCGCGCGCACAGCGTCCAGCTCGCGGCGGAAACTGCGCCGCTTGGGCCTTTGGAGCAGACGCAGATTGCGCCGCCTCACCTGAGCGATGGCAATGAATTGGCGGAAGCGGTAAAGACGGCATCGACGACGCTGGCGGCGGGGCGCGGGAAGGGGCCGATCAGCCTGCCGGCGGGATCGCTTACCGTGCTGCGGTGGAGTGTGGGGCCGGGGAGTTCAGGGTCTCGGCGATGAAGGCGAGGAGCGGCTGCTGTCCGGCGTGGAAAGAGTAAAAATGGTCGCCTGGGAAACGGTGCGTGGCAAAGGGGCCGGTGGTGAGCTCGGACCAGCGCTGGAGGCCTTCGGGCGAAACGCTGGCATCAGTCTCGCCGGCCAACGCGTGGATTGGACAGGCGAGAGGCGGGCTGGGCCGCCAGCTATAGGTTTCGACCACCTGGAGATCGCTGCGGAGTATGGGCAGGAAGACTTCCTGGAGCTCGGGGTCGGCGATCAGCGCTTCGGGCTCGCCGCCGTAACGGCGCTTGAGTTCGTGCACAAAGGGCTCGGCGGCGAGGCGGTGCAGGCCGGTGTGGCTCGAAGGGATCTGCGGGGCCTTGCGGCCGGAGGCGAAAAAGCAGAGCGGGTGCGGTAGACCGGAGGCGGCAATGCGCAGGAGCCACTCGTAGGCCAGCAGCGCGCCCATGCTGTGAGCGAAGACGGCGTAAGGGCGGTTGAGGTGCGGGGCGGCTTGGGCGTGCAGTTCATCGGCGATGCGCTGGGCATCGGTGAGCGAGGGCTCCGCGAGGCGGGCTTCCCTGCCCGGCAGCAGCACCGGGCAGACGGCGATCGTAGCGGGCAGCAAGCGCTTCCAGCGGTAAAAGCCTGCCGCACCCGAGCCCGCGTGCGGCAGGCAGAAGAGCCGCACGCCGGGTGCGTCACGGCCGACGTCGAGATCGCGGGCGGAGAGCCACATGCCGGGAGCCTCTTTCGTGCAGGGGACTGCTGCCAACGTAGCAGATAGAATCAGCCTCGACCTTCTCGGTCGCCTGGAGGCCGGCGCGCACCCTACCCTGCACATCTTGTTCGAGCTCCTAGGCTGCGCGGTGCTCGTGCTGACGCTGCCGCTGGTGCTGGAAC
>CAXSHQ010000071.1:0-2574 GCA_964236875.1 uncultured Acidobacteriaceae bacterium | reverse complement strand
AGGTGAAGGTGACCGCGGGCGCGGCCGACCGGCCGTTCCGGCTCTGGACGGTCACCCCTGCGCACAATGAGGAAATTCTCGTCGGGGCTTGCGTGCGGAGTGTGCTCGAAGGCGCAGAGAAGCCTGCGGGTGTGCTGGTGGTGGCGCACAACTGCACGGACAGGACCGGGCTGCGCGCAGCAGAAGCGGGTGCGACTGTCGCGGCGCTTGACGATGACGGCGGCGGCGGCAAGGGGGCGGCGCTGGAGTTCGGCTTTGCGGAGGCTTTCGCGCGCGGTGCGGATGCGGTGCTGGTGATCGACGCAGATTCGGCTGTGTCTTCCGGCGTGATTGGAGCGATGCGCGGACGGCTAGCCGCTGGGGCGGCGGCGGTGCAGTGCCGCTACCTTGTCGCGGAGCCGGATGCCTCGGCGCGGACGCGCCTGATGGGGCTCGCATTTCTCGGCATGAACCTGCTGCGGCCGCGCGGGCGAGCCCGGCTTGGACTTTCGTGCGGGATTTTCGGCAACGGCTTCGCGCTCACACGCGCCACGCTGGAGCGGCTTCCCTACACTGCGCGCTCCGTTGTGGAAGACCTTGAATACCATCTGCTGCTGCTGCGCGCCGGGCTGCGCGTCCACTTCGTGGACGAGGCGGTGGTACTGGGCGAAATGCCGCACAGTTCGCCGGCCGCGGCGACGCAGCGCGCGCGCTGGGAAGGTGGCCGCAGCCTGATGCGCCGCCAGTGGACGCTGCCGCTGCTGAAGGATGTGCTGCGGGGCCGCTGGCGCATGGTGGAGCCGCTCGCCGACCTCGTTTCCCTGCCGCTTGCGGCGGGCGCAGCGCTCCTGGTGCTTGGGCTGCTTCTGCCCGTCTTCTGGGTACGGCTTTATGCTGTTACCGGGCTGCTCGTTCTGCTGCTGTATGTCGTGGTGTCGGCATCGTTCGCAGCGTCTCCGGGCCTGGCATTCAAGGCGCTCGCCTCTGCCCCCGGCTACATGCTTTGGAAGCGGGCGATACTGCCGCGCACACGATCGGCTGCGCGCAAGAATGCGGCCTGGGTCCGCACGGAGCGCAACGCCGTTGCAAGCACCTCGGGCGACGCGCCGGGCGATATACCCAGCGATGTAACCGGTGATGCACCGCCCAACTCGCGATAGCATGGGCAGCAATGAGCACGACAAGTCTGAGCCGCTATGGCCGCTTTCTCCTATTGATCGCAGGTCTTGGCGGCCTGCTTTACGGCATCGACGTGGGCATCATTGCAGCGGCGCTGCTTTATCTCGATAAGACGGTAAGCCTCACCTTGCCGCAGACCTCCGCGATTGTGGCTGCGGTGCTGGGCGGCAGCATGCTGGGCTCGCCGCTCGCCGGCGCGCTGGCGGACTGGCGCGGACGCAAGCCGATGATGATCCTGAGTGGCTTGCTGTTTGTTCTCAGCGTCGGCATCATCGTGGTTTCGCAGAGCTTCCTCGTGCTGTTCGCCGGTCGGCTGCTGCAGGGGTTAAGCGGCGGCGTGATCGCGGTAGTCGTGCCGCTTTATCTTGCAGAAAGTCTCCCTGCTAACGTGCGTGGCCGCGCGACCGCACTGTTCCAATTCATGCTGACGATCGGCATTGCTGCGGCAGCGCTGATCGGCTTCTTCTATGCCAAACGCGCCGAGCATGCGATCGCGCTTGCGGGTGGAGATGCCGCCCTGATCCGCGCTGCGCAGAACCACGCCTGGCGTGGCATGTTTCTTTCCGTAATCTACCCCGGCATCCTGTTCCTGATCGGGACGTGCGTGCTGCCGGAGAGTCCGCGCTGGCTGGTGCTGCGTGGCCGCATTGCAGAGGCCGCAGCCGTGCTGCGCAAACTGGGGGCTGGTGCGGAAGCCAATGCGGAGCTTCAGCAGATGACCGCAACGCTTCCTGCGGACGAAGCCAAAGGCGGCGGCTTCCGCGAGTTGCTACAGCGTCGCTATGTGTATCCCTTCGTGCTTGCCTGTGTGGTGCTGGCCTGCAACCAGACGACGGGCATCAACTCCATCCTTGCGTTCCTGGTCGTCATCCTCAAGCAGGCTGGTCTTTCGGTGACCCATGCGACGCAGGGTGACGTACTGGTGAAGGTGCTGAACTGCGTGATGACCGTGGTCGCGGTCGCTCTGGTGGACCGCAAAGGCCGCACCTTCCTGCTCAAGCTGGGGACAGCCGGTATTGTGCTTTCTCTCTCTGTGGCCGCTTTCGCGTTCTTCAGCTTCGAGTCGCATCGCACGGACGTTCGCACGCATGTAGAAGAGGCGTTGAGCGGCAACCGGCTGCACCAGCCCGCTACGCGCTTCGCCAGCTACGCAAGTGCAACCGAGCCCATGCTGCTCACGGTGCTCTATAACTACGGCGACGGTACGCACATGACGACCGCAGCGACCGGTGGGGCAGAGACAATCGACCTCGCTCCTGACCCGGCACACCCCGCCGCGCCTTTGCAGATCGAGAAGGCGTTCCTTGCACCCGCCGGATCGGCGAACACGGGCACGCTCATCGCTGCATGCCTTGCATTCTTCATTGCCAGCTTTGCCGTTGGGCCGGGGGTGGTGGTGTGGCTGGCGCTTTCGGA
>CAXSHQ010000070.1:14917-16046 GCA_964236875.1 uncultured Acidobacteriaceae bacterium | reverse complement strand
GAATCAGCTTCAGCACGTCGCTGTTCGCGGATGGCGCAACGCAATATATCGAGGCGACCACGGTATGCACGGGCGAAACCTGCGGGCAGTACAGCACGGCCCGGAAGCACCTGGGCTTTGTGTACAGCCGTCCGGACACGCACACACTGCTGACGCAGAGCCCATCACGGCCGATCCCGGTGCTGCTGCGCACCGAAACGCTGGACCAGGGGCTGAACGCGGACGCGGCGCGGGCCCTGCTTACTGACAATCTTCGTAATTTTTTAGCCTCGGCGCGCCTTGGGGAGTTCACAAAGCCCTATCGACAGCCGTAGAGTAGAGAGCGCCTCCCATTCGCCATCCCCTCATGAATCCCACCCGGACCCTCACCCTCTTTTCCGCTGTGTCGCTGCTGGCCGCTGCCGGTCTGCTGAGCGGCTGCGGAACCACGGCGGCCACGAGCACCACGACAGTGACACCGACACCCATTCCCTATACGCCTCCCATTGGGAACTACCAAGGCGGGTTGTTCACGGGCCAGGTTCTGGCCGGCTCGTCACCCGTGGTGGGCGCGACCGTGCAGCTCTATGCGGCGGGCACGACGGGCAACGGCTCGGCGGGAACGCAACTGCTTTCCACGGGCCTGACGACGGATGCGACAGGCAGCTTCAACGCGAACGTGGCGTACACCTGCCCTTACAACATCTCGGTGCTGTACCTGGTGGCGAGCGGCGGCCATGTAGGCTCGGGCAGCACGAATGCGGCCATCACGCTGATGAGCTCGCCGGGGGTTTGCAGCAGCATCACGGGCACGCCCAAGCTGGTGATCAATGAACCGACCACGGTGGCGAGCGCGTACGCATTCGCACAGTTCCTGGGCGCTGGCGGCAAGCTGGGCGCAAGCTCGACGAACGCGAGCGGCATTACGCTGGCGGCGGGCACGCTGGCGAACCTGGTGGACATCCATACAGGCGCGACCCCTGGAGCGGGCTTCCCCGCGTTGGGAAAAGCGCCGGTGCAGCGCATCAACGCGCTGGCCAATGCGGCGAACCCGGCCGATCCGGCCGAGCTGGAGAAGCTCTCGCCGGCGGACCGTTCCCAAGCCGAGCGTAATCAGCAGTGGTGGTACGGCCACTCCGGCTACGCGATG
>CAXSHQ010000070.1:7996-14907 GCA_964236875.1 uncultured Acidobacteriaceae bacterium | reverse complement strand
ACTTCGAGCGCAGCCGGCAGCACGGCGTGCACGAGCTTGTATGCCGTGGCGACAGTGAGCGGCACCGCGCCGGGGAACACGCTGGATGCGCTGCTGAATATTGCGCAGAATCCGGGGCAGAACGTGTCCGCCTTGTACACGGTGAGCACTGCGACCAACACCTTTGTGCCTACGCTGGACGGCCTGCCGAGTGACTGGACGATGTTTGTGACCTACGCGGGCGGGGGTATGAACGATCCCGCAAGCGTGTCCATCGACTCACAGGGGCGGGTGTGGGTTTCGAACTACTTCAGCGTCGCCAGCCTGTTTTCCAATACCGGATCTCCAGTGCTCGCGGGCGGCGTGACGGGCAGTAACCTGTTCGAGTCGTATGGCGCGGCAGTGGACGCGAACGATAACTTCTGGGTGGCCAACCAGCAGAGCTCCTATGGGCTGAACGGCGGGCTGGGCAGCATCAGTGTGCTGAATTCGTCGGGCGCGCTGACCGCGGCGTATGGCGCGGGCGGGCTTAACTTCCCCACCTCCGTCGCGTTCGACACGGCGGGCACGGCCTGGGTTGTGGATTATGGCAACTCGCACCTGACGCTGCTGAACGCGAGCGGCACACCGCTTTCCGGCAGCGAGGGATACACGGACGGCTCGTTCATTTTCCCCGTCGCGGTGGCGGTGGATTCCAAGCGCAACGGGTATGTGGCGAACCAGAGCTCGAACACGGTGGTGAAGGTGTCGGCCGACGGCAAGACGTTCACGCCGTTCGCGTGTTGCAGCGGCGCGTCCGGCGTGGCGGTGGATGGGTCGGACAATGTGTGGGTGGCGAACTTCTACGGCGACAGCATTGGCCTGGTTTCCTCCGGCGGGAAGATCCTTTCGAGCGGTGGATTTGTGGGTGGCGGCATTGCGCACCCGCAAGGGATCGCTGTGGACGGCGCAGGCAAGCTGTGGGCGGCGAACTATCGCGGCCCGTCGATCTCCGAGTTGGCTGCGGCTTCAAGCACGCAGCCCGGGCAGATTCTGAGCCCGAGCGCCGGCTGGGGCTCCGATGCGCGGGTAGGTTCGGACCCGGCGCTGCTGGAGGCGTTCGGGCTGGCGATCGACGCCAGCGGGAACCTGTGGGTGAGCAGCTTCGGCAACAACACCCTGACGGAGCTTGTGGGCATGGCGACACCGGTGAAAACGCCGCTGATCGGACCCGTGCGGGTTCCGTAGGGTGCGCCTGAGGCCGGTGGACAAGAGCAGTGCTTCGGGGACTGCTCTTTGCTGTCAGGACGATTGAGTGCGGGTGGCGACCGTCGGCTTTCTGCGTGGCGGCCAATAGGCGTACCGTTACCGCGCTGATGACAGATGGATATGTTGACTTGACAGCGGCACTCTGGAAGTGGGAGCGTAACTGCTGCGTTCTGTAGACTCCTCTTCTTGATTTGAAAGGAAGAGGGGCTCGGCGCTTGTTCGTCCCTTAGGAGACCTATGACAAAAGCATCGTTCCGTTCCGCTACGACCACGCGTGCGCGCGTGCTGGCCCAGATACTGGCGCTGGCCCTCTTCGCGGTGTGCGTGGCTGCCCACGCACAACTAGCCGGCAAGGGCCAGATCAAAGGCACGGTGATGGACGCCTCCGGCGCCGCCGTGCCGGGCGCCACGATCACGATCACCAGCAAGCAAACGGGCGTGAGCACCAAGACGACCAGCACGTCTGCCGGTGATTTCGCCGTGCCGACTCTGGATCCCGGACCCTACAAGGTGACGGTGACGGCCCCCGGATTTTCCACGTTGAACCAGGAAAACGTGAATGTGAATGCGCTCGAGACGCAGACGCTGAACCCGAAGCTCACGATCGGCGCGTCGACGGAGACGGTGGAGGTGACCTCGGCCCCCCCGCAACTGGAAACCAGCAACGCCACGCTGGGCGCCACGATCGAGCAGGACATGTACTCGGCGCTGCCTATTGAGATGGGCGCCTACGGCCAGCCCGACCAGCGCCGCGCGACGGACTTCGCCTTCCTGATGCCGGGCGTGCAGGGCAACAACACGAGCGGCAATGCGACGACGAATACCGGTATCGTCAACGGCTCCGGCAGCCGCGGCGCGGTTAGCGTCGTATACATCGACGGCGTGGCCTTCGTGCGCGCGGGCGGCAACGGCGATCCTCGCTACGTTTGGACAGCGATCTCCGTGGATGCAGTCGACCAGTTCCAACTCCAGACCGCGGGCTACTCGGCCATCTATGAAGGCCAGGGCATCCAGAACTACACCGTCAAGCACGGCGGCAACCGGTTCCATGGGGCGGTGTACGAGTTCTTCCGCAATACCGCGCTCGATACCTATGGCTGGCTGCACACCACCAGCCCCATCACCGGCCAGATAGTGAAGCCGGTCGAGCACAACAATGAGTACGGCATCAACCTGGGTGGCCCGCTGGTGCCCTTCGGCACGTGGAAGGAGAAGCTCTTCTTCTTCGGCAACTACAACGGTTTCCGCTATGCCAGCGAAACGCCCACGCAGATGACCTTCCCCACGGCCGCGCAGCAGAATGGCGACTTCACTGGCGTCGGCCAGCCGATCTATGACCCCGACACGCAGGCCAACTGTACCGCCCACAACGGGGGACAGCCCTGCCGCTACCAGTTCGGATACGGCCCCGGCGCTGCCACGGCCTTCAACGCAACTACTCCCGGAAATGCGATTGCGACCGGCACCGCGAATGTGATTCCTGCCGCCCGCTTCTCGCAGATTTCCCGGAACATGCAGCAGTATCTGCCGACCAGCGGCATCAGCTCGGCGCTGCAGAACAACTACATCTCGGCCAACCGCACCGGTCTCACCAACTGGTCCACGACGGACCGCATCGACTACAACATCAGTTCCCGGAACGTGGTGACCATGACCGCCGCTGTCGGTCGCCAGGCCAGCTCCAATCCCGTCGGCCAGACCACCGCAGGCCGGAACGTCGGTCCGATCCCGTACAACTACGGACAGACCTACGCTCCCAAGACGGTTGTCGGCATCATCGAAGACACCTACCAGATCACGCCGCGTATCGTGAACCAGATCAAGTACGGCTACGCCCGGTACAACGGCCCGACCTTCAACGCCGACCAGCTGCCGCAGTACTCCACCACCTCACTTGGCTTTACCGGCCTGCCGGCCGGACCGGCCTCGGGGGCTTTCCCGATCACCACCTTCGCCTCCCCGAACGCTCCCACACAGTGGGCCGGCACAAGTCCCGGTGTCACTCTGGCCGAGAACTACACGCTGGTGGACAACGTGCAGTGGACCAAGGGAAAGCATTCGTTTACGTTCGGCGGGCAGATTCAGTGGATGCTCTACAACGTCGTGAACGCTACCGGTGGTTCCAGCGATCTGACCGTGGCGAACGCGGTGACCGAGACTGCCCAGATCGCGCAGCCCAAGGCTGGAAACTTGCCGGTCACCTACACGGCGCAGGCCTCTACCGGCTTTTCCTACGCCAGCTTTCTGCTTGGCGACTACGACAAGCTGAGTTTCACGCAGTACTCCGTGCAGGAGACCGGCACCCGATTCCGCGCTATCTCTCCTTACGTTCAGGACAACTGGAAGGTGAACGACAGGCTCACCCTGGATCTGGGCCTCCGTTACGACATCTGGCCGCCGCTTAAGGAGGTTCATGACAACATGAGCTTCTTCGATCCCAACCTGACCTACACGCTTCCCGGCACATCTACCAGCCTCACGGGCGGCCTGAACTTTACCGGGACAGGCGCGGGCACCTGCAACTGCCGCACGCCGGTGAACATGTTCTGGAAACACATCAGTCCCCGCATCGGCCTTGCCTTCCAGAGCGATCCACACACAGTCTGGCGCGCCAGCTGGGGGGTCATGTTCACGCATGGCAACGGCGTGGGCGGCGGCACGTCGAGCCTCGGCTCACTCGGTTTCTCTGCCGCGCCTTCCACCGGTCCGAGCGGCAATCTCCAGCTTAACCAAGGCCCGTTCACCGGCGCTTTCCCCACCTACGCCCCCGCGTTGGGACGCGCCTCCGGGCCGTCGTACCAGATCGTCGGCAACACCAATATCAACACTTCCGCCTCGACCGGCGGATCCAACCTGACGTCCACCAGCGCGTCCTCGGCGGGATATCCTGACCCCTACCTGGGCGGGCGTGCTCCGGAGTACATCAACTACACCTTCGGCGTGCAGCACCAGTGGGGCAACGCCTTCACCTCCACGATGACCTATGTCGGCTCGCAGGGTCACTTCATCGGCTCCGACGGCAGCAACGCTCGCGGCCTTTACGCCAACCAGCTCGACCCCAAGTACGAGGCGCTGGGTGGAACCCTGAGCCTCTCGGGAGCCAACCTGCAGGCGTACTGCGCCGCCAATACGGGCGTCTGCCCGGCGAACTATGCGATTGCCGGACCGACCGTCAGCCTGGCGACACTGCTTCGTCCCTTCCCGTTCGCAGGGGAAAGCGATACGTTCGGAGCCGTAGGAAACTCCAACTACCACTCGCTGCAGGTACAGCTCAACATGCGTGAGAGCCACGGTATGACCTTTATGGTCAACTACACGTGGAGCCGTGCGATCGACACGGGCGGCACCTTCCGCACCGGTTATGCGATCCCGGCAGGAGGGGTCTTCAACAATCCCAACAGCTTCGCGCAGGACCGCATCGAGCGCACCGTTTCCAACAGCAGCCAGCCGCACCATCTGTCCGTCACCGGTGTGTACAACCTGCCGTTCGGCCGTTCCATCCTGAACGGCAACGGGTTCGAGAGGGCCATCTTCGGAGGCTTCAAGTTCTCCCAGATCTTCCAGGTCTTCTCCGGTTCGCCTCTCGCGATCACGGCGTCTCAATGCCCCACCAACCCCGTGCAGAGCACCTGCCTTCCGTACCTCAACCCGAACTGGACGGGTGGTAGCGCTCGCGTGAACGGGAAACACTGGGGACAGAGCACCCTGTCGCAGAACGCCACCGCCGTGTCGTACATCGCACCCAGCGTTTGCAACACGCAGAACGGCGCGACCGGGCCATTCATCGCTCCGGCGCCGCCCGCTACGACTGCCACACTGCCCACATCAACGAGCTGCCTCAACAGCGGGTTCGCTCCTTCCTATACGCTGGCCAACTCTCCCCGCACGGCTCCTTACCACCTCACGGGACCTGGCAACTATCAGCTTGACTTCGCCCTGGTGCGCAGCTTCCCGCTGCACTTCAGCGAAGCGGCCAAGCTGAACTTCCGCGCGGAGCTGTACAACGTCACCAACCACACGTTCTTCGCGGTTGCCAGCACACAGGTCGGCAATGCGGCGTTCGGCACCGTGACCACCAGCTCGAACTACAACCGGCGCGCGGCGCAGTTCTCGGCTCGTATCGAGTTCTAACCGCGGGCACGTTTCACAACGATAGAGGCCGCCTCACCGGGCGGCCTTTTCGTTCGTGTGCGGGGACTTGCCACCGGCACTTTGCTTATTGGATCTCCACGGAGGCGGGTTCCGCGGTCAGGGTGCCGTCGGCATGCAGGAGGAAGGTTTCGGCGCCGGCGCGGTCGGTGCGGAAGGTTTTGATGCCGGCGGCTTCGAGGCGCTGGAGGACTTCCGGGCGGGGGTGCCCGAAGGTGTTGTGACGGCCAACGCTGATGATGGCATCCTTAGGCGCAACCGCCTGGAGGAACTCGGGGGTGGTGGAGGTGCGGCTGCCGTGGTGGCCGACCTTGAGTAGCGTGGAGGCGGTGACGCGGTGGTGCGCGAGCATCGCCTGCTCGCTGGGCGACTCCGCGTCGCCTTCGAGCAGCACGCTCCCGTTGCCATAGGCGAGGCGCAGGACCAGAGAGTCGTCGTTGGCGGGAGCGCCTGGGTTGGTGTACTCCGGCTCCGGGGCGAGGAACTCGGCGCGAACGCCGCCCCAGGCGAAGGCGCCACCGGCACGGAAGAAGCGCAGGGTGATGCCGAGGGTCAGGGCTTCGGCGCGGAGGGCTTCGAAGCCTGGGGAGCGGCCGGGCTCGACGCCCAGCCAGAGCTCGCGTGGGCGCAGGTCGCGGAGGATGGCGGGCACGCCGCCCATGTGGTCGCTGTGGGCGTGGGTGAGCAGGACGGCGTCCAGGCGGCGGATGCGGCGCGACCACAGATAGGGAGCAACGACTTCTTCGCCGACATCCCAGCGGGCATCAGCGATCGTGAGATTGGCAGGCGCAGCGGCGTTCTGGCCTACGGGGCCGCCGCCGTCAACGAGCAGGGTGCGGCCTTCGGGAGAGACGACCAGGAGGGAATCGCCCTGGCCCACATCGAGGGCGGTGACCTCCAGCGTGCCGGGGTGCAGGAGCGGGTGCGTAGGCCAGAGGGCGATGGCCGGTGCGAGGAGGGTTGCCGCTATGCCAAGGCTCAGAAGCCAGCGGCGGGAAGCACGCAAGGCGTAGAGCGCGAGCAGCAGCGCGGCGGCTGCCAGGAGGAGCGAGAGCGTGGCGGGGCCGGGCACGCGGAGGTCGGCGCGGCCAGCGTGGCCGGCGTGCTCCACAACGAAGCGCAGCGTGTGGAGGAGACCGGCAGTGAGGGCGGCGGGGACGAGCGCCAGCTTGAGGCTGAGGAGGCTCAGAACGAAGGTAGCGATGGCCGCGCAGAGCAGGAAGCCGATCAGCGGAAGGCAAAGGAGGTTGGCGGGAAGCGCCCAGGGCGCGGCGCGGTAGAAGTAGACGGCCATGGGAAGCACCATGCAGCACTCGGTGACCAGGCAGAGGATGAGAGCCGTGGCAAAGGCGCTTAGCAGGCGCAAGGCTGTCGCTGGGAGCGAGGCCAGGGTGCGGGAGAGCCAACCGTCCTTCTGTGCGCTCGGCAGCGAGACCAGCTTCTGCGCAGTGCCGCTCCCCTGCGATGTTGTAGATGAGGCCGGCTTGGTGCTTCTGAGGGTAGAGGCCGATGGGGGACGTGCGGGGAAGGGGGGG
>CAXSHQ010000070.1:6437-7980 GCA_964236875.1 uncultured Acidobacteriaceae bacterium | reverse complement strand
ACTTACTCGAACTTGCGTGGCCAGACCACTGGTGACGCGAAGCTGGGCCAGGTGAGGCGGCAGCCAGGCGTCGAGGCGAAGTACGGGGAACTGGTGCAGGGCGAGCCGGATACGGCCAGCCGTGCGCTCCTCGAGCGGCGCGGCGATGCCGGCGATGGCGAAGATGACCAGGAACGTCATGGTGAAGCTGGTGGTGAAGAGCGCGCGCGGATCCCACACGAGAACGGCCAGGGCGGCGGCGCCGAGGGCGTTGAGCGGACTGGTGTCGCGGGCGAAAAGACGCGCGAGCATGTAGAGCGCGGTCATGCCGAGCGCGCGCTGCACGGGCACTCCCCAGCCGGTGAGCAGGGCGCAGCCTGTGGCGGCGCTTAGGCTGAGCGCGACGGCCAAGGGGTAGGCAAGCCGGAGCCCAAAGAACAGCCGCGGGCGCTGGAGCAGCCACAGCAGGCCGCCGGCAAGCAGCGCCACGTGGAGCCCGGAGACGACGAACAGGTGAAAGGTGCCGGTGCGCTCGAAGCCGGTGCGCAGCGTGCGGGTGAGGCGCTGGCGGTCGCCGAAGAGCATGGCGGACAGCATGGCGGCGTCTTCTGGCGTGAGCCGAAGGGCTTGCGGCAGGCGCTGTACCGCTCCGGAGCGCACCAGAGCGTCGAGGCGGGCGGCAGACCAGGTCTGCGCCGCGTGCAGGCGGCACGGCCAAGTGCCGGCGGCGTGGCCGGTGACGCGGAGGTGTGTGGGGTGCGAGGCCGTGCCGGCACTGCCAAGCGCGCCGATGCCGCTTTGCAGGAGGAAGTCGGCGTAGGACCAGGCGCCGGGATCGCGATAGGTGTCGGGTGTGCGGAGGCGGAGCGGGACCTCGACGACGTCACCGCAGCGCAGGGAAGTGGCCTCCGCGCCGGGCAGGGTGGCGCGGATGCCGCCGGGGAGCGGGCGCATGGTGGAGACATCCGGCGTGATGTCCTCGACGGCGCTGACCTGGAGATCGACTGAAGCGCGCGCCGGGCCTTCGGGCTCCCATGCGCCTGGCTCGGCGAGCCACGGCTCGGCGGCTTGCTGTGGGGCGTCCGGCCTGGGCTGCAGGGTGCGGACCTGCGTCACCGTTCCGCGGACGACGCGGCTCAGGCCGTCGGCATAGGCGAGCAGCTCAGTCTGGCGCTGGACGGGCGGCTGCATATGCGCGCACCAGCAGCCGGCGGTGATCCAGAAGGCGAAGACAGGTAGCCACGCCAAGCGAGGGGCGTACCGCTGCGCCAGAAGGGCGAGCACGAACAGGAGGACGGCGGAGAAGAAGAGCTCGAAGGGCGTGTGCCAGCTCTTTCGGGCGAGCGCGATGCCTGCGGCGAAGCAGGCGGCGGCCAGCAGCATGGGGACGCGCCGGGCGCGGAGCGCTTCCACGGGCGGCGCCGCGTCCATCCAGAAGCCATGCGGCCCGACTGCTCGCTGCACGCGAAAACCCTCAAGGTGGAGTGTTCTTCGCGATGATAGAGCAGATCTTCCGTGAAGCGGGAGCGCTGCTGCTGATGAGAAGCAGATCCTTCGCTGCGCT
>CAXSHQ010000070.1:4984-6427 GCA_964236875.1 uncultured Acidobacteriaceae bacterium | reverse complement strand
AGCGGTTCGCTTCGCGAATGCCCAACCTAACGACGATGAAGCCGTCGCGAGGATGGGGCACCCGGATTTGTGCGGGTGCTGATGAGAAGCAGATCCTTCGCTGCGCTCAGGGACGACGATCCTGATTGGCTTCTGCGCGGCGTTGGAGCACGACGACGGTTTCCTGATGGTAGGTCTGGGGAAACATGTCGACGAGGTGAAGGGCGGCGACGCGGTAGCCGCGCTGGAGCACGGCGAGGTCGCGGGCCAGCGTTTCAGGATCGCAGGAGATGTAGACCAACTCGGGTGCGGCATCCCGTCCCGCCACGCGCAGCAGGAGCTCGCAGGCGGGTTCGCCAGCGCCGGCGCGGGGTGGGTCGAGCGTGATCAGGTCGGGGCGCTCGCGCTGGAGAATGGCCTCACGGAGAAAGTCGAGCGTGGCGGCTTCCACGGCGCGGTGACCGGAGCCAAGCTTGCGGAGCGCGGTGCCCAAGTCGCGCGCGGCGACCGGATTGCCTTCCACGGCGGTGACCTCCGCGAAGCTGCGTGCGAGCGGACGGGCGAACAAACCGACTCCCGCGAAGAGGTCCCATGCTGTGTCTCCTGCCCGGCCTGCGCAGGCAAGACGAACGAGCTCGGACAGCAGGAAGCGGTTGACCTGGAAGAAGCTGCCGCGGGTGATCCAGTAGCGCTCGGCCTTCTCGGCCTGAGGAACCATGTAGTGCAGGCCCGCCGCGCCCCAGGAGGCTACTGGCGTGCGGGTGCGCTCGCGGGAGCTCTCGCGGCCACGCCCCGGCGGGCCGAGCAGCGCGGCGCCTGCGCCGGAGAGCTCAGGGATGGCTGGTTTCAGGGCGTCCATGGCACGGGCGAAGGTGATGTCCGGCTTCGCGGGTTCGCTGCCTTCGATCAGCAGAAGAATCTGAAGCTGGCTGAGCTTGTCATCGGTGAAGAGCTCGACCTCGGCGGCGGTGCTCAGCCAGGCGTGCAGGTCAGGGGATGTCGCCGCGGTGGCGAGCAGGCTTTCTGCCGCATGCCACAGCAGCGGCGCGCTGATGGGACAGGTGCGGATCGGCAGGAAGCGGCGGGAGGCGCGCTGGTTGTAGCCGAAGCGGAGCGTGCCGGTGTCGTCGCGGCCCACGCGCAGGCGGATGCGGTTGCGGTAGCCCCAGGGCTCGGCGGCATGGACCTGCACTTCCGGCAGGTCGCGGATGCCGGCGCGGGCAAGGAAGTCGAGCAGGACGGCTTGTTTTACGCGAAGCTGCTCGGGGGCGGAAGCCATTTGGAGGTGGCAGCCTCCGCAGGCGCCGAAGTGGGGGCAACGGGGCTCCACGCGCTGGGGCGAGGGCTCGAGAATGCGGAGCAGGTTTCCCTCGTCAGGCGCGGTGGGCAGGGCTTCTACGAGCTCTCCGGGGAGGGTGAAGGGGATGGCTTTGGGTGCGGCGGTATCGCTCCAGCGAGCCAGAC
>CAXSHQ010000070.1:0-4974 GCA_964236875.1 uncultured Acidobacteriaceae bacterium | reverse complement strand
TCGAACGGCGTGTCCTGCGGCGAGCTGTGGTGGTGGTCCTGGATAGATCGCACTTTCAGCGCTCTGTCACATGCACAGACGCTTTCCTGGGGCTTCGCCCCAGGCTGTTATAGAACGGGCCTTCGGCCCTCCACAAGCTGTGCCTGTTCAGGACGGCGTGGCTTTCTGTTCAGGGCAAGTACCCCCGCGAGCGAACTACAGGGATTCTTCGCTGCGCTCAGAATGACGCCCTCAATAAGCAAGGAGCGAGGAGCGAGGAGAGTGATGCGTGAGAGTTGTCTTGGAACTCCTTCGAGGTAGAGCCTTTCTGTTTATTCTCCGCCGAGGCCAATGTAAAAGAGGCTCAGACGAGGGATCTGGAACTCGGCGAGGAGCTTGCGGGTGAGGAACTGATCGCGCACCTGGCGAAGCTGCAGCGCGCCCATCTTGCCGCGGAAGGCGGTCAGCGCGGCGTCGGCTTCCGAGCGCAGACGGACGAGCGTCCCTTCCGGCGCGGCGCCAGTGAGCGCGGCGAGAAGGCGCTCTTCCAGCACGGTCAGCGTGCGGTCGAGCTCGGCCAGGTCCATCGTGGCCGCGCTTGCTTCGATAGCGAGCTCGCGCAGGCGACGGGCAGTCTCGTCGCGGTGCCCGTTGGCGCCGGGCGGGACGGGCGCGGCGGCGAGCACCTCGGCGTTGCCGTGGAGGAAGCGGGCGACGCGCTCGCCTTCGAAGCCGCTTTCCTTGGGCTGTGCGGGCTCGGCGGGGGCGGAGCCGATGGTGGCCTCGGCCATCTGCTCGGTGGCTTGCATCACGGCCTGCGCGCACCAGGCGAGGCCGTTGACCTTGCGCAGGCGGCCCTTGCCGCTCGCGGCGCGCGCAGAGCGGGCTTCGTGCTTGTCGAAGGCGTCGTCAATGCCGCGCAGCACTGCGGCGAGCGGCACGCCGGCTTCGCGCCAGGTCTCGATCAGCGCCCAATCCAGCGTGGAGAGCAGCAACGCGGAGCCGCGGCGGCGCGTGAAGCGCTCTTCGATCTCGCTGAAATATTCGAAGTAGTTCATCGGCGACCTGCCTCGTTCATTGTCGCTGAGGCGGCGAGAGGGTGGTATGGGTAGGTCGACCTGTGTACGTGGCACATCTATAGGTCGCGCCTTCAGCGCTCATCATGGATTCAACCCAGGGCTTTACCCTGGGCTTTTATAGATCGCGCCTTCAGCGCGAGAACTATTGCCGGCGGCGGCGTTCGTTGCTGCGCTCCATGTTGCGCTCCCAGACCAGGCGAAGACCCTGCAGGGTGAGCATCTCGTCTACCTGGTGGATGTGCTTGCAACCGCCGGCGATGAGCTTGGCGAGGCCGCCGGTGGCGATGGTTTTGGTCTCGGGGCCGAGCTCCGCGATCATGCGCTCCAGGATGCCGTCCACCAGGCCGATGTAACCGTAGTAGAGGCCGATCTGGATGTTGTCCGTGGTGTTGGTTCCGATGAGCTTGCCGGGCCGCTTGATCTCCACGCGAGGCAGGCGGGCGGCGCGATTGAAGAGCGCGTCGGCGGAGATGCCGAGGCCGGGGGCGATGGCGCCGCCGAGGAACTCGCCCTTCTTCGAGACGACGTCGAAGGTGGTGGCCGTGCCCATGTCGATGACGATGGACGGGCCGCCCAGCTTCTCGAAGGCGGCCACGCAGTTGACGACGCGATCCGCGCCGACCTCGCCGGGGTTGTCGGTGAGGACGGGCAGGCCGGTCTTGACGCCGGGCTCGACGAACAGCGGCCGCACCTTGAAGGTCTGCTCGCAGACCTTGCGCAGCGTGGCGTCGATGGGCGGCACGACGGAGCTGACAGCCACGCCGGTCACGCAGTCCGGCTTGAAGCCGTGGAGGTTGAACAGGGTTTGCAGCAGCACGCCGAGCTCATCGGGCGTCTGGCTGAAGGGCGTGGTGATGCGCCAGTCGCCCGCCAGCGTGGCGGGCAGGCCCTCGCCCGCGGAGGGACGGAACAGGCCGATTACGGTGTTGGAGTTGCCGACATCGAGTGCCAGTAGCATGAATCGCTTTCCTGCCTCGTGATGAGTGGTTGAGCCCCCAAGAGGGATGCAGAAGAAGGTGTGGTGGTCGCTTGCGGGATTGCTCAAGCCTCGCGGACGCCGCCGGAACGAACGGTTCGCAGCGTGCCGGCCTCCTCCTGCACGCGGAGGAAGCCATTGGCGTCGAGCCCGACCGTGACGCCAGTATAGCCGCCGTCTTCCGGCACCTGTACGCGCTTGCCGGTGAGCCAGGTGGAGGCTTCCTCGAGGCGCGGTGTGCGTGCGCGGCTGCTAAGGGTACCTGCATAAGCGTCCTCTTGCTCGCGCACGAAAAGATCGAGCTTGTCGAGCAGCGCGATGAGCAGCGGCTGCCGCTGTGGCTGCTGCCAGCCTTCGAGCCGAAGGGAGGTGGCCACTTCGGCAAGCTCCGGCGGGAAGCCCGCATGGCCTATGTTCAAGCCGATGCCGACGACGGCGTAGCGGAGCATCGCGGGTTGGCCCTCACGTTCGCGCGGGGCGACCGCGCTTTCGACAAGGATGCCGCCCAGTTTACGCGCGCGAGGATGGACGCCAGGGCGCGTGACGAGGTCGTTGGGCCAGCGGATGTCGGCGGTGATGCCGGTGACTTCGCGGAGGGCGTCCCACGCGGCGAGTCCGGCGATGAGCGGAAGATTGCTCGTGCTGGCCGGCAGGCGAGGCGTGAACAGCGCGCTGACGTAGAGGCCGTCGCCGGGAACGGAGTGCCAGGTGTGGCCGCCGCGGCCGCGGCCGGCGGTCTGCGCGTCGGCCACCCACGCGCCTAGGCGCGATCCGGCCCGAGCGGCTTCGAGCGCGAGGGTCTGGGTGGACTCCACTTCCGGGAAATGCAGAACATAGCCGCCAAGCCGCGTGTGGGCGAGCGCACTGTTCACCTCGGTGGGGTCGATCTCGCCGGTGGTGACCTTTGGGAACTCGTGGGACGACATGCAGCCTCATCCTACCGGGCGCGTGCATCCAATTGCAGCAGGGGCAAGGACGCTCCGCACGAAAGACCGCCCATGCCTGTCGAACTTCCCATTTCGCTCGCCCACCAGTTTGCCGTTCTGGTCCTGCTGGCGATCCCTATTGCGTGCGCTTCGTGGACGGTGACGCATGAAGAGGTGTTCCGCGAGCCGCGTGAATACTGCAAGGATAAGAGCGAGAAGTCGAACCGACTCATCCCCAAGAAGTTCTTCTACCTATTCACGTGCGAGTACTGCTTTTCCCACTACGTGTCGGCGCTGGCGCTGCTGCTCTTTCGCCTGCAGCTTGTGTACCAGGGGTGGCGTGGATACGTGATCGCGTGGCTGGCGCTGGTGTGGATCGCGAACATCTACATGAGCCTGTTCAACCGGCTGCGGCTCGATATCAAGCATGAGAACGTGACCATCGCGGTGGAGCAGACGGTGCTGCCGGATGGTTCCCCGCAAAAGACGAAGTAAACGTTGTACGTTCCACGTCAAGGCGAGACAGAAGCGATGTGGCTGCGCGCGTTGTCGGCAACCTCACGTAAAACGTACAACGTACAACGCGCTACCAGAGATAACGCCGGGCAGTGACGCGTCATCCTAGCGGGAGGAGAACATCATGGCTGGCAGCGAACCGGAAGATCAAACACCCGTAGACGAAAGCGTCGAGCCGCGCGGCTTCGGAGAACACACGCGCGGGCTAGCGGGCGAGTACGCGCATGAGCAGGGCTGGGGTCTGGCGGAAGAAGAGCGCACCAAGCAGGACATGAGCCCGCAGGATATCGATGGCGGCGGTGATTACGAGTATGGTGCGCGCGACTTCGGCGATGAACCCGTGAACACGGCGATTCCCCCGGAGGCGAAGGAGCGTACGCAGAACAATGCAGGCGAGCGGGACATTGAAGAACAGAAGGAGAGCTAACCATGGCGGATGAGCATGCAGTGCCGGAGCAGGAGAGCGATAAGAAGCAGGGCGACAAGCTCGACAACGTAGTGGATAGCGTGCTCGATAAGGGCACAGGTCTCACGCAGGACACGTCGAGCAAGGGCACGGAACCTACGAAGCAGGATGAGCCTCTGAAGTAGGCGCAAACACAGAAGGGAATGAAGACGATGTCAGAACATGCAAGCAAGGATTCTCTGGACGCGATGAAGGAGAACGACCGCAGGAATACAGGCTCCACGGATGCGGTACCGGGCGAAGACAACGAGCACGCCCACTCGGCTGCCGCTCATCTGCACGGGGAGAAAGCGCACACCAAGCCAGTTGGGGATCTTCGAGCGATCGAAGACAAGGAAGAGATGCCGCGGGATAATGGACGATCGACGGAGACGTATCGGAACGCGTAGACGTTCTACGTTGTAAGCAGGTGAAGAGAGGCGCTGCCAAGGCAGCGCCTCTCTTGCTTTGTAGAACGGAAGGCTACACTGCGTCGGTCGGCAGCGCGGCGAGTGCGGACTCGGCTTTGTCCTTGAGCGCACGGGTTTCAGCGGCCTGCTTCTTCAGGCCTGCGACGATGTGTGGCGGAGCCTTGGCGACGAAGCCTTCGTTGCCGAGTTGCCGCTCGGCGGCGAGCAGCCCTCTCACGAGTCTGGCGACCTCTTTGGTGAGGCGCTCACGCTCGGCGACAACGTCAATCTGGCGCTCGTAGACGACCGCCACGTCGAAGCTTGCGGTGGCTCGCGCATTGTTGCCTGCGGGCGCCTCCCTGACGATCTCTACGGCGCTCACGCGCGCGAGCTTCGCGAGCATGTCGGCGTTGGAGTCTGCGAGGATCGTGATCTCCGGCGCGCCGTGAAGCTGGATCGGTGCGGCTTCCTTCTCCGGGACGCCAAGCTCCTTGCGCAGCGCACGCACGGTGACGATGAGGTCTTGCAGCGAGGTGATCGCGGTGACACTCGCTTCATCCACAGGGAAATCGCCCGGCTGCGGATAGCGTGTGAAGGCGATGGACTTTGCCGGAACTTCGTTGCCAACCTGTGCGTGCAGCGC
>CAXSHQ010000069.1:1764-16281 GCA_964236875.1 uncultured Acidobacteriaceae bacterium | reverse complement strand
CGGTGAAGCGATGCAGGCGAGCATGGCTGCACCGCCCAGACAAAGCGCGTAGCGACGCACGGCAGCCCGGCGCACAGGCGGGGAACACGCGCGGCTGCGAGGCGGGGAGGGCATCTGGAGGTTAGACGTGCAAGCGGAGCGGGTGTTCTAGCGTCCGCTGCCGCCGGACACAATCTGCAGGCTGGGCCGGGCGGAGCGCACGGGCCGCACAGAGGTAGGTGGCCGGCGCAGGCCGCGCTTGATCTGGGCGGAGTCGAGCTCCAGCTCCGTGAGCGTGCGGCTGAGGGTGTTGCGGTGCATGCCGAGCTCTTCGGCGGCCTTGCACTGGTTGCCGCGATACTTGGCGAGGACTTCGAGGATAAAGCGCTTCTTGAACTCGCGCACGGCGTCGGCATACGGCAGGCCGGAAGCTTGCATCTGGAGGACGAGGTTGTCGAGGTCGCGTTTCAAGAGCGAGATTCCTTTTGCAGCGTTCGGAGAGAGCTAAGGGCGTTGGGTGTGGCGGGATCGAGTGTTGTTCAACCAGTGTGCGACGAAGGAGCCGACTTGATCCAATCGGGCGCGGTGTGCTTGAGATGGCCGAGACCGTCCCGAAGTTTGCCGCGCAGGTCCGAAGGCATGACGAAGGATACAGCATGCGCGGTCCGAAGGAAATATGGGGCGAGCCGGGAGGTCTGGAGCCAGGCGCCTTCGGGCAGAAACGCGGTGAAGGCCATGAGGATGGCCGCGCCCAGGAGGGCTCCGCGGACAAAGCCGAAGAGCGCACCGCCGAAGCGGTCCATGACGCTGAGGCCGATGGCAGATGCGGTGCGGCGCAGGATGCGGGCGATCAGCGCGGCGATCAGCATGGTGGCCGCAAGGATGAGCAGAAATGCCGCGAACTGCGCGAAGGCCTGCGAAGAGATGAGGCCGGTGAGATGGTGCGCGAGCGTGCGGTAGTACCAGCCCGCGAGCACGAAGCCGATGAGGAGACCGGCGAGTGCAAAGGCTTCGCGGAAAAGACCGCTGATGGCGGCCTTGACGACCGAGTAGGTGAGGAGGATGGCGAGCAGCCAGTCGAGCGGGTTCATGGCGTTCCTGTGAGGTGCGGATGAGGAGTTTCGGAGGCTGGAGCGAGGAGATGGGTGCGCAAGGCTGCTTCGAGGGCGGGAAGCTGACCGCCCCAGAAGCCCCAGTTGTGCGCGCCCGGGGCGAAGCGGGTTTCGTGAGGAAGGTTTTGCGTTGCGAGCTGGCGAGAGAACTCCTGGTTGAGAGCGAGCAGGGAATCGCTGTCGCCGCAGGCTACGAAGAAGAAGGGGCCGTGTTCGCGTGGAATGGTCTTCAGAAGCGTGTAGGGATCGTTCTCCCGACGCGTAGTTGAGCCTGCAGGACCGAAGGCGCGCTGCACGTCACGAGAACTGAATGGCGAGGACCAGCGGAAGTAGCAGCGGTCGAAATCGAGCGCGCCGCTGATGACGTCGATGAAGCTGAAGAGCTCAGGGTGCTTGAGACCCAGCACGGCCGCGCCGTAGCCTCCGCGCGAAATGCCGACAATGGCGGTGTGCTGCGGGTTGCGCATGGCCGAGGGTGCGGCGGCGTGGAGTGCTGCGGGGATTTCCGCAATGAGGTACTGCTCGTAGCGGTTGTGTGGGCTGCGGAGATCGTCGATGTAGTACGAGCCGGGAGCATCGGGGAAGACAAGAACGAAGCCTTGCGCGGCGAAGCTTGCGATGTCGGAGTGGTTGGTCCAGTCGTGCAGGTTGGTGCCGGCGCCGTGGAGCAAGTAGACGACGGGGAGCTCGTGCGCGGCGAGCGCTGGGTCGGCGGGAACGACGATGCGCAGGGGCATGTCCCTGCCGAGCGCGGAGCTGTGCACGGTCGTGTCGATGACACGAACCTGCGGGGTGAGCTGTGGGTGATCGAGCTCCACGACAGGCGCGCCGCGGCGGCAGCCGGAGAGGCTGAGCGTGGCGACCAGAAGGCACCGACGGAACCGCATGCAGCTCTGATGCTACGGTCCTGAGGGCTTTGGGAGGGCGGGGTGAACCTGAGTAGTTAGAGTGCGGCGGTGCTAAAGCCGCTGGTCACATGCGTACACAGTGTTGGTCGATGGGTCGAGGAAGACGCGGTATGTGTCCTCTTCCTTGTGGGAGACCCACATGCGATAGCGTGTCATCGGCGGCGGCAGGAACCAGGAGGGTGGGTTGCTGCCGCAGGCTGTGGCGGCGTCGCCGGTGAGAGTGCCGGGCTGCATCAGCAAGGGATCCGTAAGGTTCCTGATAAAGGTGGCTGGCGCATGTAGCGCAATGAAGTACCGGTACTCCGTGGTCCAGTGCGGAGACTTCCAGTAGAAGCTGTGCAGGACCTGCACGTCGGCGGGTCGATCGAAACCGAAGACGCGCTTGAAGTTGCCGCGGTCGTCATCCCACGTGCCGCCGCAGCCGGCGAGAGGCAGAATCAAGGTGAAGATGGAGAGCGCGCGGATGGCGTGCTTCCTTTTCGCCCTGGTGTGCATGCGAATGCAGCTAAGCGGCTATGCCGCGGGCTTCGCGGCCTCGGCTGCGGCCACCGAGCGAGACGGAGACGATCTTCGAAACGCCGGGCTCCTGCATGGTGACGCCGTACATGATGTCGGCCTGCTCCATGGTGCGCTTGGAGTGCGTGATGACGACGAACTGCGTGGTGGCGGACATCTCCGCGATGAGGCGGGCGAAACGGCCGACGTTGGTTTCGTCCAGCGGGGCATCGACTTCGTCGAGCACGCAGAAGGGAGCTGGCTGGAACTGGAAGATGCCGACCAGCAGTGAGAGCGCGGTGAGGGCTTTCTCGCCGCCGGAAAGCAGCAGGATGTTCTGGAGCTTCTTGCCCGGCGGTGAGGCGATGATGTCGATGCCGGATTCGGCGGTGTTGACTTCGTCGGTGAGCTTCATCATGGCCTGGCCGCCGCCGAAGAGCTTGGTGAAGGTCTGCGAGAAGTTCTCGTTGATGATCTTGAAGGCTTCGTCGAACTTGATCTTCGAGACTTCGTCGATTTCCTTGATGGAAGCCTGGGTGTTTTCGATGGAATCGAGCAGGTCCTTGCGCTGGGTTTCGAGAAAGCTGTGACGGGTGGCGGTCTCGTTGAACTCTTCGAGGGCCATCATGTTGACCGGCCCCATGGCTTCCATTTTCGACCGGAGCGCGCGGGCGGCTTCATCTTCGGTGTGGAGCGCAGCGGAGTCGTCGATGCGCTGGATGGAGGTGTCCTCGCGCAGGGCGGCGGGCTCCACGGAAAGGTCGTTGATGCAGGTGGCTTCGAGGTGCTCGAGGTCGGAGCTTAGCTTGGCAGCGCGTGCACTGAGCGCAGAGCGCTGCTCACGGAGCCCTTCGGCTTCGTGGCGCAGAGCACGCAGCTTTGCATCCAGGTCGGCCATGGAGGCGCGCAGGGCAGAGGCTTCCGCGGTGAGAGTTTCGCCTTCTGCTACGGACTGCTTGCGCATCTCGGTGAGCTCGGTGCGCTGGGCTTCGAGCTCAACTGTTTCGGTCTCGCGGCGCTGCTTTTCCTGACCCGCGCTCCCCAGCTGCTGCTCCAGTTGGGCGATGCGCTGCGACTGCGAACTGAAGAGGCGGTCGGTCTGGGCAAAGTTCGCGTCAGCGTTGCGGCGGCGCTCTTCGAGGCCGGCCAGTGCGGCGTTGGCAGCCGAGGCGGCTGCCTGTAGCTGCTCGCGGTCGGCGCGGAGGCCGGCGATCCTCTCGGTGAGCTCGGCGACCTGGCCTTCGATCTTCTCGCGCTCGCCTTCGAGCTGCGCGGCTTCGTCGCGCTTGCGGGCAATGAGGTCTTCCTTGGCGCCGCGCTGGTCTTTGTTGCGCGCGGCGGCGAGCTGCCACTCCTGCAGGCGGCGCTCGATGCGGGAGGCTTCGGATTCCATCTGGCGAAGCGCGGCGCCGGAGTTGGCGGATTCACGCTCTGCGTCGCGGCGCTCGTGGTTCCTGCTATCCAGCGTGGAGGTGAGCTCGGCGATCTCACGGGTGAGGGCCTGGGTGGCGGTTTCGCAGGAGCCCAGCTCCCGCTCGACCGCTTCGATCTTGGTTTGCACTTCGGCGAGCTCGCGCTTAAGGGCGAGCGGGCCCTGGGTGCGGGGACGGCCGCCGGTGACGGTGACGTTGTGGAACGTTTCGCCGGAGGGAGAGAGGAAGAATGCCTGCGGGTTGGAGAGCGCGAGGGTGCGGGCGGTGTCGGAATCGGGCGCGACAAAGCCTTCGCGCAGCTTGGGCAGGATCACTTCGAGGGACTTGCCGAAGCCATCGAGGACCCGGATGCAGTCCTTGAGAGCCACGACGCCTTCGCGGTTGGGGTCGGCGGAAGCGCGCATGCCTTCGGCGAACGGAAAGGTCGCCTGCGAGTCGTTAGGGTGGACGAGGAAAGTGGCGCGGCCGGCCACGTCGGAGTGGAGCATGCGGACGCCTTCGTCGGCGGCGTCCCAGCTCTTGACGACGATGTAGTTGAGCTCGTCGCGGAGGAACTCGTCGACGACACTTTCATACTGGCCTTCGACTTCGAGGAAGTCGGCGAGGGTGCCGACGGGGGCCATGCGACCGGTGAGCTGCTGCTCGCGCTTAGCGTTGGCGCGGAAGATGTTGCGGACCGTGTCGGTGGAGTAGCTGTGCTCGCGGATAAGGGCTTCCAGCGAGCCGCGGCGGCCCATGAGGGTGGCGAGCTCGGCGCGCAGACCGTCGGAACGGCGGCGGGACTGCTGTTCTTCCATGCGCTTGGATTCGAGCGAGTGGCGGAACTCCACGATCTCGGCTTCGAGGCGCTTGAGGCGCTCGGTGACGGACTCGAAATCGAGCTTGGCCTGGCCGCGCTGGGCGCCAAGCTGTTCAAGCTCTTCGTGGGCGCGGGCGGACTCATTGGCGAGGCGCTCGGATTCGGCGTCGAGGCCGGCGAGGGAAGCTTCGGCCTGGTTCTGCTCGTTGCGAAGCTGGTTGGCCCGCCCCATGGTGGAGACGGCAGAGCGGCGCTGGTTTTCGGCGAGGGCTTCGGCAGCAAGGACGTTGCGGGTGGCCTCGTGGGCTTGCGCGGTCTGCGCCTGCGCGGCTTCGCGGGAGCCGGCAGCTTCCGCAGTGGCGTTTTCGAGGAAGCTGCGAAGCTGTTCACGCTCTCCCGCGAGGCTTTCGAGCTGGCCCCGGGCGGCGGCAAGGTCGTCGTTGCCGGCGGCAACGCGGTGCTCCAGATCAGCAATGCGATCCGTGTTGGAGGCGACGCGGGCGACGACGCGCTCAAGCTCCACGGTGGTCTGGCTGGTGCGGGAAACGGCGTCGCGGATCTGCCCGTCGAGCTGATAGCCACGGGCGGTGCCGGCGGAGTGCTCGGCGTCCATGGTTTCGAGCTGCGCGGCTTCGGTGTCGATCAGCCCGGTGAGGCGGGCAATCTCGGCGGAAGCGGCGGTCTGCTCGGCATCCATCTGGGCGAGGCGGCTGGCGAGGACGACGCGGAGTCTCCCACGGAGCTCTTCGCGCAAGGCGCCGTAGCGCTCGGCTTTCGCGGCCTGGCGCTTGAGGATGCCCATCTGGCGGGTGACTTCCTCGAAGATGTCGTTAACGCGGGAAAGGTTTTGGCGGGCGGACTCGAGGCGGAGCTCGGCGAGGCGCTTCTTGGTTTTGAAGCGGGTGATGCCGGCGGCTTCTTCGATGATGCTGCGGCGGTCAAGCGGCTTGGCAGACAGCAGTTGACCGATCCTCTCCTGGCCGATGATGGCGTAGCTTTCGCCGCCGAGACCGGTGCCCATGAAAATGTCCTGGATGTCGCGGAGGCGGCAGATCTTGCCGTTGAGCAGGTATTCGGAGTCGCCGGTGCGGAAGAGGCGGCGGGTGACGGTGATCTCGCCAGCGCGGACGGGGGTGCGACCGAACTTGCGGCGGCGGATCTTGAGGACGACGTTTTCCGCTCCGGCGTTGTCGTTCGCGTGCTCGGCGGAGGTTTGTGCGGCAGGCTGGGTGGATGCGGGCGGGGCAGTTGCGGGGTCGCCTTCGAGGGCGACACCGGGCTGAGCTTCGGCTACGGCTTCTTCGGTGTCCTGGGCGGCGTCGGCGCGGAGCTGGTTCTCGTCCCAGTCACCCACCACATCGGTGGGGCGGGGCTGGGAAACGGGATCGGCGGTGAGGTCCTGTCCATTGCTGCTGTCATAGACATCCGGGTCGACCAGGGTGAGGGAGACCTCGGCCATGCCGGTGGGCTTGCGCTCGCGCGTGCCGGCGAAGATGACGTCTTCCATCTTGATGCCGCGGAGGCTCTTGGCGGACTGCTCACCGAGCACCCAGGTGATGGCGTCGGAGATATTGGATTTGCCGCAGCCGTTGGGGCCGACAACGACGGCAATGCCCTCGCCGGCGAGCTGCACCTCGGTGCGGTCGCAGAAGGACTTGAAGCCGAGGATCTGAACTTTCTTGAGCTTGAGCAACGCTGTGGAAACCTCACTGAATGTGGGACGGCGGCCACAGAAGGGCCGCTAGGCTGGATGCTATGGACGCGCACGGAGAGAATCAACAGGCGACGCCAAGATGTTGTGGATAAGGACGGCCGGAACCTGCAGATTGGGATGAGTGGCGTACGGGGACGATTCAGAGGCCCTCTGTTTGTGTCGACTCGCGACTGATCGAGAGCAGCGGCCGGGCGTCCCAGCCGATTCTGTTACGGTTGCAGGAGCGTGGTATCGCGGTTCCTTGCGTGGGAGCAACAGGATTCCTATAATCCGCATCATCCACCGTAGCTCCAGCGGACGGGGAGCGGGGTGCACACGCTGCAGATGCGGACGTATCACGGCACAAACATTTTGAAGTCCGAGCCACTGGCTGCCAGATGGACTCACGAGGGAGTTTCTTTTATGAAGACGGTCGTCCTTACAACTCTGCTGGCCGCGGCCGGCGCCGCGCCCTTGGCGCTCACCGTGCACGCGCAACCCCAGGGAGGCGGCGTCCAGATGGCGGCCGAGGAATACGCCAAGTATCAGACGTGCCAGGGGGCAGCTCAAGGAGCGGGGCAAGCCACCGCCTGCCAGGACTACCTGAAGGCGTTCCCCAACTCCGTAGTGAAGAAAGATGTGCTGTTCAACATCATGCGTGACTACGTCGCGGCGGACGATAACAAGAACCTGGTTACGGCGGCAGATGCCGTGATCGCGTCCGACCCAAATAGCGTGACGGCTTACTTCTATGGTTCCCAGGCGCATGTGAAGACCGGTGATGCCGCCGGGGCGGCAGACATGGCCAGAAAGGGCATAGCCCTGGGCAAGCCAGCCGGTATGCCCGATGAGCAGTACACAGCGGTCAAGACCCAGGCGTATCCCCTGATGTACTCGGCCATTGCAAACGGGGCAGCCGCGAGTGGCGATCAGGCAGCGGCGATCACTGGGTTCAAACAGGAACTGTCGTCGGTACCTGTAGCGCAGACCACTGCCGTGGGCACGCAGTTGCAGGATACGTATGGCCTTGCGACGTCGTACTACAAGTCCACGCCGCCGGATTACGTGAACTGCGCCTACTACGCAGCGCGCGGCATGGCGTATGCGCCGGAACCGTACAAGACGACGTTCGGCCAGCTGGCAAAGTATTGCTACACGAAGTTTCACGGAAGCAGCGAGGGCTTCGATGCGGTGACCGCGGTTGCAAAGGACAATCTGGACCCGCCCGCGAGCTTCTCCATCAAGCCGGCCCCGAAGCCTGAAGACTATGTAGCTACGCTGCTGTCTTCCACTCCGGACAAGAGCGTTCTGGCACCCAGCGACCGTGAGTTCGTGCTGCAGTATGGCACCGACGAGCAGAAGGCTTCGGTGTTCGACCCGGTGAAGGGTAAGGCTGCGAAGTTCCCGGATGTTGTGGTGGTGAGCGCCACCGCGGACAAGGTGATGGCTGCGGTTTCCGACGACGCGGTACAGAACAAGGTGGCGGACTACGAGTTCGACATGAAGGCGCCGCTGAAGACCATTCCGGCTACCGGGGCGAAGATCACCTTGGTGGGCACGTATTCGTCCTTCGCAACGAATGCCGGCAACGCCAACAATCCGGTTTCGATTGTTATGACGGATGGGTCTGTGGAAGCCAAGGCGCCAGCCAGGGGAACGCCCGGCAAGGGAACGCCGGCACGTCGTCCGGCTGCACCCGCTCGCCGTCGCTAAACTAACAAGCAGGGCAACAGAATGGCCTCCGCTTCGGCGGAGGCCATTCTGTTTGCAGGTGCGTCACCGCTGGTCGGCGAGCGCGAGCAGGTTAGTGAACAGGCGGTAAGCGCCGGGCACGGCCTCGGGAAGCTGGCGGTACAGGGCGAAGGCGCAGTAGGTCCAGTGGCCTTTGCCGAGCTGCACGGTGATGAGCCCGCCGCGCTGCGGAGCTTGCGGGCCGACACCTTCGCTCGCCGAGCCAGGGTCGTGGGTTTCGGTGAGTGCGGTGTATTGGTCAGACCATGAGCGCAGGAAGCCGTGGCCGCGCTCTTCGATCCAGCCGCCGAAGTCGGCTGCAGTGAGCTTGTTGGGCGTGCTGAGAGCGGGCGCGGCGGGGTCGAGCATTGCCACGGGTGCGGTTTCATCGACGACTTTCTCGGCGTTGCCGAGCGTGAGCGGGAACGGCGCGTCGGCGCCGGTGAACTCGGCGGTCTGGTATTGAACGACTACATTGCCGCCGTTGCGGGCGAAGTCGAACAGGGCTTGTGTGGGCGCGCCGTGCAGGTCGGGGTGGGCGTTGTAGGTGCGGACGCCGAGGACAACTGTGTCGAACTGCGCGAGCTTGGCAGCGTTAAGGTCGGCCACCGTGAGCATCGTGGGCCTGACGCCAATGGAGGCAAGGGACTCAGGGACGGCATCACCGGTGCCGGGCAGGTAGGCGAGGCGGTTGTGGGCAGGGAGCTTGAGGTCCACGGGAACAATGTGGTCCGTTGCAGGCTCGAAGTATTGAGTTCTAGGCAGATCGCCGTAGCCGATGGAACGATAGCCTTCGGTGTAGATTTCGCCCGATTGCGAGTCCGCATGGGCAGAAAGAAGAGCGCCCGCGTAGGCATTCTTCGGTGGAACGGCCTCGAAGTGGACAGGACCGGCACCGATGTTTGGCGCGAGGGGCTGGACCGCTGGATGCAGCATCCAGCCTGGGGGGGCGAGCAGGCGAAGCTTCCCCGGTGCGGTACCCCTGACCTGAACACTCAGGCCTACAGAAACCGCGGAGGCAGGGAGCGCCTCAGCATGGTGATCCAGCGCGAGACTTACGGCCGGAACGAACGAGAGAGGCTGGCTGCCGTCATGCACGATGCGGCCGACCGTGACCGGAACGCCTTTGTAGCTCACGGTCGCCCAGGCCGTGAGCGCGGGTGGCGATGCCGGTGCATTGCGCAGGGCAGCAACGCGGAGGTGGTAGACGGGCGCTTCCACGTCAGCGCGATCGAAGTAGGGGCGAGAGAGGGCTTCTGTGAAGGCATGCTCGGAGAGGTCGCTGCCCGCCTGAACGGCGGAATTCGTCCTGAAGGTGCGCGTGAAGGGATGCTCCGCAGACACTTCGGGCGTGCGCTCTCGTGTGGTTTCGGACTCACGCGTGGCGCCGAGCGCATTTTCAAGCCATTCGCGCGAAACGTCGAGAGAGGCCGCCGAACCGGCGCGCAGATCGGTGGCGACGACCGGCAGAGCACCAGCGGTCTGCTCCGAGCCATGCACAGTGGCGTCGAGCGTGAGGCCAAGTGACAGCGCCAGCGCCTGGTTGAGCTGCACACGCTTCACGGTGAGCTCGTGGAGGAGGTTGGCCTGATCCTGCGGATTGTCTACGCCGGCCTGCACGAAGGACAGGAGCGAGTCAGTACGGGAAAGCGCGGAAGCCAGAAGTGGAGCGATGGCGGAAGGCTGCGCGCGAACGAAGTGGGCGGCGGCCTCGGACAGGTCGCTGCTCAGTTGCTGCAAGTCGTCACGGAGACGGGTGGGAGCGTTGGCCGGCGCGAGGCTCTGAAGGGAGGTGTCGATGCCGTCGAAGAAGCTGCTCTCATGACCGCCGTTCTGAGATGGAGGCAGTGAGGTGCCGTAGAGGTGATACGCGATGTCGAAGGTGCCCGCCCGGGCGGCACGCACGCCGGGGCCTATCTGCGAGCGCTGCAGGCCAAGACCCAGGCGTGCGAACTGAACGAAAGAGCGTGGGGAGCCCTTTTCATCCGCGAGCAGGACATCGGGCTGGCCTTCGTGAATGACCACGTCGGCGGAGGGGATTGCCGTGCTGACTTCGCCGGTGACGTAGTTGGTGAAGCGGGCGGGAGCGTACTGGCCGGTGGCGTAGTCGAAGAGGCCCTGCTCCGTGATGGCGCCGAGCGGCACGCGGGCGTAGACCTTGAGCGGTTGCCAGGGAAGAATGCCCTGGGCGGTGAGCTCGGGGAAAACCTTGGGGTCGCCGGCGGCCTTGAAGACTTCCTGGGCGATTTGGCCGGACACCTGGTGATGGCCGTGGCCGTCGGTAACGCCGCCGATGAAGACGCTGGCGATGACGAGCGGGCGGTACAGGCGCACGGCGCGAACGGCGTCGTAGAGGACGCGCTCGTGGGTCCACTTGCTGAAGGCTTCTTCCTTGGTTTTGGAAAAGCCGAAGTCGACCTCGGTGCCGAACATCTGGTCGACGCCAAGATAGCGGTCGGCGGAAAGGAGCTCCTGGGTGCGAAGCAGGCCGAGCGCGTCTTCGAAATCGCCGGTCATGGCGTTCTGGCCGCCTTCGCCGCGGGTGAGCGTGAGCATGGCGACACGCGCGCCGAGGCCGCGCGAGTAGAAGGTGAGCATGCCGCCGTCTTCGTCGTCGGGGTGCGCGATGATGAGCATGAGCGAAGCGCGGGTGTTGAGCTTGCGCAGCATCTGCTGCAGGCCGAGCGCGGCTTGTCCGTTTCCGCCGTCGATGGGGAGCTCGCGGCCGTCGCGCGGCTTCACGCGCTCGCCGCGAAGGTTGGCAGGGTCGGTGAAATGCGCGGTCTGCGCCGCGGCCATTCCGATGCTGGATAGGAGCAGGGCGAAGGGGAGCAGCTTCATCTGTTTAGCGTCTCACGGCGGAAGCGCGGTGGCTGCCGAACGTGGTTAGGCAGTTGCCGGAGAGCGACGCAGGCGCTGCCGGAATGGCTTGTGCGTGAGGCGAAGCGAGGTGTATAAGCGGGCATTCCTTTCGGGTCCGGGGCCGCGGTTTTTCAAATTTGGAAACAGGGGAAAACAAATGAAGATGTCTCTGGGACTTATGTCTATGGTGTTGTTGAGTGCGCTGCCTAGCACGGCGCAGACGAAGCCAATCCCACAGGAGCAGGCGGGACCGCTCGTGGCGGGAAGGGATCGTGGAGGCGCCATTGAGATGGGAAGCTGGAGCATGACCTTCACATCGAAAGGCCGTGCCAGCGAGCGGAGCCTGGTGTATGCCGTTGCACGGGATTCAGCTTCCGGGCTGCCGACAGGCAAACGCATGCACAAGCCGATTGTGATTACGAAGCAGCTTGACAAGGCTTCGCCGCTGCTGATGGCGGCGATGACAAACCACGAAGTGCTTACGAGCATGGAGTTGACGCTGGACGGCTCCAGCAAGGATGCGGCGAAGATAGGCGGCGGCGCGGGGAAAGTGTCGTTGCGGGACCTGCACGTCATGAATGTCCGGAGGCTTTCACCGACGCGGGAAGAAGTGACGCTGGAGTATGGCTCGATCCAGGTCACGAACCTGCACGGCGGACTGATGGATGCGGACATCTGGGCGCCCAACCGGTAAAGCAGGACTCGGCGCGGTAGACTCGCGAAGTGGAGACCGGAGCTGGGGGGCTGGAGCGTACGCTGA
Organism: uncultured Acidobacteriaceae bacterium; assembly: GCA_964236875.1. GTDB lineage: Bacteria > Acidobacteriota > Terriglobia > Terriglobales > Acidobacteriaceae > Granulicella. Next base: position 4,509 of record CAXSHQ010000069.1, on the reverse strand, counting down.
CGCTGCGCGGCGCGGTGACGCTGAACCTGCTGGACATGATCGGCGTGGGGCCATTCCTCACGCTGCCGCTGCTGCTGGCCGCGATGGGCGGGCCGCAGGCGATGCTCGGGTGGGTACTGGGCGCGCTGCTGGCGGTGTTCGACGGGCTGGTGTGGGCGGAGTTGGGCGCGGCGATGCCGGAGGCGGGTGGAACCTATGCGTACCTGCGGCGCATGTATCCGGAGAAGCTAGGCAGGCTGTTGAGCTTTCTGTTCGTGTTTCAGCTTTGCTTTTCGGCTCCGCTCTCGGTGGCGAGTGGAGCGATTGGGCTGGCGCAGTATTCTTCGGTGTTTGCTCCGGGATGGATCAAAGCCGGAACGGTGCATAGCGTGCGGCTGGGGCCGTACACGACGGGCGTGAGCTTTGGACCGCTGACGCTGGTGGCTATGGCGGTGGTGGTGTTGACGGCTGCGCTGCTGTATCGCCGGCTGCATGCGCTGCGATGGATCTCGGCGGGGCTGCTGTCGCTGGTGATGCTGACGATCTTCTGGACCATTGCCACTGGCTTGCTGCGCGGGCACTGGGCGCCCGTGGTGGCATTTACACCGGGCGCGTTTCGGCTGGATGGCGCGTTCTTTGCGGGTCTCGGCTCGGCGATGCTGGTGGCCACGTACGACTACTGGGGCTACTACAATGTGACGTTCCTGGGCGGCGAGGTGCGCGACCCGGCGAGGACGGTGCCGAGGGCGGTGCTGCTGTCGATTGGGATTGTGGCGGTGCTGTACCTATGCCTGAATGCGAGCGTGCTGGCTGTGCTGGGCGCGCCCGCGATGCTGGGCGCCCAAGGGCTGGAGGCGCGGCGGGCGCTGCTGGCGGAGGTGATGCGCGTGGCGTACACGCCGGTCTTCGGTGCGGCGGCCGGGGTGTGGCTGGGACGGCTGGCGGCAGTGCTGGTGATGGTGACGGCGTTCGGCAGCGTGTTCTCGCTGCTGCTGGGGTATTCGCGGATTCCGTTTGCGGCGGCGCGCGATGGGAACTTCCTCGCGGTGTTTGGCAAGCTGCATCCAAAGGGCAGGTTTCCTCATGTGTCGCTGTTGGTGCTGCGGATTCTGCTGCAGTTCTGTTTGCAGCATGTGGGCGTGATGGTGTGGCGGCGGCGCGAGCCGAACGCGGAGCGACCGTTTCGCATGTTCCTGTATCCGCTGCCGCCGCTGCTGGCAATGGCGGGCTTCGGCTTCATCGTGGTGTCGCGGGCAAACTTCGGCCGCGAGGTGGTGCTGGCGGCGGGAATTGCAGTCGCCGGGCTGCTTCTGTGGGCGCTGCGCCACCGCCGGATGCCGGCGGGCGCATCCAACTGATGGGTCGGGCGCGTACTCCTGATGGGCCATCCTCTCGCGTGGGGGAGGTAACGTCAGATAGAAGGCGCAGGTTCGGAGGCAAGCGATATGTTGATCCGCAAGGCGAGTTACGTTCGGTCCTCGGAGATCACGAGCAAGAGCGTGTATGACGCGTACCGGCGCGACCGGCGCGCGTTCCTGAAGCAGGCCGGCCTGGCGACTGGCGCGGCTGCATTGGCGGGCATGTTCCCCAGGACGGCGCACGCGCTGACCAAGCTGAAGACGGTGCCGAGCAACTACACGGTGAGCGACACGGTTACGCCCGAAGCCAAGGCGCAGAGCTACAACAACTACTACGAGTGGGGAACGGACAAGAGCGACCCGGCGCGCAATGCGAAAAACTTCAAGGTAAGGCCGTGGACGGTGAAGGTCGAGGGCCTGGTGAAGAAGCCGCAGACCGTCGACATCGACACCATCATCGGGTACCGGCCGGTCGAGGACCGCACGTACCGCTTCCGTTGCGTGGAAGCGTGGTCGATGGTGATTCCGTGGAACGGGTACCCGTTGAGCGAGTTCATCAAGGCGATGGATCCGCTGCCCAGCGCGAAGTATGTGCAGTTTATTTCGGCGGCGAAGTCCGGTGAAATGGAGCTGCCGAGCGGGTTCGATTGGCCGTACTCCGAAGGTCTGCGCATGGATGAAGCGATGCACCCGCTGACCCTGCTGACGTTTGGCTCCTATGGGGAAACGCTTTCGCCGCAGCAGGGTTCGCCGATACGGGTGATCGTGCCGTGGAAGTATGGGTACAAGTCGGCCAAGGCGATTGTGCGGATCAAGTTCACGGACAAGCAGCCACCGACCACATGGAATGACCTTCAGCCAAGCAACTACGGTTTCTACTCCAACGTGAACCCCGTTGTGGACACGGTGCCCTGGTCGCAGGCGCGCGAAAGGCTGCTGAATACGAACAGCTTCCTGCCGCATTTCGTGCCGACACAGCCGTTCAATGGCTATGGGACCGATGTGTCCGGGCTGTATGCGGGCATGGATCTGAAGAAGTTCTACTAGCAGTCAGCAGGTCAGTTGAGGTGTGTTGCAGCGCCTTGGGTACGGAGAGATAAGGTAGTTTGTATGCCGTCGCGTGCCGTTCCTTACGTCAAGGCCGTTGTTCATATGCTGCTGCTCGTGCCCTTTGTGGGTTTGCTGTGGACCTACAAGAGCGGCTACCTGGCCGCACAGGCCGACCCGGTCAACTTTCTGACGCATGCAACGGGGAACTGGGCTCTCTGGATCCTGATAGGTAGCCTGGCGATCACGCCTGTACGGCGCATTCATCCCTCCCTTGCCTGGCTGGTGCGGTTGCGGCGCATGATCGGGCTGTATGCGTTCTTCTATGCGACGCTCCACCTCCTGGCCTCTGTGCTGCTCT
>CAXSHQ010000069.1:1099-1754 GCA_964236875.1 uncultured Acidobacteriaceae bacterium | reverse complement strand
GGCTACGACACGGCAACGGCGGTTGCGGGACTGCGGGCCGGGCATCTGGCTGAGCCGTGGCGGCAGCTTCGGATCATCTGGCCTTCCATGGTGGATGACGTGCTCAAGCGGCCCTTCATCCAGTTCGGCTTGGGAGCGTGGATCATTCTGCTGCTGCTGACGATCACCAGTCCGCAGCGCGTGCTGCGCCGGATGGGCGGGAAAAAGTGGCAGACGCTGCACCGGTTGGTTTATGTGGCGGCGATTGCGGGCGTGATTCATTACTGGTGGCTGGTGAAGGCGGGTGTGCGGTCGCCATGGCCGGACACGGCCGTGCTGGGCGTGCTGCTCGCGATCCGGATCGTCTTTGCTGTGCTCAAGCGCCGCAAGAAGGCGCCGCCGCCGCGTACGGCGGAAGCGGCGTTCTGAGGAAGAGCGAGAACGCAGATAGCGCAAAGCGAATCGCAGATTGCGCGGAGGCGGTCTACACTTTCAGGCAGTGGTGAGGTCTGGGTGTATGCGAGTCCGGGTGTTTGCAGTGGCTTTGCTGATCGGCGGAGTAGGCAGAGGCTTGTGCGCGCAAGTGCCGTCTCACGGCACGCGGAGTGCCGCGGCTCGGCGGCCAGCCAAGGCTGCGACTTCCACTTTTTCGTCGATAACACGCTGAGTCTGAAAA
>CAXSHQ010000069.1:0-1089 GCA_964236875.1 uncultured Acidobacteriaceae bacterium | reverse complement strand
GCTGAGCGGGCGGGACCGCGTGGTGCAGTTGCTGGACCGCTTTACCTTCGGGGAGCGCCCGGGTGATGTGGAGCGCGTGCTGGCGCTGGGCGCGGACCAGTGGCTTGTGCAGCAGATGGATCCCGACGCGATCAACGATGGTGCCTGCGACAAGCGGCTGCAGCAGTATCCGACGCTGCGCCTGGTTCCCGCGCAGGCGCTGAATGTGTTTCCGGACCGGCAGCAGGTCTATGCGGTGGCGGATGGCAAGGCGCCGTATCCGAGCGATCCGCTGATGAAAGCAGTCATGGAAGTGCAGGTCGCGAAGTGGAACGCGGAGCGGGACAGCAAGAAGGCGGAGAGCTCTGCGCCGCCCAAGCCTGAGTTGACGGATGCGGAGAAGGCGGCAAAGAAGCAGACAGACCAGGCGAGGGCGTCGCGGCTGTTCGGCGAGCTGATTGCGAAGCCGAGAGGCGAGCGCATCAACGCTATCGCCGCGCTGCCGGTGGACGACCGCATCGTGCTTACCGCGGGCGGCAACCTGAGCAAGCAGCAGGACGATCTGCTGTTCGGCGACTTCGCTCCGCGGGAACGTGAAGTGTTTCAGGCGATGAGCGGGAATGTCGGCTCCACGTACTACATCGGTGCGGAGCTGGCGCAGGCGCGCATCCTGCGCGACATTCTGACCGAGCGGCAAGTGCAAGAAGTGATGACCGACTTCTGGTTCAACCACTTCAATGTGTTCATCGGCAAGGACTCCGACCAGTGGTACACGACCAGCTATGAACGCGATGTAATCCGCAAGCATGCGCTGGGGAGTTTCCATGACCTGCTGCTGGCGACGGCGCAGTCGCCGGCCATGATGGTGTACCTGGATAACTGGCTTTCGATCGGGCCGGATTCACTGGCCAACGGCGTGAATCCTCACAATCCGAACAGCAAGAAGGGCAACAAGGGATTGAACGAGAACTACGGCCGTGAGGTGATGGAGCTGCACACGGTTGGCGTGAACGGCGGCTACACGCAGGCGGATGTGACGGCGCTTTCGGCGATTCTGACGGGATGGGGGGTGAACCAGCCGCAGAAGGGCGGTTGGTTCCAGTACGATCC
>CAXSHQ010000068.1:12792-16400 GCA_964236875.1 uncultured Acidobacteriaceae bacterium | reverse complement strand
TTGGTGGAGTTGACGGAGCCAATGACGCCGGTTGGCCCAGTGTTGCCCTGTGGGCCCTGCGGTCCGGTGTTGCCGGTCGGTCCGGTGTTGCCCTGGGGTCCGGTGTTGCCCTGCTGTCCAGTATTGCCTTGCGGTCCGGTTGCCCCTGTGGACCCGGTGGGTCCAGTTGCGCCCGTCGCACCCGTGGCACCGGCAGAGGAGAGGACGATATCGAGCGTGGCGTGGTGGCTGGTGGCGGTGTTTTCCTTGGAGTCGAAGAGGACGCTGGCGGCGGAGGTGGTAAGGGCGATGCCGGTATTGCTGGACGGTGTGGCAATCCAGGACTGGACCAGCGAAGTGACGTCTACCGTGATGAACGAGTTGGGGATTGTGGGAGTGAAGGTCGCCACTACGCCAATGGGGTTGGGCGGGTTGTAACCGTTCGCAGTGCCTTCCTGGAACGCGTGCTTGATCTTTTGAACGGAGATCTGTCCGGAGGAAGTGAGCTGGTCGACGTAGAAGGTGAGGGTGGCCTTGCTGACCTGCGAAGAGGTGGTGCCGGCAGGAAGCTGGCTGAGATTGAAGGAGAAGAGGCCAGTGCTGTTGGCGTCGACGAGGATCGTCGGAGACGCGCCGTAGTTAGTGGCAATGTTGGCTGCCGTGAGACTGGTGTAGGTGTCCTGCGCGACGGGAACCTGCTGGGCGGAAGCGGAGGAGGCGGCGGCAAGGCAGAAGCTCAGCGAGGCGAGGCCGAGGAAGGCGCGGAAACGTGCAGGCGACAAGGGAACTCCAGGTGGGTGGGGCTGGCTGGATGGTATCCCTCCCGGGGAAGGGTGTGCAAGGAGAAGCGGACTTGTTTCGCGAGTGCTAACGGGGAAAGCAAAGGTGAACGAAAGACGCGGATTCCCTTCGGGAATGACAACAAGAAAAGGGCGGGGATGACAACAAGGGAGGCAGGAATGACAGCGAGAATGGCGGATATGGCAACTAAAGAAGCGGCCTGCGGCAAGTGTGTGGTCGAATAGCTAGCTATGACAGCACCTCCGAATGCGATTGCCGAGAACTATGCGTGGCTCAACGACGATGGGCCGGCGTTTGGCGCCCCCGGGCTGCCGCCGAAGTGGACTTCGAGCAAGAAGGATGCGGTGTCGACGGCGTACTCGGCGGCGAGCCGGATATGGTTTACGTCGTCGCATGGGACGCTGAACGAGATCTACTACCCGACGATCGACCGGCCGCAGACACGCGACATGGAGCTGCTGTTTACCGACGGCGAAAGCTTTGTGCACGAGGAGAAGCGCGACTTCGAGTACGACTTCCACTACATCGACAAGGACGCGCTGGCGTTCCGGGTGGTGGCGAGCGACCTGGGCGGGCGCTACACGGTGACCAAGGAGTTCATCACGGACCCGCACCTGCCGGTGGTGCTGATGAACGTGAAGATTACCGGCGAAGAAGAGATCCTGAGCAAGCTGAAGTGCTATGCATTGCTGGCTCCGCACCTGGATGGCGGCGGGGCGGGGAACAATGCGCGGTCGCTGCGCGTGGCGGGGCGGCGATGCATGCTGGCGTGGAAGAACGGCGTGTCGCTGGCGTTGGGGGTGACGTGCGGGTTTCAGCGGTCGAGCTGCGGGTATGCGGGATCGAGCGATGGGTTCCAGGACCTGCAACAGCACCTGGCGATGACGTGGTGCTTTGGTGAGGCGCTGGACGGGAACCTGGCGCTGATGGGCGAGATCGATGTGGCGAAGCACCGCGAGTTCACAGTGGCGGTGGCGCTGGGCGATGGACACCACATGGCGATCTCGGGCATGATGCAGACGCTGGCGACGCCGTATGACCTGCACCTGAAGCGGTTTGTGGACCAATGGCATCGGGCGGCGTCGCCGGAGCGGCTGGCGACGGTGAGCGGCGACAAGGGCGTGCTGATGCGGGTGTCGCACAACGTGATCCTGGCGCACGAGGACAAGACGTACACGGGGGCGTTCATCGCTTCGGCGTCGATCCCGTGGGGAAATGCGAAGAGCGATGACGACCTGGGCGGCTACCACCTGGTGTGGACGCGCGACATGGTGCAGAGCGCGACGGCAATGCTGGCGTGCGAGAGGACGGACACGGCGCGGCGGGCGCTGGTGTACCTGGCGTGCACGCAGCATCCGGACGGCGGATTTTCGCAGAACTTCTGGATCGATGGGACGCCGTACTGGTCGGGCATTCAGTTGGACGAGGTGGCGTTTCCGGTCATCCTTGCGTGGCGGCTGTGGAAGTGCGACGGGCTGGGGAACTTCGACATCGTGGCGTTTGTGTCGAAGGCGGCGGGGTTCCTGGTGCGGTATGCGCCGGTGACGCAGCAGGAGCGCTGGGAGGAGAATGCGGGGTACTCGCCCTCGACGCTGGCGGTGGTGATCTCGGCGCTGGTGTGCGCGGCGGATATTCTGCGGGCCTATGGGGAGTGCGACCGCGGGGAGTTCATGGAGCTCTATGCGGACTGGATCGAGGCGCACCTGGATGAGTGGACGACGACCACGCAGGGCGTGCTGCTGCCGGAGGTGCCGTACCACTACATGCGGATACGGCCGCCGGCGGATGGCGAGCCTTTCCATAACAAGGATGTGGCACCGGGCAAGATCCATATCGCGAACCGCGGCCCGGGCGAGCAGTATGCGTTCGAAGCGAGGGAGGTGGTGGATGGGGGCTTCCTGGAGCTGGTGCGCTACGGGGTGCGGCGGGCGGACGATCCGCTGATCGTGGATACGCTGAAGGTGATCGACAAGGTGCTGAAGATCGAGACGCCGTATGGAGCGTGCTGGCGGCGCTACAACCATGACGGCTATGGGCAGCGGAAGGACGGCGGACCTTACACGGGATGGGGGCAGGGGCGGGCGTGGCCGCTGCTGGGCGGCGAGCGTGCACACTACGAGCTGGCCGCCGGGCACGATGTGAAGCCTTATATAGAGGCGCTCGAGGCGTTCGCCTCGTTCGGCGGGATGCTGCCGGAGCAGGTGTGGGACTATGCGGACCTGCCGAGCGAAGGGATGTATTTCGGGCGGTCGGCGGGGTCGGCGCAGCCGCTGGTGTGGGCCCATGCGGAGTACATCAAGCTGCTGCGGAGCGTGGCGGACGGCAAGGTGTTCGACCGGATCAGCGTGGTGGAAGAGCGCTATGCGGTGCCGAAGGAGCAGCGGACCTTTGAAAGCAGATTAGAGATTTTCCGGACGACGCGGCCGATCCAGGTGATGACGGCGGGATCGACGCTGCGGGTGATCGACGCGCAGCCGTTCCAGGTGGTGTGGAGCACGGACGACTGGCACACGACGAACACCTCGGAGGCGAAGACGGTGGGGCACTCGGGCGCGTTTGTAGACATCGAGACTTCGTCGGAGATGCTGGGCAGCCTCGTGTTCACGATGCACTGGCCGGCGGAGAACCGCTGGCTGGGGCGGAACTACGAAGTGACCGTCCATGCGCGGCAACTGCCCCAAACGACACCGGCAGTGAAGCCGAAAAATTGAGCGCATGAATTGTTGTGTCGGATGGGCCGGCAGTTACTGAAATTACTGCAGGAAAGGCAATGTTCAAGCGGACCTAAGTTACTTAGCGGACAGACAAGTAACACGACTTACTTCTAT
>CAXSHQ010000068.1:3221-12782 GCA_964236875.1 uncultured Acidobacteriaceae bacterium | reverse complement strand
TGTCAATCCCATACATGTGGAGTGTCCGGATGGATCGCCTCAATGGAAAAGTAGCCTGGTTTAATAACGCAAAGGGTTTCGGTTTTCTGACACGTGAGGGCGGCGCTGATGTGTTCTGTCATTTCAGCAGCATCGACTCGGACGGGTACAAGTCGCTGAAGGAAGGCGAGAACGTGGAGTTCGCCATCATCCAGGGCGAAAAGGGACCGCAGGCGGACCATGTGGTCCGGATGCTGGCGCATACAGCATAGGAAACAGGCGCTCTGTGCAGGCAAATGTCGAAGTGTCCGGTAGGAGACGGACACGTTGGTTTTGCCTGCATATAGTGAAGCTCAGTTCCGCCTTGACAGCATAGCGAGCCCCCATTGACTCGACTGTTCTCAACAAGCGAGACAGTTGCGTCTCCCCATGACAGCTTCTCCGGGACACAAAAACCGCCTGCTCGACTGCCTTGCGCCCGAAAATGCGCAGCGCATTATCGCGGCCTCGCAGTTTGTGGAGCTTCCGCTGCGGATGCAGATCTTCGGGAACGAGGTAACGCCGCGCTACCTGTACCTGCTGACCACCGGGGTGGCGTCGGTGGTGTTTACGTCGGAGCGGGGTACCAGCGTGGAGCTGGCGACGCTGGGAAACGAAGGGCTGGTGGGTTGGATCTACCTGCTGGGCTCGCATGCCTCCCCCATGGAATGCATGATGCAGGTAAGCGGCGAAGGGTACCGCGTTCCGCTGGCCACGATGCAGCGGGAGTTCAACGAGAATGTCGATTTCCGCAGCGGGGTGCTGGAGTATGTGCAGCACCAGAACATCCTGGCGAACCAGATCGTGGCCTGCAACCGGCTGCATCGGGCGGAAGCGCGGTTTGCGCGCTGGCTGCTGATGGTGCAGGACCGGCTCAACTCCGATACGCTGCATATGACCCAGGAGTTTCTTTCGAACATGCTGGGCACGCGGCGGACCACCGTGGTGGAAGTGTCCGGGATGATGCAAGAGGCGGGCGCGATCGAGAACCGGCGCGGGCTGGTGCGCATCCTGGACCGGGCAAAGCTGGAAAGCTTTGCGTGCGAGTGCTATCCACGGCTGAAAGTGCTGCTGGATGACCTTTACTCGGACAGGAAGCGGAGCAAGGCTGGCCCTCAGGGCGTTCTTCCGCAGAGGTAGCAGCCTCGCCGGTTCGGAAATACAGGGATCTCTCCACTACGGCCGCAAAAGGCGTGGCCACCCGTAGAGATGACAAGCTTTCCAGCTAGGGGAGAAATGCCATTGAGGCAATCCGCGTTGATTGCGGGCGGCTCGTCGTCGCGGCTATAAGCCTTCTCCTGCCGATGTAGTTGCACCTACGGCGGTTATCTTCCAGGTGCCGCGGCATCATGGGCAGAATGCGGCGGCCTTCAGCTTCCCCTTTCCCTTTGCTCAGGGTCAGGATGACACCTCTGCTTGCGCGAGCGGTAACGGAATAAAGTCTCGCGCCCCCCCCCGAACTAATGTCCGGTAGCGTACACTGCTGGTTCAAGCCGCCATTCGGTTGTGGAGCAGTAGCGGCAGATCCTTTACCAGACGGTCGGGCGCGCAGTTCAGGATGGCGTCCATGCCGGCTGCACCTCGTTCGGGGTACCGGTCGATGAGGGCGACCACGGTGGCGGGTTCCAGGAGTGAACACTCGCGCAATCGATTCACGGTCCCGCTCAGGAAGAGTGTGGCAGAGGAGCACCAGGTCGAAGTGACCGGCCAGGAACTCTGTCGTCCAGCGAGACAGGAGACAGGACTTTACCTCCTTCAAGCCGGCGAGCTGCAGCACCTGCGCCCGGGAGTAAAGAAGGGCGAAGTCCCGTCCAATCTGGAGTGCTGCCGAACTCATGGGGCCCGTCCGCCGGGGCCTTTCGCCCCACGATGCATCTTGCCCATTCCGGCTAGGCTTGTCTGTCCAATGAGCGACTTAAGACGAATACAGGGGTAGTTTTGAAGGGAAAGGCGACATGCACGACCTCCACTACAACAACACAATCCTGCACCGTATCGCCCCGGAAATCCGGGAGCGCTTACATCTGAAGCGGGTGGAACTGGAACGCCGGCATGTGATCGAGACGCCAGGGGACGAGATCCATCACCTGTATTTCCTGGAAGCCGGCATCGGGTCGATGACCAATGAGTTCAAGGACGGCTCGCAGGTGGAAGTGGGCATGTTCGGGTGCGAGTCGGTGATGTGCGTTTCCGCGCTGATGGGAACGCGGCGCAGCCTGAACCACATCTTTATGCAGCTGGCCGGGTGGGGCTACTGCACCACGGCCGAACACGCACGAGCGGAGTTCAAGCGCGGCGAGCACTTCCACGATTTAACACTGCGGTACGCACAGGCGCAATTGATCCAGACGGCGCAAACGGCAGGGTGCAACGCGCGGCACCAACTGGAGCAGCGGCTGGCGCGCTGGCTGCTGCTGTGCCATGACCGCGCGGGCAGCGACACGCTGGACATGACCCAGGAGTTCCTGGCGGCGATGCTGGGCGTGGAGCGGCCGGCCGTGAGCGGAGTGGCGGCCAAGCTGCAGGAGCTGGGGCTGATCGAGTATCACCGGGGAAAGGTGCAGGTGCTGGACCGCGGCGGGCTGGAGAAGGTGACCTGCGAGTGCTACGCGGTGGTGAGCCGTCATCTGAACAGCTATGCGGTGATCGATGAGGGTATGGGGTAGGAAGTGTCCGGCGGGCCCGTGACGTGGACGCCTTGTCGATATAGATTTTCCGAGTAGGTTGTCGAAAGGGCCGGATGGGCGCATATGTCCGGTTACGGACATATGCTTGGCAGAGAAGTGTCCGGTAGCGTACACTCCGGGGATGGGGCAGAGTCAGCGCCCTTCGAGGGCCCCGGCATGGAAATCGTTACCAATACGCAGTTTCAAGACGAAACGGTGTGCCTGGACAACAAGCACTTCTGCGACTGCGTGCTGCTGCGCTGCGTGATCGAGTATAGCGGCGAGGAGTTGCTGATCGAGCGGACATCGTTTACCGGATGTCGGCTGAATCTGAGCGATGGCGCCGGGCGGACCATGCAGTTCCTGCAGTGCATGGGCTATATGGATGAAGTGAGCGGCGACTGGAAGGCAGCGCAGCCCGCGCTGTTGCTGAACTAGAGCGGGTCTCCCGCAGAAGTAGCTCCCCGCTGGTCTGAAATACAGGGGTTTCTCCACTCCCGCCGCAGGCCAAACCTGCCTTCTTATGAACTCTATTGTGTAGGGTTCACCGATTCGCCGGTGGCTCGGATGCGTTATTGATATTGCCGAATAAAGTAAGAACTTAAGTCGGATTCCGGACAGGCAAGTTGGCCGTGCCTACCCTAAGGTGCTATTGGGGATCATTCCCCCAGTAGACATTTAGAGGGCTCCGCATGGATCGGCTGACGGGTACAGTAGTCTGGTTTAATAACGCAAAAGGCTTCGGGTTTGTGAGTCACGAGGGTGGCCCGGATGTGTTTTGCCACTTCAGCAGCATTGAAAGCGATGGCTACAAGTCGCTAAAAGAAGGCGAGAAGGTTGAGTATGCGATCATCCAGGGCGAAAAAGGCCGACCGCAGACCGACAAAGTAATTCGCCTGGACTCGTAAACAGCGGGCCGAACCGCGGGAGGCGGTGTTTGTCGCCTTCCCAGGGGAGTCGGCATACCTGATTCCAGTCCGCAACGTGGGGGACAACTTCCGCGGACACCACTCCTCCGAAGGTCACGCTCCACAATGAGAAGCTCGCGCACCGGCAACTACTTCCTCGACTCGCTGTCACCGGAGCTTGAAACGCGGTTGATGGCGCGGGCGAAGCTTGTGGAGCTTCCCATAGGGAAACAGCTTTGCGAACCGCAGGAGCAGCCGGATTCAGTGTGGCTGCTCACCAGCGGGATTGCGTCGTTCACGTATACGTCCGTGCGCGGCACGACCATCGAGCTGGCGACGATGGGCAAAGAAGGCGTGGTGGGGGCGTTCGCGGTGCTGGGACACCACACGCCGGTGGGCGATTGCGGCATGCAGTTGGGCGGCAGCGGCTATGTGCTGCCGCTGGAAGCGTTCCAGGCGGAGTTCCACGGATCACCGGAGATGCGGGCGCGGGTGCTGGAGTTTGTGGAACAGCAGATGAGCCAGGCGTACCAGATTGTGGCGTGCAACCGGCTGCATAAGGCGAAGGCGCGGTTTTCGCGCTGGCTGCTGATGGTGCAGGACCGCGTGGAGATGGATGTGCTGCCGATGACGCAGGAGTTCCTGGCGGACATGCTGGGGACTCGACGGACCACGGTGGTGGAAGTGGCCGGCGAACTGGCGCGGCGCGGGGCGATCGAGTACCGGCGGGGCGTGATCCGGATCGCCGACCGCAAGGAGCTGGAAAGCGAAGCGTGCGAGTGCTACGGGCTGCTGAAAGAGCGGTTCGACCGGCTGTACGCGGAGCCGGCGTAGCGGGCGGGTTTGAGCGTGCCGCCTGCTTTCGGTTTCATTCCCGGCATCCTACCCCCTGTACACTGATGCGGGCATACGTCCATGCCGGGCCGCTTGCGTGCCGGCGACGATGAGATTGCGCCACAGACTTCAAACGAAGAAGGACAACAATCATGAGTGGAGAGCAGACGCCGGAGCTGGACCAACTTTCGATCAATACGCTGCGGCTGCTGGCCGTGGACCAGGTGCAGGCGGCCAACAGCGGACATCCGGGAGCGCCGCTGGGCTGCGCGCCCATCGCATACCTGCTGTACCACAAGTTCATGAAGTACAACCCCACCGATCCGTTATGGTCGGACCGGGACCGGTTTGTATTGAGCAATGGGCATGCGAGCGCGCTGCTCTATGGCGTGCTGCACCTGACCGGCTATGACCTTCCTCTGGATCAGTTGAAGCAGTTCCGGCAGTGGGGATCGCATACGCCGGGGCATCCCGAGTACGGCGAGACGCCGGGCGTGGAAGTGACGACAGGGCCGCTGGGCCAGGGGTTCGCCGAGGCCGTAGGGCTGGCGATTGCTGAGAAGCACCTGAGCGGGCTCTACAACAACGATGCCTACAAGATCGTGGACCACTACACCTATGTGCTGTGCGGCGATGGCGACCTGATGGAGGGTATCTCGCACGAGGCGTCCTCGCTGGCGGGGACGCTGCAACTCGGCAAACTGATCGTGCTGTATGACGACAACCTGATCTCCCTCGACGGGCCGACCGATCTGAGCTACACGGAAGACGTCACCAAGCGCTTCGAAGGCTATGACTGGCACGTGCAGTTTGTGGCCGACGGCAACGACCTGGGCGAGCTGAACAAGGCCATCGAAGCAGCCAAGATGGAGCGCACGAAGCCGAGTTTGATTCGGGTGCGGACGATCATCGGGTATGGCGCGCCGAAGGCCGGGACCAAGAGCGTCCATGGCGAGGCGCTGGGGCCGGAAGGGACGAAGGAGACCAAGCGGTTCTTCGGGTTCGACCCGGACACGACCTTTGTGCTGCCGGAGGAAGCGCTGGCCAACTGGCGGCAGGCGATCGACAAGGGCAAGGAGATGCAGCGGCAGTGGCACGACCGCTTCGACGCCTACAAGAAGGAGTTTCCGGAGCTGGCGGCGCAGTACACGCGCACGACCGAGATGAAGCTGCCGGATGGGTGGGAGAAGGCGCTGACCAGGTTCCCAACCGACAAGCCCGTAGCCACGCGCAATGCGGGTCAGGTGGTGCTGAACTCGCTAGGCAAGATCATGCCGGAGCTGTTTGGCGGCGCGGCCGACCTGACCAGCTCGACGAAGACGATCTTCAAGGACTCGGGGAACTTCCACCAGGACGCGAAGGGCCGCAACGTGTTCTTCGGCGTGCGCGAGTTCGGCATGATGGCGGCGGTGAACGGCATCGCGGCGCATGGCGGGCTGCTGCCGTTCGGGTCGACGTTCTTTACGTTCAGCGACTATTGCCGGTCGGCGCTGCGCATGGGCGCGCTGCAGAGCTCGCACTCGCTGTACATCTTCACGCATGACTCGATCGGGCTGGGTGAGGATGGACCGACGCATCAGCCTATCGAACACCTGATGGCGCTGCGCTGCATTCCGCAGTTGACGGACTTCCGGCCAGCGGACGCAAATGAAACGTCGGCATGCTGGGGGTTGATGGTGGAGCGGAAGTCGGCGAGCTTTATGGCGCTGAGCCGCCAGGACCTGCCGGTGCTGGATGCGGACAAGTACAAGGTGTTCGAGGGCTGCCGCAAGGGCGCGTATGTGCTGGAGTCGTATGGCAAGGACGTGATCCTGGTGGCGACGGGCTCGGAGGTTTCGCTGGCGATGAAGTCGGCGGAAGAGCTGAAGGGCGCGGGCGTGAATGCGACCGTGGTGTCGATGCCGAGCTTCGCGATCTTCGAAGAGCAGGACGACGCGTACAAGATGGAAATCTTTCCGCACGGCGTGCCCAAGGTGTCGATCGAAGCGGGCGCGACGATGGGCTGGTGGAAGTGGATCGGGCGCGACGGCATCGCGATTGGGCTGGATCGGTTTGGGGCTTCGGCGCCAGGGCCGGTTGCGTTGGAGAAGCTTGGGTTCTCGGTCGCGAATGTGGCGGAGAAGGCGAAGTCGCTGGTGAAGAAGTAAGAAGCAGCAGTGAGAAGGCGGAGGGGCAACCTACGGGTTGTCCCTCCGCTGTTGTGACGGACGGTAGGTCTGGGCTTCAGCCCAGACAATCTTCACGAGACGAAAACACGCGGCTTCAGCCGCTGAGGGTATGCCGGTGGCGGAACATGCGTCGCGCCCAGGCACGTATGCGGTGACCAGCGTCACGCGTGACCGCCGGCGCGTGTTTCAAAGCGAGCGAAATGCGCTGCTGGTCATCGAAGCATTGCAGCATTACCGGCGTGAGGGCAAGTATCTGCTGCACGCGTATGTGGTCATGCCGGACCATGTGCACTTTCTGATTACGCCTCAGGGGATTGCGTTGGAGCGGGCAGTGGGCCTCATCAAAGGTGGATCGTCGCACTGTATCGGTTCCAAGTTCCCGGTTTGGCAGAGTGGGTTTCAGGACCATCGGTGCCGCGATGCCAACGAGTTCATCGCACGGAAGGAGTACATCCTGCTGAACCCTGTTCGGGCAGGCTTCGTGGCGGAGCCGCACCTGTTTCCGTTCTCGTCGGTATATCGCGGCGGGGAGGCCCTCAGCGGCTGAAGCCGCGTTTGATTGAGCGGTGATTGTTGTCAGGGCTGAAGCCCTGACCTACCGTTCGTGCCCGGTGTACTTGGAACCATGCCACACTGCTTGACCCAAGGTGGTGAACCACACGGCAAATGCCGGGACGTTACGATTTCGGCTGAGATAGTTTTGTCGGACGTGGTGAGCGCGACTGCGCCTGCGCCGTGGCTCGCCCCTGTTGCGTTTGGGGTACGCGTTGCGCGGCGAGGTTTGTTTGCCTCCCGGCGTGGGCTGGAGCGGAGCGCACCCGTGGCGATGAGACCGCCACGGATGGACACCCGGAATGATCTTTTGGGACGGAATCTTTCACGCTTGTAATGATTTCGTTGAGGTGCAGTGATGTGTCGCTGTGACCCGGAAGAAACCTCTGTGAGAGGATGGCGGAATCAGGACAATTTTGCGAGGTGTGCGGATGATGCGTTTCGGCGTTCGTGGATTTGTGTCTTTGGCTGTAGTGCTGCTTGGGTTTTGGTGCGGTGGGGCCCACGTCGAAGCACAGATGGGGGCTCCGGGAGAGCGGCCTGCAGGGACGCCGGCGGTGGCCGGACCGTTGGCGGCGAAGTACAAGGCGACTGCGGACAAAATCATTGCGGCGGCGCTTCAGGACAACGATGGGTATGCGGACCTGACGTACCTTTGCGACCACATTGGCAAGCGCGTGAGCGGGAGCCCGCAATTGAATACGGCGGTGCAGTGGGGCGCGGAGCTGATGCGCAAGGCCGGGCTCAAGAACGTGCAGGTGCAGCCGGTAATGGTGCCGCGGTGGGTGCGCGGGAGTGAGTCGGCGGAGCTGATTGCGCCGGTGAAGAAGCCGCTGCACATGCTGGGGCTGGGCATGAGTGTGGGGACGCCGCCGGGGGGGATTACGGCGGAGGTGGCGGTGGTGGCGGACTTTGCGGCGCTGGACAAGCTGGGCAAGGCGCAGGTGAAGGGCAAGATCGTGGTGCTGAACCCTGGGTGGCATGGGTACGGGGTGAACTCGCAGTACCGGACGGGTGGGCCTTCTCGCGCGGCGGCGAAGGGTGCGGCGGCAGTGCTGGTAAGGTCGGCGACCGGGCTGGCGCTGCAGATTCCGCACACGGGCACGCTGCGCTATGTGGAAACGCAGCCCAAGGTGCCGGCGGCGGCGATCAGCGTGGAAGACGCGTTGATGATCGAGCGGCTGAGCAAGGAAGGGCCGGTGCAGATCCACCTGCAGATGGACGCGCATCAGGAGCCGGATGTGCAGGCCGGGAACGTGATCGGGGAGATCCCGGGGAGCGAGCATCCGGAGCAGGTGGTGGTGTTGGGCGGGCACATCGATTCGTGGGACGTGGGGCAGGGCGCGCAGGACGATGGGTCGGGGATCATGGCGACGTTCGAGGCGGTGTCGCTGCTGCATAAGCTGGGGCTGACGCCGAAGCGGACGGTGCGTATTGTGTTCTGGGTGAACGAAGAGAACGGCGGGGCCGGCGGGCGTGCTTACCGGCAGATGGTGGGCGACAAGATCGGCGACCATGTTGCGGCGATCGAGATGGACAATGGCGCGGAGAAGCCGCTGGGCATGAGCTATGGAGCTTTTGGCGCGGGTGGCGGAGGTGGCCGGCGTGGGGCTGCTGCGGCGGGTGGTACAGGCCGGGGTGCGAGTGCTCCTGAGACCGCGCGTGGCGGGCGCGGAGGCTTCGATGAGAATGCGCTGTCGGCGGAGGAGAAGCAGTCGGTGACGGTGATGAAAGACATCGTGGCGCTGCTGGCGCCGCTGGGAGCGGATACGTGGGCTCCGGGTGGCGGTGGGTCGGACATTGGGCCGATCACGGCGGATGGTGTGCCGGCGCTGAGCCCGCATACGACGGGCGAGCACTACTTCGACTGGCACCACACGGAGGCGGACACGCTGGATAAGGTGGATATCGACGAGTTCAAGAAGAATACGGCGATGCTGGCGGTAGTGACGTATGTGCTGGCGGATATGGATGGGCGGCTGGTGGGGCGGAAGGGCGGGGGTGCGGAGTAACACCTGGCAATGTCCTCCGGCTATGCACCACAGGTGCTTCAGCTTGGTGGGCGAGCTACTCCCAAAGTGTGGCTGCTAAGAGCAGACTACCGAGATCCTTCGCTACGCTCAGGATGACGCTTTCAAAGAGAGTGGGCTATGAGCAACTTCTCTCTGAGCTGGTGAGGTGATACCGTGCTCGCATGACGCAGGATGAAGCGAAGCGGATGGCGGCGCGGCGGGCGCTGGAGTTTGTGGAAGACGGGATGTCGCTGGGGTTGGGGTCGGGGACGACTTCTGCGATGTTCATCGAGGAACTGGGCGCGCGGGTGAAGCAGGGCGGGCTGCGGGTGCGAGGGATCGCGACGAGCGACAAGAGCGAGAAGCTGGCGCAGTCGCTCGGGATTCCACTGACGAGTTTTGA
>CAXSHQ010000068.1:1898-3211 GCA_964236875.1 uncultured Acidobacteriaceae bacterium | reverse complement strand
CCGGAGCTGGACTTAGCGGTGGATAGCGCGGATGAGGTGTGTCCGACGCCTGGGCTTGGCCTCGCGTTGATCAAGGGCGGCGGTGGGGCGCTGCTGCGCGAGAAGATCGTGGAGTCGGCGGCGAAGCGGTTCATCGTGATTGCGGATGCGACGAAGGTGGTGGAAGTGCTGGGGCGGTTTCCGCTGCCGGTGGAGGTCATCCAGATGGCGCTGCCGAGTGTGAGCCGCAAGCTGACGGCTTTGGGGCTGCGGCCCAAGTTGAGGCATACGCCGGAAGGCGCGCTGTATGTGACCGATGAGGGGAACTACCTGCTGGATTGCGCGGGCGGCGTGCCCGACCCAGCGACTACGGCGGAAGAGATTCGGCACATGGTGGGTGTGGTGGAGCATGGGTTGTTTCTGAACATGGCGACCATGGCGCTGATCGCGGGTGAGGATGACGTGCGGGAGCTGTGGCCGTAGGGCGGTGCTCGCCGAGGATCATGGCATGCGCAAGATTGCGGTAGTGCACACATTCCCTCAGTGGCTGAAGCCGCATCTTTGTTGCGTCCTGAATGCCGGGGCTGAACCCCCGGCCTACCGTTCGTCGGCATCATTGTGGCTAGGGTGGCTCTCCTCATGCATTCATGGTTGCACGGGCGAAGTACGGAAATCCCTTCGGCAAGCTCAGGGCAGACTCTTCGCTGCGCTCAGGATGACGCCTTCTCATAGGAAGAGATCGCGGCAAAGGGAAAGGGCTCTACGTGTATGCGCTGTGTTTTGTGCAGCTGTGTCAGCCTGCGGCGGTTCGTTTGCGCAGGAGCCTGTCGCGACGACGGAGACGATTCATGTGGGCACGCAGCTGGTGCTGGTGGATGCATCTGTCGTCAACAAGAAGACGGGGCAGGTGGTGACCGGGCTGACGGCGGACGACTTCGACCTGCGTGAGGATGTTGTGCCGCAGACGGTGACTTCGGTGAGCCAGGACAAGCTGCCGCTGTCGCTCCTGTTTCTGTTCGATACGACGGATACGGTGCACCCAGTGCTGTGGCCGCTGGCGGTGGGCGCGCGGCGGGTGCTGGGGCGTTTGCGCGAAGGCGACGAGGTTGCGGTGATGACGGTGTCTACGCATGCGACGCTCCTGCAGAAGTTCACGACAGATCAGCCCAAGGTGGTGCAGGGGCTGGCGGATGCGTCGGATGTGTATGACAAGGACCAGGCCACGTTCATCTTCGAGGATGTATATGCGGCGACCGAGGAGGCGATGCGCTCTACGGTGCCGAACAGCCGGCGCGTGGAGGTTTGGCTGACGGATGGGACGGCGAACTTCGAGT
>CAXSHQ010000068.1:904-1828 GCA_964236875.1 uncultured Acidobacteriaceae bacterium | reverse complement strand
GGCGATGCGGAAGCTGCATGGGCGCGGCGCGCCGGCGGTGCTGCATACGAAGAAGGAAGCGACGGAGCTGCTGCTGCGGTCCGGCGCGGTGGTAAGTGCGTTGATCGAGAAGAGTGACGCGACTCGGCGGGAGATGTTGCTGGGTTCGGATGGGCGCTCGGGCGATGTGGAGGAGCTGGCGAACCTGACGGGCGGGCCGGTGGTGGCGAGCACGCAGTTCGATGTGGTGGACCGGTTTGCGGGGCTGCTGGACAGCCTGCGGCAGCGCTACACGCTGGGGTACAAGCCGCTGGAGGCGAAGCCGAAGGGCACGATGTGCCGGCTGTCGCTGGCGCTAAGCCCGGGGTTTGCGCTGCGACATCCGGATTTGAAGGTGAAGGATGTGGCGATACGGACCCGGCAGAGTTATGTGCGGTAGGGGGCTGGCGAGACAGCGGTCTGGAACGAGCTTAGAGCTTTGAGGTTTCAAGCTCGGAGCGGAGTGCGTTCGGTACGAGGAGCGGGGGAGTGCGAGCTAAGAGTACGGAGATGTTCGGGGCTCCTGTCTTGAGGTGAATCAGCGTTCACCCAGGAGTGTGATTTGCTCGAAGCGGATGCCTGCACTGGACGTGGTGCTTTGCATCGCGAAGGGCGTTCGAGCCATCCCAATAGGCATGGCATATGTGGGTGTTTCTCCGGAAGAGCAGGTTTGGTTCATTACAGGGACGTCAACGGGCTTTGGGCGGCTGCTGGCCGAGACGCTGATGCGGCAGGGCACCCGGGTGGTGGCGACCGCGCGCAAGCCGGATGACATCGACGATTATGTGACGAAGTACCCGGCGCAGTCGATCATTCTGCCGCTGGATGTGACCGATGTGGATAGCATCCGGCATGCGCATGACGATGCGCTGGCGCATATGGGCCGCGTGGATGTGGTGGTGAACA
>CAXSHQ010000068.1:0-894 GCA_964236875.1 uncultured Acidobacteriaceae bacterium | reverse complement strand
TGGCGTGGCGGGCGCGGTCGAGGAAGTGACCGAAAGCGAGTACATGCCCATGTTCGAGACGAACGTGTTCGGACTGATCAATGTGACGAAGGCATTTCTGCCGGAGATGCGGAGGCAGCGGTCGGGGCACATCGTGAACTTCTCGTCGATCGGCGGGCTGATCGGGCTGCCCGGGTGGGGGTACTACAACGCGACCAAGTTTGCGGTGGAGGGGTTCTCGCATGCGCTGCGGGCGGAGGTGGAGCCGCTGGGCATCGGTGTCACGGTCATCAACCCGGGTGGGTTCCGCACGGACTTTCTGGGGCGTTCGGGCATCGAGGCGAAGGAGCGCATCGCGGATTATGAGCCAACAGCCGGGAAGACGCGCGAGTACTTTAACACGCAGGCCGGGCGGCAGCCGGGCGATCCGCAGAAGGCGGTGGAAGCGGTGATCGCCGCGGTGCGGGCGGAGAAGCCGCCGAAGAATCTCGTATTGGGCAAGCTGGCGCTGCAGCGATATCGCACGCGGCTGGAGGAAGCTCAGGGGGAAACCGCGGCCTGGGAAGAGACGACCACGGGGGCAGACTTTCCGGAAGGGGAGAACACGGTGACGCAGCCGCCGTATGGGGAGATGAGTAAGCAGGAAGCGGACGCGGAGAAGTAGGAAGTGCTTGGACGCGACGCGATTTCGCTGAAGATTCTGTCCCGCTTTCGGGGGAGATGCGGGGAACCTTCACTCCGTTCAGGATGACACTTCGAAAGTGGGTGACAGGGTGGCTGTCTCGCGCTTGACAGGGTTTGGGGTTAGTCTCTAAGTGGTGTAAACGGCGCGAGCCGGGATGAAGGAAAGAGGAGCCATGCAACTCGGTCTGATCGGTTTGGGGAAGATGGGCGGCAACATGGCGGAGCGCCTGC
>CAXSHQ010000067.1:7929-16534 GCA_964236875.1 uncultured Acidobacteriaceae bacterium | reverse complement strand
AGACTCAGTCAACGCGTCGTTCGCCCGCTAGCAGGCTTCACGTCCCCGCCTCCATTGGACGCTCGTGCCCGACCGAAAGACTCCATTACGCGCCCTTCGGTACGTGAGCCGTTGCTGAAGCCACCCGCCGCACTTTGTTCAGAAATCCGGTGGATTTCAGATCACCCCACGAAGCCGGAACTGCTTCTCTCCGCGTAATCAGCGTTGAAATCCGCGCAATCTGCGTTCCGCTTTCCCTGGCCACGTACCGTACTCACGTCGCGCCCGCGACCCTATACTGCCGAGATGGACCGTCTCTGGACCCCCTGGCGCTACGCCTACATCACCGGTAAGGACGCTAAAGACGACCAGATGCCCCGCAAAGGCGTTCCCCCTGCGCTCGCCGCCTGGCTCGAGCAGCACCCCGAAGGGCTCGGCTGCGTCTTCTGCAACATGCTCGCTGCCATCGATTTCGCCGCAGTCCAGGGCATGCCGCGCGAGGACGCCGACCGCGCCGCCCACATCTTCTTTCGCGGTGAGCACAACTTCCTGGTCCTGAACGCCTTCCCCTACAACAGCGGACACCTGATGGTCGTGCCCTACCAGCACCAGTCGTCGCTTGCGGCGCTGCCGGAACCCGCCGCGGCGGAGATGATGCGCCTCGCCCGCAGGGTGGAAACCGCCCTCCGTTCGGTGTACTCGCCCGATGGGATCAATCTGGGCCTGAACCTGGGCGAGTCTGCGGGCGCCGGCGTCGCCCATCACCTCCACCTGCACGCCGTGCCTCGCTGGAGCGGCGACACCAACTTCATGTCTGTCATTGGGGAAACCCGGGTCCTTCCCGAAATGCTGGAAGACACCTGGAGACGCGTCCAGACCGCTCTCACTGGGCAAACGCCTGCCTGAACTTAGCAAGGGGTAAACTCGTCGGCACGCCACAATGTTGATTCGCAAAGAGCAATCGGACTACCTTTTAGCGCTTACCAAGCACGCGTTCTATGCGGAGCTCCTTCCGTTCCTGCGTACTCATTATCCGGACAAGACGGCTTTCGCCTCGGATGAAGAGGTTATGCGCTGGCTTGCTCCGCTCATGGAGGAGAGTCTTCACTTTGGTTTGGCGACGTGGGCGCAAGCCGCTCGTTACATCGTTTACCGCTTAGATTTCGTGGGATTTCCTGTGACTCCCCAGTGGGAGTGGGCCTTGCGCATGCTGCGTTGTCATGATATGAGTCCAGAAGAAAAGCTTGTGGGCCTTGACGATCGTCTCTACGGCGGGTCGATCTGAGCGTATCGCCGTCTCGCGGGAGTCTGTCATGGGTCAGTGCTCGACAAACAAGGCAGGAATCGACTCCCTTCAGCAGCGCCTGCAACAGCTCGATTCCCTCGGTGATCAGGTCGATCAGAAAGCGGCTGGAGGAAACTACTCTGCGTCCGGCATCGCCACCCTGAAGAAGCTTCACTCCCAGGTAGCGCAGTCTCACGCGGCACTGCAAAAGGAAGTGGAGTTGCGCCAGAAAGTGGCCGTTGCCTGCAGCAGCTCTCAATACGCTAAGCCAGACAATGATCCAGCTGTCCAGAAGGCCCTGAAGGACTTCAATATCTACAAGAAGCAGCAAGGAAGCAAGATCGTTTCCAACTCCAGGCTCGATACTCCATGTGTTCCGTGCATGAAGCACAAGTTGGATGCGGTCAAGGATTGCAATAAGTTGTACTGGGCCTCGAGTGCGTACGGATCGGGCCCATCCTACCCAGGCGGATGTAACCAGCACACCCTGGCGACCTTCTTAGGTTGGGACGATCTGATTTCCAAGGGTCTCAAGACTGATTCCGAGAAGCAGGTCCTCAAGACAATGTCGGCTAACGAGGGCCCGTTGGACGCTGTACAGGGGTACGACGACCAGGTCGTCAGCGTGGGAGCCATGCAAAAGACACTGCGGCCGGATGGACACGGGGAACTGGCCGACCAACTATTGGATTTTCAGGCGAACAACCCTGACAAGTACAACGAGCTTTTCGCCTCCAAAGGCTGGACAGTGGATCGTCAGCAATTGCCCTCGGCCAAGGCCGGTGGTCCGCCGCGATACGGTCCCGCAACCATGTACTTCCAGGATCCGGCGGATTCTGACGCTGGCAAGATGACCGGCAGTGCGCTCAAATCTTATATAGACAAGCCCGACGATCCCGACCTCTGGAACAGGGCATTCGGTCCTCTGCATCAGGCAGGTCAAGATACGGCGTTTCAGAAGCAGCAGGTCTGTGACTTTAACGGCCGGCTAAAGGGAGCGATGAGCAAAAGCCGGGCCAATACGGCCATCCCATCAACGATTATGTTTCGTCTCAGCAGGCTGCTGCCTTGGTGGTCGATCAGGATGTAAACCGCCCTGGATACACGAGTCAGGACTTTGGCTCGGCTCTTGATGACTTCTATGGGAATCATCCTGACGCCTCCGGGGATCCCACTCAGTGGACCGCTCAGCAGAGAGCACAGTACGAACCGGAAATTGTCTCGGCGTACCGGCTGAACCGCCGGACAGTCGAGACCCGGAAATTGATCCAGGGCAACAACAACAAGGGCGTTGATACATCTTTGGATGATTTGCAGAAGGTGGATAAACGCGGAAACGCAATCATGGACTCAGATCTCAATGCATCGCCGGGAACGCTTCAGTGGCCCGCCAACAGCGGGTGCGGATGTTGAGAACGGCGGTCGTGATTGCGCTCGCCTGCGGCCTTTGGCTTCCGCCAGGCACCCCACAACGGTCGAAATCGCCGCGAAAGGCAGGAGTCGGAAACTTGTTTGATCTTAAGCATCTGTCACTGAATAGCCCCAACGGGAAGTTCGTGGTTACCTTTTCAAACCCAGCCTTTGTCGATTTTGACGAGACGACTACCCCGTATCAACTGATTACCCTCACAAAGGGCAATCAGGCGACCTCGACGCTTTCGAATCTGCGCGGAACATCGACGGCTCTCGCACCCTACGCCAAACGGACCCGCTGGTCGCTAGATGGGAACTACCTGCTCCTTACTGAAATGACAGAAGTTGACCCTGCAAGGGCAGACTATGGCCACGAATTTTTGAAAGTACTTGACCTCACAAGTGGGCGCTACGTTTACTTCACAACAGCGGAAGGCATTTCCGCCAACTTCGCCAACTTCGACGGTTGGAAGCCCAACACGCCACATACCCTCTCCGTGCTCGTCCGTGGCAAGGACTGCGACGCCGACCCATTCCCGGAGCAGCTTTAGCATGTGCGTCTAAGTTTCCTGAAGTTCAGTAGCATTCCTCTTCGGGACACTGTCCGTAGTGCCGGGGAACCGCTGCAACGGCAGCCAGATTCATCAGACGATTTCGGGTGCCGAAAGAATCCCTTTCAGGACCGTGTGCCGGACCAATGGCCATACAGCGCTTAGCCCATGTGATGTTCGCCTTGACGTGTGGAGCTTGTCCAGGCGCGATTACTCTGCTAGCGAAGCAAGATCTCTGGACGGATGCAACTTCCACGTAAGTAACCTCATCCGTAACACCAACGTGTTTTCTGCGTTGCACCTTCATGCCCCTCCCCTACAAAACTTCCGCACTGTCAGCCCTTGCCTCCCGCTGGGGAAAGTTTGGACCTGCTCCCCGTCGCACCATCCGATCCTGGAAGAGTGCAGAAGAGATGGGACAGCCGCAGGATGGAGGCGGGATGGCGGAAGACGTAGCGGTGCCGGCAGGGAGGAATGCTGCACATTGTGCCGATTTGCGAGAACCGGAGGACGCTCGCCTCACGGGCGGAACTCGTTCCTTGATGCGCCGTCTCCGCGGGCTGAATATCCTTCCATCGGTAAGCACCCAGCTCGCTCAGATTCCCTTTCGCAAGGCCACGCTACGGCGGGTTCCAGCCGCCTGAATAGCTCTGAAGCCGTTTATAAGCTTCGAAAGCTATGCCTCCGGGTGACTATGGCGAAGTCTCGCCCATGCTGCCTCTTGCGCCGCTTTCAGGGACGTGTGTCGCTTCGAAGTTAGTGATTTTCCACACTCCGTTCGGCAGCTTTTGGTACACGTGTGTATACCGGAAGCTGCCCACCAGCGGCCGTCCTTCGCTGATCCCATCCAACTGTGCCAATGACGTCACACTGGCTGCGTGCTGTCCCAGCAGCTTGATGCGCACATCCGAAATCTGCAGGGAACGGATCGCAATCGTTCGCGTCCGCATGCGTTCCAGCTGTTGCGCCTTGGTGACCACCGCGCCTGAGGCAGTGATCCCCAGAAAATCCGGGGAAAGCAGCTTGTCCATGGCGGCGGCATCGCCCTGCAACTGCGCCTTAACCCACTGGTTCTCAAGCGCAAGGAGCTCGTCTTTGGCCACATGCTTCGCGTGGGGCTTGGCCCAGACCCGCGCTGGGGGCATGCCCAGCAGCAGGACGGCCGTCAGGGCGATGAGCAGGCGGGAGTGGAAACGTGGACACCGCATAGGCGTACCGGATAGTAGTCCGGAACGGTGCGGTGAGTCAAAGCGGCAGCCGTCCAGCTACACGATGGCGTCGAGCCAGACATACTCCCGGCTCAGCAGTTTTCGCTCCAGCCCGTTCTTCACGAACTCCGCGAAGTGCGTCGTGGCGCGGTGCGCGTCCACCGCCGCCTCGTCTGTGTACTGCTCATAAATCAGCAGCGTATCCGGCTCCTCGCGCAGCCAGTGAGGAATGTAGCTGACGCATCCAGGCTCCGCACGCGAAGCCAGCGTCAGCGGAACGATGATCTGCTGAATGAAAGCGTGATCTTCCGGCCGGAACCGCATCGTGACCGTAAAGGATGTCATTGCCTGCTCCTTACGCCAGCGACTCGTAGAATCCCGGCTGCACCATGGTCTGTACGCGATCCGGCCCGGTGGAGATCATGCCGATCCGCGCGCCGCTTTCCCGTGCAATGAACTCGAGATACTCCTGAGCCTTGCGGGGTAGCTTGTCGTACTCCGTGATCCCTTCGGTGGACTCCTTCCATCCAGGCAAGGTCGTATAGACCGGCTCGATGGCTTTGAAAGCGCGCACATCCGCAGGCACGAGGTCCGTCACCTTTCCGTCGACCTTGTAGCCCGTGCACACCGGAATCTCCGCGCACTCGTCCATCACGTCCATCTTGGTCACCACCAGCCATTCGGTGGAGTTCACCATGTTCGAGTAGCGCAGCAACGGCAGGTCCAGCCAGCCGCAACGCCGCGGGCGGCCTGTGACCGCCCCATATTCCTGCCCACGCGCCCGCAGCAGGTCCCCGCTCGCATCCGAGATCTCCGTCGGAAACGGTCCCTCACCCACTCGCGTCACATACGCCTTGGTCACGCCGATCACCGTCCCGATCCGCGTGGGTCCAACGCCCGTTCCCGTCACCGCGCCTCCCGCCGTCGCCGACGAGCTGGTCACGAACGGGTACGTCCCATGGTCGATGTCCAGCAAGGCGCCCTGTGCCCCTTCGAACATCACGTTCTGACCCTGATCGATGGCGTGGTTCAGCAACACAGCCGTATCGGTGACGAACGGTGCGATCTGTTCGGCGAGCTTGGCATAGTCCTCATACATCTGACGTGGATCCAGCGGTTCCGTGCCGAACAGCGCGCCTGCGATGGTGTTCTTCTCGTGGCAGGCATTGTTGATGTGCGTGCGCAGCAGGGAAGAGTTCAGCAGGTCGATCACACGCAGGCCGTTGCGATGGATCTTGTCTTCATAGGCCGGCCCAATGCCGCGCCGCGTCGTGCCGATGGTTTGGCGGCCCGGCGCCGTTTCCGCCGCGAGCTCGATCATGCGGTGGTAAGGCAGAATCACCTGCGCCCGATTACTCACGAAGAGCTGGCCATCCACCGGCAGCCCGGCCTCACGCAGCTTCTTCACCTCATTCAGGAACGCCTGCGGATCCAGCACCACACCATTGCCGATCACGCCCTTGCACTCAGGCCGCAGCACGCCGCATGGAATGAGCTGCAGCACGAACTTCTTGCCGTGAATGATGACCGTGTGGCCGGCATTGTGGCCACCGGCGTAGCGCGCCACAATGTCGAACTTCTCGCTCAGCACATCAACAATTTTACCTTTGCCTTCATCGCCCCACTGGGCCCCAAGAATGACGGCGGACTGCTTGGAAGGCGGCTTGCTCTCTGTTCGGTTCACGGCTGTCCTGCAGGAAGGAAGTGCGCAAGGGAAGACCCGCGCCCATGACCCATTCTACAGGTTGGCGTCGCGGCAACTGTGACATACCGGGGCAAGGTGCTCCGTGGCTGCGCGTTACTCGGAACGTCGTGCAAGGCCAAAGATGGAGTCGCCGCGCCGCATCATCTCCGGCTCTGGCCTGCGGGCGTCGCCCGCATCCGGCGTCAGGCTGCTCGCCGAAGCCTCCTGGGCAGTCACGAAGTGGAGCCCTGACTCTGAAGCCACGAATAGCGAACTCTGCTCAGGCTCTTTGTCACCGGGTGGTTCTGCGGCGACGACCGTCTTCGCGTTCATGAACTCGCGCATCCCGTCCGCCGCAAGCTCCCGTCCATATCCGGATTGCTTGATGCCACCAAACGGCAGGCGCGGATCACTCGCGACCGGCATGTTCACAAAGACCGCGCCGCACTGCAATTCCTGCACAAAGGCTTGCTCCTCGCCTGCGTCACGAGTCCACACGCTGGCGCCAAGGCCGAAAGGGGTGTCGTTGGCGAGCGCAATGGCATCTTCCACCGAAGCGACACGGAAGAGTAGTGCGAGTGGACCGAAGGTTTCTTCCCTGGCGACTGCGGCATCGCGGGGCAGACCGGCAATCACCGTAGGCTGCACATAATTTCCATCACCACCGCCGCCTTCGAACACAAAGCGGTCGCCGCCGGTGAGAACGCTGCCGCCCGCAGCCTTGGCAGAGGCGATTTGTGCCAGCAGATTGTCCGTCTGACGCGGTGTGGCCAGCGGCCCGAGCTCGGTCTCGGGATCCGTGGGATCGCCAACGCGCACAGCCGCCATACCTTCGACGAAAGCCTGCTCGAACTGTGCGTAGATTTCCTCGTGGACAAGGAAGCGTTTGGCGGCGATGCAGCTCTGGCCGTTGTTCAGGCAGCGGGCCTTCACTGCCGTGGAAACAGCAAGGTCGAAGTCCGCGGAGGGCATCACGATGAACGGATCCGAGCCACCGAGTTCCAGGACCGACTTCTTCAGCAGCCAGCCGGCTTGTGCCGCAACGGCGCGTCCTGCCGCTTCCGATCCGGTGACGGTGACGGCCACCACACGCTCGTCGGCAAGAACATCTTCGACCTGATCGACGGCGATTAAAAGGCTCTGGAAGACTCCCCGGGGAAACCCGGCGCGGCGAGTGAGCGCCTCGATCAGCAGCGCGCACTGCGGAACGTTTTCCGCATGCTTCAGCAGGCCGATGTTGCCGGCCATGAGCGCCGGTGCAAGAAAACGAAACACCTGCCAGAAGGGAAAGTTCCACGGCATGATGGCAAGCACAACGCCCAGCGGATCGTAGCGGACGTAGCTGGCTGCGTCTTCGGTAGCGATGCTTTGCGGCGCGAGGAACTGCTCGGCCTGCTCTGCATAGAAGCGGCAGACTGAGGCGCACTTCACCACTTCCTGCCGTGCTGCTGTGACCGTCTTGCCCATTTCGGCGGTGATCGTCGCGGCGAGTTCGTCGGCGTCGCTTTCCAGCAGCAGCGTGAGCCGCCGCATCCAGAAGCGGCGCTGCCCCCAGCGGCTCCCATGGATAGCTGCGCGCGGCCTCCGCAGCCAGCGCGAGCTTCGCTTCGAGCCCGTCGGAGCTCAACGCTTCAAAGCTGCGCAGCAGCTCGCCGGTGGCCGGATTGATGGACTGAATAGGCATGGCGGTTTTACAGGGCCCACGGGGAGAGAAGTGCTCTCGACTCGCTCCGCCTAGTGTAGACGCCCCCGGCTACTTACAGGAAAGCTCGGCGAGCGTACGCGCCAAAACACGCGTGCCCAGAGCGATTGCCTCCGGCGAGCTGAACTCATCCGCACGGTGCGAGACCCCCGCGCGGCAGGGGATGAAGAGCATCGCGACCGGCGCCACTTGGGCCATGAAGCTGGTGTCGTGGTACGCGCGGCTGACCATCCGCATGGTCGTTGCACCCTCCTCCGCGCACGCCGCCTCCAGGGCGGTGAGGATGTGTGGATCGCTGCTGGCGGGCTGGTCGGCGTTGATGACCTCCTCAGTGACGCGTACACCGCGCGTGCGCTCCACCGCGGCGATATCAGCATGGAACATCTGCATGACCTGATCACGGCGAGCCACATCCGTGTCGCGAATGTCGACGGTGAACGACACGCGCGACGGCACCGAGTTGACCGCACCGGGATGCACGCTCACGGTGCCCACTGTCGCCACCGTGTCCACACCGGATTGGCCCTGCCGGGCCGCTTCTGCGTTGGCCTCACGAGCGTGGCGCTCGAGAGACAGCACCAGCTCGGCAGCGGCGCACAGAGCATCGCGACGGTCCGGCATGAGCAGTGCGCCCGCGTGGCCGCCGAAGCCTTCTACGGTGTACCGGTAGCTTGCCGGCGCGGCAATGGCTGTCACGATGCCGAGATACGTGCCCGTCTGCTCCAGCAAGGGGCCTTGCTCGATGTGGAGCTCGAGGTAGGCGGCGGCGTTTTGCAGCTCGGC
>CAXSHQ010000067.1:6737-7919 GCA_964236875.1 uncultured Acidobacteriaceae bacterium | reverse complement strand
GAGTTCCACCCAGGCGCTATAGTAGCCCGCCGGGAGTCTGACCGAATCGAGCGAGCCGCGAAAACCCGCCTGCTCCCGCACCGCGGCGAGTGTGAGGCCTCGCGGAGCTCCGTCGCTGAACGGCGGATCGGTGTCGGGAAGGCGGTCCGGCAAAGCGTCTGCCGCCTGCGGATCGAGAACACCGCCGAGCAGCCGTGAGCCCAGGCAGCCGATACCGAAACGTGTGGGCTCTTCGCTGGTAAACATCAGCAACTCGAGTGAACGGCGAGGCTCACAACCGGCTTCCTTGAGCGCGCGCAGCGCTTCCAGCCCGCCCAGCACCCCCATCGTGCCGTCGTACATGCCTGCGTGGGGAATCGCGTCCGTATGCGAGCCGGTGCCCACAGCGGCAAGTTCTGGTTCGCTGCCCTCCCAGCGCATGAAGATGTTGCCAATCGCATCCTCGCGGATCGTGAAGCCGGCTTCGTCGGCACGTGACCGCAGCCAGGCACGGGCCTCGATGTCTCGCGGCGTGAAGACGATGCGCGTCACAGCCTGCGTAGGTTCTGGAAGCGAGCGGTCCTCCGTGGGCGGACAGTCGGTGAGGGTCGCGAGGTGATGGAGTTCGGCGAGAAGCCGTTCGGTATTAACGCGAAGGTTCATTGCTGTGAATGGCCGCTCCTAGCCAAGCGGATGCCGATTGAAATCCTTGTAGATCAGGTATTTTGCCGGTGTCTTACCGAGCGCGCCAAACCACTGCGGGCAGAAGGGAGCCATCCAGATAAAGTCACCCGCCTGCGTGGGGTACCACTGGTCTCCCAGCCTGTAGATGCCGCCGCCCTCCAGCATCAGCAGACCATGCTCCATGTAGTGGATTTCCACCTGGCTGAGCGAGGCTCCCGGCTGGTACGTCATGGTGTTGCACGCAAAGTCGAAAGCCTGCGACGCGGGTATCAGGGAGCGCACCTGCAGCGCCTCATCTCCGTTCAGTGCGGTCGGCGAGCAATCCTGCTCATGCCCCACAAGAAAGTACGACTCGTCGTTCTGCCCAGCCGCGGCCATCGCCTTGGCGTGTTGGATCGCGAGCGGCTGAAAGACCTTCTCGATGACCGCGACACGCGCCTTGGTGTCGGCTGTAAGCATGTGCTCATAGCCGTGCGGGAGAAGCGCATAGCTCTCGGCTCGGAGCCGGTGTGGCGTGCG
>CAXSHQ010000067.1:0-6727 GCA_964236875.1 uncultured Acidobacteriaceae bacterium | reverse complement strand
AAGGAAAGATCCCCCTCCAGGACATAAAGGAATCGATGCGCGGGCCCCTCGGTCAGTGTGCCGCCAGGGTCGAGTTCCACCGTCATCTGCGCGAAGCCGGCGCCCACCTGCGGCGAGACGTGCACAATCGCCATTCCGTCCGTGAGGCCAGGCAGTGGCGTGCGGACGAAAGTGTCGGGCGTTAGCAGGAGGTGGTCACGCCGGTTTGCGCTGCGGGTCTGTCCAAGGAAGTGCATGGCTATACGAACTGTAAGGTCCGAACCCTATGGTAGTGCAACGGACGATGATAGGCCCGACAGGGCTGGCGCTAGCATCGCAGCGTACGCATGAATTGCAGCAGAGTCAGAAGGGCGGCTTCCACATCACCCTCGTGCACAGCTTCGTCCGGGTGGTGGCTTACGCCTTCAGGGCTCCGAACGAACAGCATCGCAGTGGGCACGTGCGGCGCGAGAATCATGCTGTCGTGGCCCGCTCCGGAGTACATCTCGCTGGCTTCGTAGCCGGCGCGCTCGGCTGCCGAGGCGAGATGGCGGCCCAGAGCAGCATCGAGGGGGACGGAACGCTGCTCATGCAGAGTCTTCGCCCGGACCTTGACCCCGCGGCGCTCCGCTGCATGTTCGGCGTGCGTGAGCAGGATGCCTACGGCGGCATGCCGCGACTCGTCGCTGGGGTGGCGAACGTCAAGCGACGCCTGCACCACGGCCGGAATGACATTGACGGCGTTGGGCTGAACTTCGAGCCTGCCCACCGTCGCGACAAGCTGCTTGTGCTCCAGCGCGAAGCGTTCCACGTTGCCGATCCACTCGGCCGCTGCCGCCAGTGCGTCCTGGCGCAACGCCATCGGAGTGGTTCCCGCGTGGTTGGCTTTTCCAGTGAAGGTAAGCTGCAGCCGCGATTGCCCCGCAATCGCGCTGACAACGCCGAGTGACATGCCTTGGCTGTCCAGAACGGGTCCCTGCTCAATGTGGACCTCGAGTGCGGCAAATGCGTTTTGCGGCAGCCGGGCGCTCTGTGGGATTCGTTCCGGTTCCAGTCCGAAGTCGCGAATCGCTTGCGCGAGGCTGATGCCATTCGCATCGGTCCGGCTAAGCTGTTCCGCGGCAAGTTGGCCAGTCGCGGCAAGCGAAGATGCAAACGGAAAGCCGAAGCGCACGCCTTCTTCTTCCGAGAACGCGATGATCTCGATGGCGAAAGGGAGGGCTTCGTTTCCAAGTTCTTCGATGGCCGCTACGGCCAGCAGCACGCCAAGCGGGCCGTCATAGCGCCCCGCGTTGGGCACTGTGTCGATGTGCGAGAAAAGGAGGAGAGTGGGCGCGTCGGGCCCTTTGCCGGAGCGAACTCCGCGCACTGACCCCACATCGTCCGTGCGGGTTTCAAGCCGCGCCCTCATCATCCATGAGAGCAGCAGCGCATGGGCGCCGTGGGTGGCGCGCGAAAGGAATGTGCGTGTGGTCTGCCCCTCCACATCGGAGATGCGGGCCAGTTCGCCGCACCGGGCGATCACCTCGGCGGCGCGGCTCGAAGCCGCGGAAGGGTTGTTCACGCCCGGCGCACGGTGGCTTCAATCGTGCCGTGCGGCTCGTCCGTGGGGACGAAGATGTGGTTGGGATTGTCCAGCCCAAAGCGGCTCAGATCGACGAGCAGGTTGTGCTTGTTCGGCATAAGCAGATGGACTTCATCGATGATGTCGGTGTGGCGCAATGCCGCTTCAGCCATCGCATAGAGTGTCTGTTGCACGGAAAGGGAATCGTGTTTCGCAAAGGCGGAGATCATGCGCTCGCGAAGGTGCGCACGCACCCTGTTGAAATCGATGCCTTCTTCGACCGCGCCTTCTGTGTATCGCCAGTCGGCCTGAACAGCGGTTCCGAAGAGCCTGTCCGTTGTTGGAGGCAGGGTCGTCAGTTCGTCCTTTATGTATCCAACGAAGCCCGACTGCGCTGTCTTCAGCAGATTGAGATCTACCAGGCCGCTCCGAACCTGGAACCCTTCCTTCTGCCGGCGGGAAACGGCGGCTGTTTGGCGCTCGTCGGAACCGTGCATGAAAGCAGTGGGATGGGGCTGACCCTCGATCGTGAGGCGCTTCCAAAGATGGGAGTGGATGTTTACTTCCGCTGCGGAGACCTGGGGATTGCGCTCGAGCAGATAGCCGACAAGCTCCTTGGCAAAATCCTCGATCCCTTTCGCTTGGCTGCCCCGCGCGAGAAAGTACACCGTGTTCTTCATGGTGTCCGTCGGCAGGATTTTCGAGTTGTCCCCTTCGGTGTGCGCCGTTTCGAAGTCGCCTGTAAGCAGCACCTCGACGGTCCATTCCTCCAGGTCGTGGTGTTCCTGGTGGCGCGTCACGCGCATCAGGCGAATGCGGGATTTGCCGTAGCGGTTCTCGCCAAGACGAACGGAGCCCGGGCTTTGCTCTGGAGCTCCAGCAGTTCCAGGACTTTCAGAGTGGCTCATTCAACTCCCTCGATAGGTGGTGTAGCCGTTGGCGGTGAGCAGCAGCGGAATATGGTAGTGCGCTCCCGCATCCCGCACCTCAAACACGATGTCGACGTATGGGTAGAGCCCGGCCGTGCCTTGGCTCGCGTAATAGCTGCCCGTGAAAAAGCGCAGCCGGTACACAGCAGCTTCCATCTCGTTCTCTTCAAGCAGAGTATGGCAGCGCCCGTCCCCGTCTGTTGCGCCACGGCCCAGCCTTGTCCATTCAGAACCGTCCTGCTTTTCAAGCAGGACCTCAACCGCTCGCGCCGGCTTGCCCAGCGCCGTGTCCAGGATGTGTGTAGACAAACCCATGCTCAACAGGCCTCCGCATCAAGTTGGAGCCATTTGCGAAGGCGAAGTTGCGTAATCTGCCGCTGTTGTTCGGCGGCTTCCTGTAGCTCGGCCGCAGGATCGTCCCCCAATCGATGTTGCAGGATGGCGAGGATCTCCAAGGCGGATTTGCCGGTCGCGCACACGATGAAGATGCGGCTGAACTTCGCTTCATACGCCTGATTTCCATCCGCTAGGGCCTTCGCCGTGGCATTATCCGCCTGCGCTTTCGCCTGTTCGCCTGCGCTCCAGGACTCGCTCTTTGCCGTCGCGGATTTCGCATGCTTCTCGCCGATGCGCGGATGCGAGTCGAACGCCTGCTGCCAGTCCCGTTCAGGCAGTGCGCGCCATACCTCGTCGGAGGCGGCAAACAGCTGCTCAGGCGTATCGAACGGATAACGGTTCACGACGCCAATGGCCCATGCGCGCGAGTCATTGCAGGGCAGGATAACCTCCGCTGCCGTCGCCTGTTCCAGGCGATTCCAGTCTTCCAGAATGTGATTGACGGCGACAGGCATGCGTTAGCTTTGGAGCACACAGGATAGCGCGTACTCGCGTCCGCGCGCGACACTGGCGAACTCCGCGGAACCTCCGCTTTGGGTGTACACCGGCTGTCCGCGCAGCCACGTCTTGCGGACCACTCCACGAAGGGTCTCGCCCATGTACGGCGAAATCGCGTGCCGGTAATGGAGGCACTCGGGCGTGACGGTAAAGCTGGCCTCCGTATCGAACGCGGCAAGGTTGGCGTGCATACCCGGCTGAATGCAGCCGACGTGCCTTTGCAGACCGGCAATGGAAGCGGGCGTAGAGGCAGTCCACCGGCTAAGTTGAGCGAGCGAAATCCCGCGTTGCACGCACTGGGTCCAAAGCACAGGCAGCGCGGTGGAAAGCGAGGCGATGCCGCCCCAAGCCTCATCGAAACGTCCAGCCTCTTCGCCTAGCTGGGTAGCTTCGAGACGCTTCATGGACGGCGGACAGGGCGAGTGATCCGTCGCGATGCAGTCGATGGTTCCATCGAGCAGCGCGGCCCAGAGTTGCTCGCGATTGGCGCGGCTGCGGATGGGCGGCGCACACTTCCATAGAGTGGCGCCGTCCCCGATCTCCTCGGCAGCGCCATGAAGATAGTGAGGACATGTTTCCACGGTGAGGTCCAGCCCCTCCGCCCTGGCCTGCCGCAGCATGGGCAGTGCCTCCGCCGTGGAAAGATGCACGATGTGCAGCTTGAAACCGAACTCCCGGCAAAGCTCCAGCAGCATCTGAATCGCCTGCAGTTCCGCCTCATCGGGCCGCGATGCCAGATAGGTCGCGTACTGGTGCCAGTCCGCGCCGGCCCTGTTGAGCCGCGCAACGGCAGCATCAATCGGCTCTGCCAGTTCCGCGTGGACTAAAAGCGGCAAGCCGGTGCGCGCGATGTGCGGCAGCGCGGTTCTCAGGTTAGCTTGGTCGATCGACGTGAAGCCGTCGCAGCCGGGATAGATAAGGAAGCATTTGAAGCCGGGAACACCGGCGAGCGCCAGCGGCTCGATCTCCTGCTGGTTTCCATCGACGGCGCCTCCCCAGAGCGCGTAGTCCACCATGCACTGGCCCTGTGCCGCGGCCCGCTTCAGCTCCAGTGAAGCGACATTGGTGGTCTCCGGCAGGCAGTTTAGAGGCATGTCGATGATTGTCGTGAAGCCGCCCGCAGCGGCAGCGCGGGTGCCCGTGGCGAAACCCTCCCAGTCTGTGCGGCCGGGCTCGTTGATGTGCGTATGCAGGTCAATGAGGCCGGGAAGCAACGCGATATCCCCAAGGTCTTCGGCCACGACACTGCTGCCGAGTGCCCCGGGCGGCTCGATGGCAGAGATGAGTTCGTCCTCGATGACGACCACGGCATCGCGCTCGCCCTCCGGTGTGACCACGCGGCGTGAGCGCAGGGCGTGTACCATGATGCTGATTATGCCCTCTTTTGTAGCTCGTCGATTTATGTTGCCGTCTCGGAGCGCGCGTTGATCGAAGGCAGCCCCGAGTTCATGCGGCAGGCGATTCGGCTGGCGACGGAGAACGTCTCCAGCGGTCGCGGAGGACCGTTCGGCGCCGTCGTCGTCAAGGACGGCAACGTTATAGCCACCGGTGCGAACCAGGTGACGGCCAGCAACGATCCCACGGCGCATGCGGAGGTCGTGGCGATCCGCAATGCCTGTGCCGCGCTCGGCACCTTTCAGCTGAGCGGCTGCGATGTATATACCAGCTGTGAGCCGTGTCCGATGTGTCTGGCCGCGCTGTACTGGTCGCGGTGCCGCGCAATCTTCTATGGAAACAGCGCGGAGGATGCAGCGCGCGTAGGGTTCGACGACTCGTTTCTCTACCAGGAAGTGAGGAAGCCGATCGACCAGCGCAGCATCCCGATCTCAAGGCTCCTTCCAGGCGAAGCGCAGGAGAGCTTTACGGCGTGGCAAGGCAGTCCGTTCAAGGTGGACTACTGATGATGGGGGAGCGTGTGATCAAGCTCGGGCTGCTCGGGTTCGGGACGGTGGGGAGTTCCTTTGCCGAGGTGCTGGCGGCCAGCGGCCGTGAGGACATCCGCATCACGCATGTGTTCAACCGTGGCGTGCAACGCAAACGCGAGCACGAACGGGCCAGGTTCGTGCCGGAGCATGCGGTCTGGACCGAGCGCGTTGAAGATGTGTTCGCGGCCGATGACGTCGATGTGGTCGTGGAGTTGATGGGTGGGGTCGATCCCATCGAAGTCTGGGTGCGTGCGGCGCTCGAGGCCGGTAAGCACGTCGTGACCGCCAACAAGCAGCTCATCGCAACACGCGGGCGGGAACTGCTGGCGCTCGCTGCGGAGCGTAGAGTGCAGCTGCTGTATGGAGCGGCGGTAGCGGGTGGGGTGCCGGTCATTCCGGGGATTACGCAGGGGCTGGGCGGGGATGCCATCTGGCGCCTCAGCGGGATCGTGAATGGGACGTGCAACTTCATCCTGAGCTCCATGGAGCAGGGCGCGGATTATGGGGAAGTGCTCGCCAACGCGCAGCGCGCCGGGTATGCGGAAGCCAACCCTTCGGCGGACGTGGATGGGTACGATGCGCGGGCGAAGCTGTGCATTCTGGCGCGGCTGGCGCTGGGAGCCGAGCTCGCGCCTGAGGATGTGCCGGCGCAAACCATCTCGCGCGTCGCGGCCATCGATTTTGCGTACGCGAAGGAGCTGCAGTGCACCGTGCGGCAAGTGAGCCGGGCGGAGCGGGTGGGAGATGGCGTGCGGGCACGCGTGGGGCCGATGCTGGTGCCGCAGGAGTCGCCTATTGCGTGGTCGCGCGGCACGCAGAACATGGTGGTCACCAGCGGGCGCTTTGGTGGCGATGTGGTGTTTAGCGGCCACGGCGCCGGAGGGCATCCGACCGCGGTGGCGGTGCTGAGCGATGTGCTGGCCGTGGCGGGCAACAGCAAGCAGCTTCGCCCGGAGGCGCAAGCCGTGGCGGTCAGCGGGGATGTGACGGCTCCGCACTATGTGCGCTTCATCGTGGCGGACGAGCCTGGCATCGTGGCGGCGATTGCGGGCGAGCTGGCCAGGGAGCACGTCAACATCGACTGCATCCTGCAGCACCGCGGGCATGCGAGCGAGCGGTTGCCGTTCGTGGTGACGACCGAGCCTTGCCTGCGGTCGACGCTGGATCGGGCGGTCGAAGCGATGTACGCGATGAAGTTCATGATGGAGCCGCCGCTGGTGATGCAGATCCTGGTGGCGGACGATTCGGCTACGGACTAAGCCGCTTCCCTTGAGGTGGAAAGCTCGCCCGACAAGGCCTACCCAGCCATGCTCACCCAACATGCTGGTCCAACAACGCTCGCCCTGACCATGCTCGCCCAACCACGGGTGTCATCCTGAGCGAAGCTCAGGATCCCCGCATTTCGCTCGAAGCGCTGCTACATCTTGCGGTAACCG
>CAXSHQ010000066.1:5899-16775 GCA_964236875.1 uncultured Acidobacteriaceae bacterium | reverse complement strand
AGGCCGTCTGGTACATATACAGCGCGGTCACCGTCGTGCTCTGCGCTGGGCCGCCTTCGGTGAGGACCATCATCAGCGGAAACGAGCTGAGGCAGATGATCAGGTTTGTGGTGATGACGAACAGCAGCGTCGGCTTGAGCAAAGGTAGAGCGACACGCGTGAAGACCTGGACAGCGTTCGCGCCATCGACGCGCGCGGCTTCGAAGATGCTTTCATCCAGGCTTTCGAGACCCGCGGAGAGTAGCAGCATGTTGCTGCCGAGCGTCATCCACACGAAAACGCCGATGACGGAGAAGAGCGCGAGCTTCGGGTTGCTGAGCCAGCCCGGCCCCGGGAGATGGGAGATGTCGAGAATGCGATTGACCAGACCGGTGGGACCGTCGAGCAGGAACTTCCACTCGAAGGCGACGGCGACCACGTTGGTGGCCATCGGGAGCCAGAAGATGGACCGCCAGAAGGCTTTGAACCGGCTCTTGGAGATCGTGTACGCCACAAGAAGCGAGAGCGGAATGCCGAGCAGGAGCGATCCGGCTGCGAACTCCAGCGTGTTCTTCATGGAGTCGAGGAAGAAGGGATCGCGCGTCACCAGATACGCGTAGTTGTGCAGGCCGACGAAGCGATGCGGCGCAAATGCCTGGAAATTTGTCAGCGACAGATAAAACGCGAGGGTCAGCGGCAGAAGAAAGAAAACGGCTGCAAAGCAAAGGGCTGGGCTCAGGAAGAGATAGGGAGCGAATTTTTGTCGCATGGGCGAGCTCGTCACTCCTTCTCTTCGAGGATGCGGCGGATGCCCGTGTCGAGGTCGCGGAGCGCCTGGTCTGCGGGGATGGCGCCGAGCATCGCGCGTTCGAGGTATTTGCTCACGAGCGATTCGATCTCGTTCGCATGCGGAGTGCTGGGTTGTGAGAGGGCGCGCCCGGATGACAGGGCGTCCACGAACGGCTGCATGAACGGGTTACCGAGCTCCACCGCTGAAGCGGAGAGATCCTGCCTGTTGCCGCTGAGACCACCCAGCGCCATCAGCATGTTTCCCACGCAGGAGCGGCCGCCGGGTGTCTGCGCCGTGTTGAGCCACTTGAGCAAAGCCCAGGCTTCTGCGGGATGAGCGCTGTCCGCATCCACGGACCAGAAGAAGCCGTATTGCAGGGTTCGCCATTCAGGACCGCCGGGAATGGGCGCAACGGCCACAGTGTCGGCGAAGCGCGCGGCGAGCCCCTGTCGCAGGGAGCGTTGGAACCAGTTCGGCACGATCATCATGCCCAGCGCGCCGCTGGGGAACTGGTACGGCACGGTTCCCCAGGTGGCGCCATGCGCGCGAAACATCTCGATTTCGTTCGCCAGGATGCTGTGGGCTGCAGGGCCTGTCAGGTTCGTCGACTTCATGTCGGGCGTGAGAAGCTTCTGCCCGTTCGAATACAGGAACGTCAAAAACGGCGCGACGATCTGATTTTGGGAAGAGCCGAAGGTGAAGCCCGATGCGATGAGCTGTCCTTGCCGGTTCGCCGTCGAGATCCTGGCCGCGTCCTCGATCCACTCCCTCATGGTTGCCGGTGGCCGCTGGATGCCCGCACGCGCGAAGAGCAGTTTGTTGTAGACCAGCATGTACACGTCGGTTTCCGATGGTATGCCCCAGGCTTGGCCGTTTGCGGTGGAGGCCTCGACGGTGTTCGGGAAATAGCCTTGCCGGACATAGTCGGTGATCGCAGCCGGCGGGGACGCGAGAGCGCCGCTATCGGCCAACTGCCTGGCCCACGCAGTCGACAGGTTATAGATGTCCGGCGGCTTGCCTCCCATGCGCGCCATGAAGATCGTCTGCAGCATGTCGCGGAAGGATAGCTGCGTGTGCACGATCTCGATGCCCGGATGAAGGTGCTCATACTCGCGCAGGCAGGGAGTCAAGGGCGCGCGCTGGTCGTCGGTGTAGTGCGTGGCAATCGTGAGCCGGATGCGCTGCGCAGCCGCGGGGCTGGAGCCGAGAGGGAGCGCCAGGGACAGCAGACATAACAGACAAAGCGCCGCGGCCTTCGGGCTTCGGCCAAACGTCGTGCTGTTCCTGCCGAGCTTCATGGATCGATCCTTTGTGCCGGATGCGACGATTTTGCAGCACGGATTGCGGTTTATGCAAGCGCTTTCGTAAACGGCCCAGGCGAGGCTCCAAACGCTCTCCGGATTGCGGGTACTGCCTTGGAGAGAGGGCGTATGAACGTTCGGCTGCTATCCGCCGGACAGGGCTTGTCCGTTCACGGCATCTTTGGGCATGTGGCCATCCAGAACCGCCAGCGCGTTTATCGCGGCCCGCGCGGCGGCCCCTGCCTTGCCGCCTTGCGTGAGACCCGCCTGATGCGGGGTCAGAACCACATTCTCCAAAGCGAACAGCGGCGATTCAAACAGGGGTTCCACTTCAAAGACATCCAGGGCCGCGCCGGCGATTCGCCTCTCTCGTAGCACTTTCAGGAGGGCGTCTTCGTCGATCAGCTCGCCGCGTGCGATGTTCACCAGGTAGGCGGAAGGCTTCATCAACGCCAGCTCGCGCGCGCCGATCATGTGCCGCGTCTCGCTGGTCAGAGACGCGAACAGGCACACGATGTCCGAACGCTGCATCAGGTCGTCGAGCGAGGTATAGGCCACACCCAGCCTCTCTGCCGCTTCCGTGTCCGGCGTCCGCGTATGCACCAGGATCGTCGTGCCAAAGGCGCGCGCACGGACAACGAACGCCCGCGCGATCTGCCCGAATCCGATCACGCCGACGGTGGAGCCTACGACGTCCATACTCGTTTGCGTTCGTTCGCTCCAGAGCCCCTTCCGCAACGCCTGGTCACCGGTGCGGATCTGCCGCACCACATCGAGCATCAGCCCCATCGCGAACTCGGCACACTGCTCCGCGTTCACACCCTTCACATTGGTGACAACGACACCACGTCGTGTAGCTGCCTGCATGTCAACGTTGTCCGAACCGGAGGTGTGGAGCGCGATGACGCGGAGCTTCGGCGCAAGCGCGAGCGCGTTCGCGTCAATGCCCATGACGCGGCCCATGATCACGGCATCGGCGGACTGAAGCGCTACACGATCGCCTGCGGAGAGATCGGGCCAAGGCGTCAGCGCGCGTACATAGGTGATGTGGTGATTCGACGCGGCCAGAATCTCGACGGCTTCGGGAAGGGTGTGGAAGCTGTCGGAGAGGACCACGATGTGCGCGGAAGTCAGCGAATCGCTCATGCAGCACCTATGCGGACGCCGTCGGCCTGGAAGATGTGTCCCAAACCAGCGGCCGGTTTGATCGAGATGGATTGACCGGGCGTCAAGGGCATACGGTCTCGTACCAACGCCGTCAGCCGGCCGCCCGGCCACTCGAAAATGAGGATGGTTTCCGAGCCGGTCGGCTCTACGACAGCAACCGTACCGTGGAGCGAACCGGGAGTGCCTTCCGGCACCACCTGGAGATGCTCAGGCCGAATGCCGAAGACGACGGGGCCGGAGTTCTCCGGCTGCACCTCAGCGACACGCAGGCTCGGTCCGGATTCAAGCAGGATCTCTCCGTCCGCAAGGCTCGCGGAAACGAAGTTCATCACAGGCGAGCCAATAAAGCCGGCGACGAACTGGTTCGCAGGCCGGTCGTACAGCTCCATGGGCGTGCCCACTTGCTCCACTTTGCCGTTGCTCAGCACCACGATCCGCGATGCCAGCGTCATGGCTTCGACCTGATCGTGCGTCACATAGAGCGTCGTCGTTTTCAGCCGCTGGTGGAGCTCTTTAATCTCCGTCCGCATACCGATGCGCAGCTTGGCGTCGAGGTTGGAGAGCGGCTCGTCGAACAGAAACACCTGAGGGTTGCGCACGATCGCGCGACCCATCGCCACGCGCTGCCGTTGCCCGCCGGAAAGCTGCCGCGGATACCGGTCCAGGAGGTCTTCCAGGCCAAGCACCTGCGCCACGCGCGCCACGGTTGCATCGATCGTCTTCTTTTCAATTCCCTTGAGCTTCAGCGAAAAAGCCATGTTCTTCGCCACGGTCAGATGGGGATAAAGCGCATAGCTCTGAAAGACCATCGCGATGTCGCGGCTCTTGGCGGGAAGGTCGTTCACGACCCGCGAACCGATCCGGATCTCGCCGGAGGTGACCTCCTCCAGGCCCGCGATCATCCGCAACAGTGTGCTTTTGCCGCAGCCTGAAGGTCCAACCAGTACAACGAACTCACCATCCTGAATGTCGATGCTCACGCCGCGGATGACGGAGGTAGTGCCGTGCGTCTTGTGAACATCCACGAGCTTGACTTCAGCCATCGGCTTCTTCTCTCCGCGCGAGCGGCTATAAGGCGGACACTATCAGGAGCCGTGCGTCGGCTTCCCGTGCTATGTGCAACCGAAAAGGCTCGCCGGCCGCAAATGCCGCCGTTTGCCATGATCTGAGCTGCGTAGACGTCCCGTTCTCGCAGAAGATGCTTGCCAGCGCCTCGGCAGGGGAGCCCTGCACGTGCACCAGTGTCTCGAGGCTGGTTTCCGTGTCACACGGGAAATCGATGCTCGCTTCCTCGTCCCGCGGGTGCACCTGAACCACTCGCAGCCTCAGTCTTTCCGCGTGCGCGTCTTCACGCAGTAGAGTGACGATGTGGTCGTCGGGAGCGGAGCGAGCCGACGATGCAAATACAGCGGGGGAGCGCGGCGGCTGCGAAGGTGTCGCACGCGCATACGCGACATCGGCGGCCGTTCGCGGTGTGAGCTGATACATCGAGTGCGGGGGCAGGTACGCGACAAACGGCGTTTCGGCCGTGCCGTCCGGCGCTGCAAGTGTATACGTGCCCGCGGCGTCCACACCGGAATCTTCGAAGCCGATCTTCATCTCAACCGAACCGGCCGTGATGACAACGAAAACCTCATCGTCTTCCGCATGGCCGTCGATCACCGAACCCGCGTCGAAGCGGTACAACCGTAGGGAACGAAGCCGGGTAAATTCTGTTTTGGAAGCGTCGATGTCGACCGGTTTGCGGGCCGGTCCGGGAACACCGGGGATGTCATAGCGGCGGTCATGGTCCGCGTCGATGATCTTCAATGACCCGCCTCCGCAAACTGCGGCAGGTGCTGCTTGTGGATCGCGATCAGGTCCCTGGCCAGCGCAGCGGCGGCGTCCGGATCGCTGACGGAGCCATCGGTCAGCAGAGCTTCGACAAACAGGTCGAAGCTCCCCGTCAACGCAGCGTCCACGGTGACTTCCACCGCGGCAATCTTTGCCAGCAGCTTCGCAGTCAAAGCGGCTGGCAGCGGCTTGGATTGCAGTGGCGAGAAGCCCGCGTTCCCGGCCGCCGCCGGCATCTCCAGCACCGCGTCGTGCGGCAAGCCGGGTACGGTGCCATGGTTCGGCATGTTCACTGAGAAGATGTGGCGCTTGTCCAGCAGCAGAGACTGCATCATCTCCATCAGCTGCTCGGATTCCCCCGGCACGTTCTCGAAATACGACGCCGGCAGTGGATCGTCGGAATGCGCCACGGCCATCATCTCGTCGAACCACGTGTCGCCAAGGGCAATGCGGCCATCGATCGAGAAGGCGTCCACGCCCAGCGTGCGCCCGTGGTACTTGCCGCCCGGAAATCGCTCCGGAAAAAACTCGGTGATGTGGCGGTCCAGGGCGACAGGAAACACCCCGTAGCGATCGAAGATGGACCACGTAAGCGGATCGTCGGAAGCGCGCGGCGCGCGGCCGTTGATCGTGTTGGGCCAGGTGGTGTTGTTGCGAATCTCCTGCTCCATGGTGCCGCGCTGCTCTTCCAGCTTCGCCCGTAGCCGCGGCATCGCGTCTGTGCCGTTGTGCGTAATGTGGGTCAACAGGGTCAGGTGGTTCAGGCCGTAACCGTAGCTGGCGATGCTGCCTTCCTCCACGCCAAGAAAGCGCGCCAGCACGCCTTCCACATAGTGCACGCCATGGCAAAGGCCGATCACGGGAACACCGGTCTGTTTCCGGATCGCGCGGCACACAGCCGTCATGGGGTTGGAATAGTTGAGGAAGTAGGCGTCCGGGCAAAGCTCCGCAACATCTTCGGCGATGGCGACCATCTGCGGGATCATGCGCAGCGCACGCGACACGCCACCCGGCATCATCGTGTCCCCGACAGGCTGGAAGATGCCGTGCTTACGCGGCACCTGCACGTCCTGCTCCCAGCCGCGACGTCCGCCTACGGCAATGGTGGTCACCACGAAGTCTGCGCCTGGCAGCACATCCCGCCGCTGCGTCGTCGAGGTAATGGGGAAGTCGACGCCCTTGAGCGCGAGCATCTTCCGCACCAGACGATCGACCGCGCCCAGGGTGACAGGGTCGATGTCGACCAAACCCAATTCCCACTGATCGATCTCGCCGCTCAGGATGATGTCTGCGACCAGACGCTGGGTGAATACGGTACTCCCCGCGCCGATCAGCACCAGTTTTCGACGATCCCCCACACTCGCCTCCCAGGATCCTTTTCTAAGGATCGAAGTGTTTCAGTAAATCTGCAGAATGCACCTGCGGCGTGTCTGCTCCTGCCGCAGGAGACGCTCACATCCGCACTGTGATCGCGTACGCGGCGTCTCTGCATCCCGAGGGTTGAAGACAAACAGCAATCTGCCCTGGTCAGGTGGCAATCATTGCACAAGCAAAGGCTCTGTGCAAGCGCTTTCAGAAGTGCTTTTTCCGAACGCGCCCTGAGCTCAGTCATGCGCCAGAGGTGTGTCTGCCAAGCCTCCGAAGCCGGACCCCGAGCATGTCGATACGAACCGTTGTTCCGCTAGATAGGCTCAAACTTCCAGCCGACAGGTTCTCCCGTGTGCGCTGAGCCTCTGAAGGAAGTGAAGTGCGCCGCCCCCAGTCAGGTGCAGCGCTGTACTCCGTTTCAATTCAAACTGCTCCGGGGCGCATGCCAGGGCAGGAAGTGTAGAAGTTGCTGCGTAAGCTTGATCAAGTACTTGAACGCCTGCAGGAGCCTTACCCGGCCTTCAGCGAGAGCACTACTCGTTCAAGGGTCTTACGAGAAACCGCCAGCTTACCGTCGATGTACACCCGCAACCCGCGCGGATAGCGTTTCCCGTCAGCATCGTAGGTGATCGTCAGGAGGCGGTGATGGTAGGGCACATCCTGCAAGGCAAAGTAAGTCCACGTGCCAGTCGGCACAAGTGGGTTGATCACCAGGGTGTCGTCCACACTCGGCCGTATTCCCACCAGGCCCGTAATGAGCGGATCGGCGAAGCCGGAAT
Source organism: uncultured Acidobacteriaceae bacterium (assembly GCA_964236875.1). Classification (GTDB taxonomy): domain Bacteria; phylum Acidobacteriota; class Terriglobia; order Terriglobales; family Acidobacteriaceae; genus Granulicella. Next base: position 9,558 of record CAXSHQ010000066.1, on the reverse strand, counting down.
GGTTGTAGTACGAGCCGCGGCCCACCAGCGGGCTATGCCGTTCCGCAAGAACTCTCTTGGTGATCCATTCCCCCGTTTCGCCGTCTTCCGCTTCATCGATCCACGGAATCACCTGTCCGTCCTGTAACTGCATATGTTCACCATGCACATATGTCTCAAACAGGCGGTAGTACTCAGCTCTGCCGATGGCCTGTTGCGGTTCGCCATTGAGCAGATTGCCTAATCCGGTCAAAGCCTGGGTAGTCGCGAAGGCCCATGTTGGACCGTTCCATTGGCACTGGTCATCGTTAGGGTAGCGAAAACGTGGGCTGCGCCTTTCTGCCGTCAAAGGGCCGTAAGGTGCGGCGAACCCCTGCTTGTCGGCGACTTGCTTCCAGGCGATGACATGCTCAGTAGACGGCAGATCGAAGTACCAGGGAGCATATCCAATCAACTCACGGACGTTCGCCATCTGCAGAGAAGTTCCATTGTCCTTGAACTTCTTTTCCGCGCGGATGCCGGAGTCCCGCGCAGGCGATTGCACCTCGAAGAACTGGTCTTTGCTGTTCCAGAGCTGAGTCAGAACCAATTCCCGGAGCTTCGCCGCCTTCGCAAGGTACTCCTTCTCTCGTTCGGTGTTTCCGTCCAGACTTTCTATCAGCGCCAGCGCCTTCGCATCCCCGTACATGTAGCTATTCAGCGTTGGACGATACCCATCTCCGGAGATGCTGACTTCCATGCCATCTCGCGTGTCGATGGACCAGAAGAGACCGTTGCTGTCCTGGTGAGTTCGCTCCCACTCGCTGTAATTCCGTTCCAAAAATGGGCGCTCCTCGGAAAGCAAGCTCCTGTTTCCTCTTACCGCCTCCACTGCGAGCACCGAGCTTGCGAGCGCCACACTGTAATCACGTGCAGCTTGTGGCTCCGTACTCCAGAACCGCGCGTAGTCCTCCGCGGCCGTGTCATGCCGCAGCCAGCGCAGATCGCGCATGTGGTGCGGTGACGCGTCTACGATCGTTTGTCCATAGCCGGCCCATTTCACCGGCTTCAGAAACTCGTTGACCAGACGCCCGCGCTCCGTCGTCTCCAGGTGCTTCTGGGCCGAGTACCAGCGGAAGTAGTACATCTCCTCAAACCGCTTGTCCGAGCTTTCAAACCAGGGGATGTTCTCCACCATCCACGGCCATGGATCTTCCGTGCTTTGCATCGAGGCAATCTGGCCGTCGGCCTTCAGTTCCTGCTTTCGGAACTCAGCAATGTAGTGCCGGAAGCACTCAGGCTGAAGCGGCTGGGCTGTCTTTTGTGCCTTCGAAGGACGGGCACTGCAAGGCTGCGCCAGACCATGTGCTGCGCCACAGGCCAGGACGCTCAGAACGACAAGCCGGACACATCCCCACCGAAAGAATGAAAGGTGCATGACACACTCCTGCCAAGGGCAATCTCAAGAGCAATCTATCGTTTCTACGCGAGTATTTTTGTCGCCGTCTTTGCGGCTGTCAACACCGAGTAGCGCACTGTAGGTCCAATCTCTCCGATCGTCTATGATTCCGGAGTGCAGAAACGTTCGCTGATTCTGTTCCGCCAGGTGTTTCCAAAGGAGCTGCTTGTGCTCTTCCATAGCCGAAAGCTTCGTTACGTTGCTCCTCTCTTCGTGTTCGTCGCTTTGCTGGCCGTCACCCCTGCGCGTTTGCACGCTCAGGAGCCGACCGGCGGGGATAAGCCTCTTGTCGATCACTCCCTGGAAAGCCTGATGGATGGGCGAATGCGGCCCAACGTGGCTGGCGGGTACACAGAGGCGTACCTCCCGGTACTCTTTCGCAGCTCGCATGCCGCGAATTTGCTCCAGCTAAGGAATGGCGACATTCTGTGTGTCTGGTTTTCGGGTAGTTGGGAAGGTTCGTCCGGCGTGGGCATCGTCGTATCCCGCCTGCCGAAGGGCTCATTCGTCTGGACACCGACCAGCCTTATCGACAGTCATGACGGCGAGTCGTACCAGAATCCTGTCGTCTTCGAAGCCCCGGACGGCGCCGTTCACGTGTTCCACACGACGCAGGGAGCCGAGGCCGGTGAGGCGAATGCACATGTGCTGCATGTCATCTCGCGCGACCATGGTGTCACGTGGACGAAACCGGAGTTGCTCTTCGAGAAGCCTGGATCTTTCACGCGCGATCCCCTGCTGATCAGGAAGGACGGCGCCTGGCTCCTGCCACTCACGTATGTGACCAGCTTCGGCATTGGCAAGGGCGCCGAAACGAACTACTCCTCCGTGAAGGTCTCCAAAAATGGTGGGAGCACATGGACGGAGTGCTTGGTACCCGTGAGCGGCGGCAAGGTCCAGCCGAGCCTTGTCGCCGGTTCGCATGGTGGTTTCATCGCGTTCTTGCGGGATCGCGCTTCCAACCATATCTATCGCAGCACATCGCCTGACGGCTGCCAATGGTCGGAGCCTGCGGCGACTTCGCTGCCGAACAACAATGCCTCCATTCAGGCTTTCCGGCTGCGTAGTGGACATGTCGTGATCGCGTTCAACAACTCTGCGGCCGACAGATCAGGCCCGAAGGCCATCGGCGGCCTGCGTAAGCCCCTTACCGTTGCTCTTTCTGCGGACGATGGTCTTACCTGGTCGACGGCTCGCGACATCGAAACCGGCCGGCCCGGCTACGGACAGAAAGAGCGCGACATCAAGGAACCCGGACGGGAGGAGTACTCCTACCCGACCGTGATGGAGGCCCGCGACGGCAGCATCTTCGTCGCTTTCACCTTCCGGCGGCAGACCATCAAGGTAGTCCGCTTTCCGGAATCATGGATCCAGCAAGGACACACTGAAGGCTTCTTCCGTCCTTAGATTCTCAACATCAGCCCACGCCCGTTGGAAGTCCTGCAGGAGCCTTGCACCGTCAATGGCAAAAGTTCTCTTGAGACTCGCCTTATGAACGACATCTGTTCGCGCAGGAGCTTCGTCTCCGGTATTGGCTCCGTAGCTGCTTGCGTACTGGGACTTCGCGCCCGGGGCGCGTCGCCCGCCATGTTCAAAGCATTCACAATCAGCGGCGTGGACGTGGTCCTCACCCTCACCTTCGTTTCACAGCACACCCTTCGTATCAGCCTGCTTCCCGCTGCGGCGCATCATGATCCGGCACATGCGTTCAACGGCATCGGCTTACGTGAGAGGTCCTGGCCGCCGTCTATGCACCAGCTCACGCAGACACCCCCCTCGCCGATTACGTGGGGAAATCACAGGATCGCGGTGACGGAGAACCCATTCACGATCTCGGTGAGCGAGGCCGGCGCAGACCGGCAGCGCCTTGTGTGCAATCCAGATAATGCGCATGTCTCCTTCAGCTTGCACGACATGCCGGTCTTCGGACTGGGTGAAGGTGGTCATCAGTTCGATCGTCGCGGCCGGGTCGATACGATGCGCAACGGTCAGTTCAAACCGGACCAGCTTCTCAATGGCGGACGTTCCCCGATCCCGTGGCTGATGAGTCCGGCCGGCTGGGGGCTTTACTTTCACCATCCGCAGGGCACCTTCGATCTCACCGGTTCCGACGGTGTTTTCAGGCCTTCCGTCGCAGCAGAAGCTCAGGACATCTTCCTGGTTCTCTCCGCTGATCCGTATGTGCTGTTGGAGGAATTCGCGCAGCTCTCGGGCTTCCCGCACCTGCCGCCCCTCTGGGCCT